>DYJB01000162.1:2586-6270 GCA_020723365.1 Candidatus Aquidulcis sp. | reverse complement strand
GCTGGGCATCGCCGGCGGGGTCGTCGTCGGCGTGGGGGAGGGCGAGATGTTCGTTGCCTCCGACGTCCCGGCCATCCTCGAGCACACCCGCCGCATGACCTTCCTCGAATCGGGCCAGATGGCGATCCTCACCAGCGCAGGCTTCGAGCTGCGAACGCTCGCCGGCCAGCCGGTGCGGGCGATCGTGCAGACCGTCCCGTGGGATCCCGTGGCAGCCGAGAAGGGCGAGTACAAGCACTTCATGATCAAGGAGATCCACGAGCAGGTGCGCTCGTCAACCGACACGATCGGCGAGCGCGTCGACTTCGAGACCGGGCGCGTCCTCTTCTCCCAGCTGGGCCTGACGCCGGACCTGGCCAAGCGCATCCGGCGCATCATCATCACGGCCTGCGGCACGGCGGCCAACGCCGGCATGGTCGGCAAGGTGATGATCGAGCGCCTGGCGCGCATCCCGGTCGAAGTCGACATCGCCTCCGAGTTCCGCTACCGCGATCCTCTGGTTGACAAGGACACGGTCGTGCTGGCCATCTCCCAGTCCGGCGAGACGGCCGACACGCTGGCCGCCATGGATGAAGGGCGCAAGCGCGGCGCGACTCTGTGGTCGATCGTCAACGCCCTCGGCTCGCAGGCCATGCGCATTGCCGATGGGACGATCACCATGCAGGTGGGGCCGGAGATCGGCGTGGCCTCATCCAAGGCCTTCACGGCGCCCCTGATCGACCTGTACATGCTGGCGATCCTCCTGGCCGACCTGCGTGGCACGATCGACGGCACCCGGCGGCGCCAACTGACGGCCGATCTGCGCCGCATCCCGGATCTGGTTGGGCAATGCCTCGACCGTGAGAAGGCGATCGAGAAGGTGGCCTGGACGCTCAAGGACGTCTCCCATTGCCTGTACCTTGGCCGGGGCATCAGCATGCCCATCGCCTACGAGGGCGCCCTCAAGCTTAAGGAGATTTCGTATATCCACGCGGAAGCGTACCCCGGGGGCGAGATGAAGCATGGGCCGATCGCGCTGGTCGACAAGAACATGCCCGTCATCGCCATCGCTACCCGCGACCCCTGGTACGAGAAGATGCTGTCGCAGATCGAGCAGACCAAGGCCCGGGGCGGGATCGTGATCGCCGTGGCGACGGATGGAGACGAACTCCTGCCTCCCGTGGCCGATCACATCCTGTGGGTGCCGGAGACGCCCTGGCTGCTGTCACCGGTCACAACGGTCATCCCGCTTCAGCTGCTGGCCTATCACACGGCCGTGCTGCGCGGCGCGGATGTGGATCAACCACGAAACCTGGCGAAGTCCGTCACGGTTGAGTAGAAAGCATCGCCTGCCGGGAACTCGAGGGGCTCCCCACAGGAGCCCCTTCGATTCTGCGATGTGTTGCGGGCAATCAGGGCAGGCCGGCGCCGGTCTCGACATCGGCCGAGCGGGGGGAGACGGGCGGCGTCCAGATCGTGGTGATCCACGGCGGGATGACGTTGTGCCGCGCCCGCCGATCGGCCCAGTCCATGAGGTCCGGATCGCGCGCCGCCTCGGTGCACAGGCGGCTGGGAATGATCAGCATCCCCACGCGCCCGATCTCGAGCCGGTCCGCGTCCCAGCAGGTCTGGAGCGTGACGTCCGCCTCGAGCAGCCCGTCGCTCTGGCGGGCGCAGGCCAGGTAGAGCAGGTCAAACTCGTGCGGCGGCAGGTCGAAGTAGGTCCCGCGCCAGCGCCGGGCGAGTTCGGCGGCGCGCACGCCGCGCAGCGGATCCCACTCCAGCGTCTCGCGGCAGGCGTCGTGCAGGTAGGCGAAGAGCGTGACGGTGTCCTTGTGCGCGCCCGTGATTTCCGCCAGCCGGCGGCCGTTTTCCGCCACGCGCGCCCAATGCGCCACGCCGTGGATCCCCTCGGGCGGGAGCCGGTACTGGGCCAGGATGGCGTCGAGGAACCGTTTGGAGATCAGCATCGAGAGCCGGCGCTGTATTCGCCGAGGCAGTCACAAGTACGTGCCGCTATCCTACGCCCAACGGCGGAGGATGTCACGTCCCGAGCCTGGCCCCGCCCGGTGCTCGCCGTGGCGGGAGAGCCCCCGGGTCGGCGCACCCCGCGGCGCGGCGCGCCGACCCGGGGGCATGCCAAGACTGGTCAGCCAGGCTTACCCCGGCTCGAGGTGCTTGGAGGATGCAGTCCTGGGCCATGTGGCTCACGCTAGTTCGCGGTCCGAGCGGAATCCTGGCTGTCCGCGAGCAGGCGGGCAAGCTCGACCGCGTCGGTGGTCGGCAGGCGGCAGGTGAAGTTGGAGCACAGGTATGCGGCCGGAGCGCCTGCGACGGGAGCGCGGTCGAGAAGGAGGGCGGGACGTCCGCCCGTCCCGGCGGCGAGCACCAGTCCCGGTTCGAAGCGATCCCAGGCCACCTGTGCCAGGGCCTCCACGGCGGGTTCGGACGGGTCGCCGGCAATCGCCAGCTGGCGCGGGGGGTGGCTGGCGATCTCGGCCGAGGTCAGCCAGTGGGCGAAGCCGGTCGGGTGCTGGCTCGGGAGGGATCCGGCGCGGTCCAGCAGCTGGTCGGCGGCGCGCCTCCACAGGCCGTCACCGCTGAGCGCTTCGAGCTGCAGGAAGAGGCGGCAGGCCAGCGCGTTGCCCGAGGGGATCGGATTGTCCTGAAGCGTACGCGGCCTGGCGATCAGCGTCTCGTGATCGTCGGGGGTGTCGTACAGACCTTCCGCCGGATCGCCAAAGCGCCTCAGGATCGATCCGGCCAGGCGCTCCGCCAAGTTGTACCCGTCGAGGTCGAAATCGGCCTGGTACTGCGCAAGGAAGCCAAGTGCTAGGGAGGCGGTGTCGGCCAGCAGGCCGTTCGGACCGGGCCGCCCGTCGCGCCAGGTGCGCAGCACGTGGTCGCCCTTGACCATCTCGGCGCGCAGGAATCCGGCGAGTTGGGCGCCGGCCTGGCGCAGGCGAGGGCTGCGCATGGCGACGCCGGCTTCCGCCAGCGCTATCAGTGCCAGCCCGTTCCACTCGGCAATGACCTTGTCGTCGCGGGCCGGGCGCGTGCGCTCCTCCCGGGCGGCGAAGAGCAGTGCCGCCGCATGGTCGACGATCACCGCAACGCGTTCAGCCTCGATACCCTGCTCGGCGGCGAGATCAGCCAGGCCGGAAGGCCGCCGAAGGACGCACCGCCCCTCGAAGTTGCCCTGGGGTGTAATGCTGAGGGCCTGCAGGGCAAAGCCGGCTTCCGGGAGGCTCGCCAGAGCGGCTCGAGCCGCCTCATACGTCCACAGATAGAAAGTGCCCTCGCGGCCCTCAGAATCGGCATCCAGCGATGCGAAGAGACCGCCGTCCGGATGTCGCAGCTCGCGCAGCACGAACCCGAGGGTCCGTTCGACCACCTGCCGCAAGCGCGGGTCGCCGGTGTGCTGCCAGGCGTGCAGGTAGGTGCGCGCCAGCAAGGCGTTGTCGTAGAGCATCTTCTCGAAGTGGGGCACGGTCCAGGTGTCGTCGACGGTGTAGCGATGGAAGCCCCCGCCGATCTGATCCTGGATCCCGCCGTCCGCCATCCCGCGGAGGGCGTGGATGGATTCGTCCCGGGCGAGCCGGTCGGCGCGCCTGCGGCTGCGCGTGAGCAGGAAATCGATCGCCAGCGGCTGCGGGAACTTTGGCGCTCCGCCCCAGCCCCCGTGCTCCCAATCGTAGCTGCGGA
>DYJB01000162.1:0-2576 GCA_020723365.1 Candidatus Aquidulcis sp. | reverse complement strand
AGGCGCTCGACAGCCTGCGTCAGCAGGGGCTCCAGATCGAGGCTGTCTGGCGGCGGCTCGCTTTGGCCGCGCAGTGCCTCCGCGTAGGCTCGACCTGCCTGCTCGACCGCCGGCCGCCGATCGCGCCACGCCTCGGCCACGCGCTGAAGGACGTCACGGAAGGCCGGCAGGCCGTGGCGCGGCGTGGGGGGCCAGTAGGTCCCGCCGTAGAACGGTTCGCCGGCGGGGGTCAGGAAGACGGACAGCGGCCAGCCGCCGGATCCGGTCAGCCCGACGACGGTCTCCATGTAGATCGCATCCAGGTCCGGCCGTTCCTCGCGATCGACCTTGATGCACACAAAGTCGGCGTTCATCTGCGCCGCGGTCGCGGCGTCCTCGAAGGACTCGTGTGCCATCACATGGCACCAGTGGCAGGCGGCGTAGCCGATGCTGAGGAAGATCGGCCTGCCCTCGCGGCGTGCCTTCTGCAGCGCTTCTTCCCCCCACGGGTACCAGTCGACGGGGTTCTCGGCGTGCTGCAGCAGGTAGGGTGAGGTGGACGCTTGCAGGCGATTGCTCATCGCTCTCTCACGTGCCGGCGGGCGGCCGACTCCGGATGGTAGAATGGCCGCATGCTTCCCATGCGAATCGCGCTGCGCTGGGCGCCGGCGCTGATGATGATGGCGCTCATCTTCCTGGCCTCGTCGACGCCCGCCAGCCAGCTCCCATACTTCGGCGCGCTGGACTTGCTGGTGAAGAAGGGCGGGCATGCCATCGGCTATGCCCTGCTGGGGATGACCTACTTCTTCGCTCTGCCCGCCCGCCTGTCAATCCCCTACCGCGCCGTGACGGCGCTCCTGATGGCGGTGCTCTTCTCGCTCAGCGACGAGTTCCACCAATCGTTTGTGGAAGGGCGAACCTCGACGCTGCGCGATGTGCTGATCGACACGGTTGGAGCGGGCCTTGCCCTGTTCGCCGCCGCGCTCTACTCCTCCGCCTCGAAGTCCAGCTCGAAATCCGCTTCCTGATCCGGCCGCCAGGCCGCACCCGGCAGCACCTCGATGTCCCCAAAGAGCTCGGCCTGGTTGACGACCACCTGCTGACGCTTGACCAACTCCAGGACCGCCAGGAATGAGACCACGATCTCCAGGCGGCTGTGCGCCTCGACCAGCATCTCGCGGAAGGTCGTGCGGCCATGCTCCCGCAGGGCTTCGAGCAGGCGCAGGATCTTGTCGCGAATGCGCACGACCGGCGGCCGCACCACCTCGTCCAGGGCAGGGCCGCGGGCGGCCTCCAGGATCAGATCCAGCATGGCGCGTTGCAGGGAGACGAGCGTCAGTCCGCTGGTGTCCAGGGTCGGCTCGGCCGAGGGCGGCGGGGCCAATCGCAGGTGGGTGCGCAGGCCGCTGGCTTCCCGCTCGGCCAGCAGGACGGCGACCTGCTTGTACTTCTTGTAGGCGATGAGCTGTCGGGCCAGCGCATCGCCAGGATCCTCCTCACCCGGCTCGCGCGTGGGGGGCCGCGGCAGCAGCGCCTCCGACTTAATCTGCAGCAGGCGCGCCGCCATGACCAGAAACGCCGCCAGGTCGGCCAGGTCGTGGGCCGGGGCCAGGCGCAGATACTCCAGGTACTGATCGGTCACCTGGGCCAGCGCGATGCGCGTGATATCCAGCTCGGCGCGTTCGATCAGCTCCAGCAGCAGGTCGAGCGGACCCTCGTAGACCGGGAGCTGAACGGTGTAGGGAGCCTCGGCGCTCATGCTCATCCTGCCCAGGCGATCCACCCGAGGATCAGGAAGCCCACCGCCAGCGCCACGCCCAGAGCGAGCCCGAGGAGCAGCACGCGGCGATCCCGGATGGTCTGGGCCCGGGCAGCCTGCTCCTCCGCCTGGATGCGGCGCCGATCGATCGCTTCGAGCGTCTCGAAGCGCCGGCGGGAGGCGGCTTCCTCGTCTCTGCGGACATCCGCCGCCCGGCCGCGGGCCTGCGAGAGCCAGACGGGGGCCCGCCCCCGTCCGTCGTGCCGGCTCATCACCTGTCCGAACAGCGTCATGGGTTCGCCGCACGCCGGACAAGCTTCGGATTGGAGGGAGACCGCCGCGCCGCAGGCCGGGCAGGGGAGCTCGGCACTCCCGCTGATCAGGCCGCAGGCAGGGCAGCGCTGCGCGCCCGATTCATCGACCGGCTCTGTAGCTGCGCCGCACTCCGGGCAGGGCAACGGCAAGGGCTGCTCCGAACGAAAGGGGTGTAACCTTTCGGATTATACCCCGTCGAATCGGCGTAGATCTTCCAGGAGGCCCTGGTGGGCGAGTCCCGATTGCTGTGGCTGGAGAAAGAGCAGTTCGTGGCCTTCGACGGCGGGGGCCACCCGGTGGTCGTCTCCTCGCAGACGCCGGAAAACGCCGTCGGTGCCAAGCCGTCCGACCTGATGCTGATGGCCCTGGCGTCGTGCACGGCAGTCGATGTGGTGCGCATCCTGACCAAGCAGCGCCAGGCGCTGTCCGGGCTGGAGATCCTCGTCCGTGGAACGCAGGAAGCCGATCCACCCTGGCGCTTCACCGACATCCACCTGGTCTACCGACTGCGGGGCCGAGGCCT
>DYJB01000161.1 GCA_020723365.1 Candidatus Aquidulcis sp. | reverse complement strand
CGTCGTCAGCCTGCTCCCCGGCCGCGACGGACGGAGCCTGGAGGTTGAAGCGACCCTGGACCTGATCGCCTCGGACCCGTCGGCCATGCTGGTTCGGTACGGCTTCGTCCCGCTCATCTTCTCGACGACCCCGGCTCCGCAGGAGGCGGCACGGGTTGCGGCGGCGGAGGCCGAGAGGCTCCTTGCCCTTCCGCTCAGCCTGACCGCGTATGACCCGGTGGCCGACGAATACCTCAACTGGAACCCAGACCGCGCCGAGCGCGGGGAGTGGCTGTCCATCAGCGCAGTCGGCGAGAGCATCCAGGTGAGTATCGATGAGGGCCGCTTGATCGAATCGGCGCAGGCGTGGTCCCTGTCACTCGGGGAGGAACGACAGGCGGAGGTCAGCGCCATCGCCCGGGGAGTGCAGGCCGTCCTCGCGGGCGAAACGGCGGAGACGCTGATCCTCCGCTACCAGCCCCGGACCTACGTCACGACGGGCGGTGATACGCTGGCGGCCATCGGGTACCGCCACGGGTTCCCGACGTGGAAGATCGAGGAGTACAACCCGGAGATCAACCTGCGGGCCTGGCTCGCTTCGGGCAGCTCCGTCGTCCTTCCGCCGCGCGACGCCATGCTGCTCCTCCCGGTGGTGCCGGGCAAGCGCATCGTCATCAGCATCTCCGAACAGCACCTGTGGGCCTACGAGGGCGGCGCGCTGCGCAGCGATCACATCATCAGCACCGGCATCGCGCGATCGCCCACCCTCCCGGGGCTGTTCCAGGTCCTTTCGCACGTTGAGAACGCCTATGCTTCGCGCTGGGATCTGTGGATGCCGCATTTCCTGGGCATCTACGACGCGCTGCCCGGCTTCACCAACGGCATCCACGGGCTGCCGCTGCTCTCCAGCGGCGTGCGGCTGTGGGGCAACGTGCTGGGCCGGCCGGCCTCGTACGGCTGCATCATCCTCGATCTGCAGGCGGCCGAGGACGTCTACACCTGGGCCGAAGACGGCGTGGTAGTCGAGATCCGGCGCTAGGCGCTTTGCGCCCGGCCGTCACTCGAAGACCTTCTCACCTTCATTCGCCTGCTCGGGCGCATCCGCCTCGATATCGCGCGCCGACGAGGACAACCCCAACTCCCGGTAGAACTCATGCTGGATCACAAGGTCCATGATCTCGTTGGTGCCGGTCCAGATCAACGCCAGGCGGGCATCCCGAAGGAGCCGTTCGATCGGGTAGACGCCCGTGTAGCCGATGCCGCCCAGGATCTGCATGGCATGATTGACGACGGCCCATGACGCCTCGGTGGCGGCTTTCTTCGACTCGGACACGAGGCGCCGCACTCGGCCCGGGTCGTCGCCGCCATCGACCGCCGTGGCGGCGGCGTGCACAAGGCTGGCGGCTGAGTCCAGGAGTGTGATGCTTTCGGCCACCTTGAAGCTGACGCCTTCGAAGGCGCGGATCTTCTGCCCGAAAGCCTTGCGCCGGTCGCTGTAGCGGGCGGCGACTTCCAGGGCGGCCCGGCCCAGCCCCAGCGCCCCGGCTGCGCTTGTCATGCGCTCGGGAATCATCATCTGGTAGAAGATCTCGCCTGCGCCGTTTTCCTTCCCGATGAGGTTCTCAACGGGGACGCGGGCCGCGCGGAAGATCACCCGCCCCGTCCCGCCGCCCCGCGTGCCGAGCAGGCCGTAGACATGCTCGACGTGCACGCCCGGCCCGCGCTCAACCACGAACATGCTGATGGACGCATGCGGGTCGCCGTCGGACCGCGTGCGAGCGTAGACCAGGAAGTAATCCGCCCCTTCGGCGCCAACGATGAAGCGCTTCTGACCCTTGAGGAGGTAGGCATCGCCGTGGCGTTGGGCGGTGGCGGAGGTTCCGAAGAAGTCCGAGCCGCCGCGCGGTTCGGTGAGCGCTTCGGCCACGGTCAGGCGACCCTGCAGCACGGGCGTCAGCCAGCGCGCCTGCTGCTCCGGCGTCCCGAAACACGCCAGCGCTTCCCCAACGATCGACGGCAGGCTGTACAGGCAGGC
Organism: Candidatus Aquidulcis sp.; assembly: GCA_020723365.1. Lineage (GTDB taxonomy): Bacteria > Chloroflexota > Anaerolineae > Anaerolineales > E44-bin32 > DYJB01. Next base: position 4,289 of record DYJB01000161.1, on the reverse strand, counting down.
CAGCGCCGTACCGAGAACGCCGACCTCCTCCAGGACGACGATCTCGTCGCGCCAGCCCAGGGCGCGCCCGCCAAGGGCGGCCGGGAAGCGCAGCCCAAGAAGCCTGCGCCGGGCTGCGGCCTCGAGGAAGGCGCGCGGGTAGATCACCTTCCCGGCATCCATATCCAGGATCAGCTCACGGGGAACGTCGTCACGTGCGAAGGCGCGTGCTTCGTCGCGCAGGGCGCGCTGGGACTCACTGAGGAGCGCCTCGATCATCGAGCACCTCCGAAGGGATTCTGGGTGTTCGGACGCCGCATGGCAGGAAGCTTGCCGGCCATCTCCGGGCCGGTTCGGAACAGCGATCGATGGCGGCCGGGCTACGCGCCTGGCACGCCTCCCTCATGCGGCACCCCGAGTATAGGGCCGCCCGCCGGGCTCGCCTACGGAAGGCGCGGCCCCGTGCCGGGTACAATCCACTCCAGAAGGCGCAAGGGCCGATGAGCGACGGCAAAGCGAGACTCCAATCAGGCGGCAGTGCCTGCACGCTCGCGCTGGTGGGCGCGGGGGAGTTCCTCCCCTCCATGCGCGCCGTCGATGAGCTCCTGCTGGCCCTGAGCGGCGGCCGGCGGGTGGCGATCCTGCCCACTGCCTCGGCGCCGGATGGCCCCGGGGTGTTCGAGCGCTGGGCGGCGATGGGCGAAGCGCACTTCCGCGCCCTCGGCGCTCACGTCGAGGCTGTGCCGGCGCGCACTCGCTCCGACTGTCTCGATCCAGAGATCGTCCGCCGCATTGCCTTCGCCGACCTGGTCTACTTTTCGGGAGGCAAGCCGGACTACCTGCTGGCGGCGCTCGCCCAGACGCCGGCCTGGGAGGCGGTGCTCGCGGTGCTGGAGCGCGGAGGCGTGGTGGCCGGTTGCAGCGCCGGCGCCATGATCCTGGGCGCATTCATCCCGGGAGTCCGGCTGCATCAGCTGCCGGGCCGGGAGGCGCTGTGGTTGCCGGCGTTCGGCCTGGTACCGCAGGCGGTGATCCTCCCGCATTTCAACGAGATTCCACGCGCGGTTGTTCGTCCGTGGTTGACGCTCCGCCCGAGCGGGACGCGCGCCATCGGCGTCGACGCCGGCACGGCCATCGTTGGGCGGCCGGGAGAGTGGCGTGTGCTGGGGGAGGGTTCCGTCACGATCGCCGACGGCGAAGGGGAGCGAGTGCACGCGCCCGGGGAGCGCTTCGCGTGACCTGCTCTTCCCGCGGAGCCGTGCCGGGTTCGCGTTGACACCTTTTCCCGCCCCGGTATAATCGACCCATCTGCCCCCGTAGCTCAATGGATAGAGCGCCTGACTTCGAATCAGTAGGTTCGGTGTTCGAATCACCGCGGGGGCGCTGGCAGCGATCCGGTACGAACGCAGGTTAGTCGCGCTGCGCCCTGCAAGGTGCGCTCTCCCCTCTCCGGCCGCCGGCGCCAATCCGGCGGCACTGGCAGGCCGGAAGCCAGCCGGGGGCGAAGACAGCGCCCGCGCTCGGCCGGCGATCCTGGTCGTAGGGACAAGCCATGATCACCTTCCTTGCGGGACTCCACCCGATCGTTCAAGCACTCCTGGCGACCCTGTTCACCTGGGGCGTGACAGCCCTGGGCGCATCGGCCGTCTTCGTGACACGCCAGGTCAACAAGAAGCTGCTGCAGGGCATGCTGGGATTCGCCGCGGGCGTGATGATCGCCGCCAGCTTCTGGTCGCTGCTGGCTCCGGCCATCGAGATGGCGGAGGAGAGCGGTCTGCCCGCCTGGCTCCCGGCCGTGGTGGGATTCCTGGCCGGCGGGGCCTTCCTATACGCCGTTGACCGTTCCCTTCCCCACCTGCACCTCGGGCTGTCCCTCGATGAGACGGAAGGGATCAAGACATCCTGGCAGCGCAGCGTCCTGCTGGTGCTGGCGATCACCCTGCACAACATTCCCGAGGGCCTGGCCGTGGGCGTGGCCTTCGGCGCGGTGGCGGCGGGCCTGCCTTCCGCAACGCTGCCCGGAGCCATCGCCCTGGCTATCGGCATCGGGCTGCAGAACTTCCCCGAAGGCGTCGCCGTCTCCGTCCCGCTGCGCGGCGAGGGCCTCTCGCGCGGCCGCGCCTTCTTCCTCGGGCAGCTCTCGGGCGTCGTCGAGCCGATCGCCGGGGTACTCGGCGCGGCGGCCGTCCTGCTCATGCGGCCGATCCTGCCTTACGCACTGGCATTCGCCGCCGGCGCCATGATCTACGTCGTCGTCGAGGAGTTGATACCGGAGTCCCAGCGCGAGGACAAAGAGTCGCCGCTCACCGGCAGCCGGACCGATATCGCCACGCTGGGCGCCATGGGCGGATTCGCCGTCATGATGCTGCTCGACGTGGCGTTGGGCTGAAGGATCCCGGGGCGTCCGCGGGGTAGCGAAGACAACCGGGGCCGGCATCTGCCGGCCCGTCGCCTGCTCCGCAGCCTCCCCTCCACGGTCACTCGCAGCTGGAGAGAGGGCTCGCGCCGCCGACCGAGATGCCCTTGCCCATGTACCCCGCGGTGTTGCTTCCCCGCAACCCGCTCTAGCTCAACACGATAGTGTGTCCCCGTCCCGCATGCCAGCCAACGTAGAAAGCGTCTTCGCTGAACCTCTGCCTGCATCTGCGCAACCGGATCGCGAGCCAACTTCCTCCGACCGATCTCTTTGAGGAGCGCGACCGCCCCTCACCCCCGCCTTTGCCTGGCAGTCGGGGGGAACCCACGTTCCTCTCAACTAGCGCAGCGCCACGGCCCCTACACCCCCGCCCTCACTCCCATTCGCTCCGCTCGCGGGACTCTCCGCCTGCGGGAGGCGCTCCGCACGCCGGACCGCTGGCCTGAACGAGGGGGCCCGGGAATGTCGCGCACGGAGTCCCTGTCCTGCTTCCGCACCCTGCTCGGGAAGTGGCCGCAGACTAGTCGGATGGGCCTCTCCTTCCCGAGGCCCGCTCCCACAGCGCCTGGCGATCCCAGCGCAGGAAGTGCAACAAGTCTCCGAGCGTGAAGCGCTTGCGGATCCAGTGGGCCGTCAGAAACGCCCGACTAGCGTGCGCCGCCTCAACTGGCGGCTGCAGTCCGGGAAAGTCCATCGCCAGCCCGGCGGCGACCATGATCCTCTCAACCTGTGCAGCAGGCCACACGCGCTGCGCCAGGTCCGGGCGCAGATCAGCCCAGGCTTCCAGGCTCCGGCGCGCGCGTTCACGGTGCGCATGCCACACCTCGAGTTTGACGGCATAGTCCTTCCAGCACTCGGCCCCGGTCCTCCCGGTGGGATCGATATCCGCGAAGGCGGCTTCCACTTGCATGCGCGCGCCCTCGGCGCCGGGGAAGCACGCCGGCCAATCCACAGTCCGCGGATCGAAGTCCCTCAGGAATGCCTGGTAGATCGACGCCATGCGCAGGGAGGCGATCGCAACCTGAGCGCCATGCACGGCCAGCGGCCTGCGCTGCCACTCACCCAGCATGTCGAGCACATGCGAGAGGACGTGCTCGTAGCCCGACAGGGGCGTGGTGGCATGCGAGAGCGACATCGCCAGCCCGGCCAGGGCGATCCACCTGGCCAGCGCGCCCATCGCGCGCAGGTCACCTGCACGCGACTCGGCGGCGACGTCGGGCAGCGCCGTGCGCAGCCCTTCCATCAGCCTCTCCGCCAGCGGCGTGTAGCTGTCATCCTGGCCAAGCCGGTAGGCCAGATACCAATCGGCGAAGCTCACGCTCGCCGCCAGCAGGTCGCCCACGCCGGCGGCCGTCATCGACGGCGGCGCATCGCGCAGCGTCTCCAAGTCGCAGACCAGCGCATCCGGGTAGCGCGACGGAAGCGTGCGTTTGACCCCTTCGACGAAGACCGGCGCCATGTTCGAGGTGTAGGCGCTGACGCTGTTGGCCGTCTGGAAGACGACGAAGGGGATGGCGCCTCCGGTTTCCTGCTCGCGGCGGAAGCAGGCGTGCTTGGCAATGTCCGTGATGGTGCCCGAGCCAAGCGCCAGGACGGAGCAATCGGATGACAGCCGAGCCTGCACGCCGACGATCCGCTCCAGGTCCGTGTGCACCTGGCCCGTGGCGTCGGCCGGAACCACAACGGCTGAGGGTGACCACCCGGCCTCGGACAGCCGGTTGAGCACCATCGGCTTCAAGTCCGCGCCGGCACGGCGCATAGGCGTAGCATCCATGACAACGAGCAGCGGACGATCCGGGCGCGCCCCACTCTCGGTCAAGATGGCGGGCAGCTTCGCAAGAGCATCCGACTCGAATACCATCCGCCGCAAGCGAATCGGCTCACCGTGCGGGTA
>DYJB01000160.1 GCA_020723365.1 Candidatus Aquidulcis sp. | reverse complement strand
TCTCGAACCACCAGCGGTTCCAGCGCACGATCGGCTCGTAGATTTCGTTCAGAAACTGCCGATCGCCGTTGGCCTGGTACAGCTTCCACGCCGCCCAGGCCAGGAGCGGCGGCTTGGTCACGTCGGCCTCCACCGGGAAGTCCAGGTGGGTGACCGTGCCCTCATCATGCACCGCGTCGGGGATCATGCCGTCGTCGCGCTGGTGGTCGAGCAGGATGCGCAGCTGGTCCTGGGCCAGATGCCGGTCCACGTGCCGGTAGGCCAGGGCGTGGAAGTAGGCATCCCACTGCCAGACGCCGACGTAGTGGATCTTGGACGGCGTCATCGCCTCGCGGGTGGTGTAGAAGCGGGTCGAGATCAGCCCCGCGCGCATCACCCACCAGGCATAGTAGTACTGCCGCTGCAACTCCGGCTCGACGGACGGCGCGGCGGCGAACCAGGCCTGCCAGCGGAGGGCGGCGGCCTCCAGCGCCTGCGCCGCGTCGGGCAGGTAGCGGTTGAAGCCCAGGCGCGGCGTGATGTTTAGCTGCAGCGCCTCCCCCTGCGCCTGCGGTGCCAGCTGGAGCCGCACCACCTGCCGCCCGGCTTCCGGCGATTCGATCTCGTTGCGCACGATGGGGGCGTTGGTGGTGTAGGCGATGTTGCGGCGGATGTCGCCGGTCAGGCGCAGCGTCCCGCCGCGCCGGTCGGTGCGCACGCGATCCAGGCGCGCCTCGAACGAGACGCCGCACGCCCGGGGCGGGAGGGTCAACAGCAGCGTCTCCGGGTCGGTGAAGGCCAGCGTGAAGGCGCCGATGTCCGTCAGGCAGTCGATCCGGTGGGGGTAGGACACGGTGCGCATGGCCAGCGGCGTGCCTTCGCCGTCGGTGAGCCGCCAGGCATCGACGATCGGCGGCCGCTGGCGGTAGGTCGACAGCTGGCCGTCCAGCTTGAACCAGCGCTCGGCCAGCCGCACGCGGAAGTGATCGTCGGTGCGGAACACCATCAGGCGCGAGCCGCGATCGCTGAAGGGAATGCGCTGCAGGTCGATCCGGTCCCTGAGCAGCTCGAAGATCTCCGCCGACCGGGTCATCCGGCAGGTTCTCCGAAGACGTCCGTCAGCAGCGCCTGCAGGTGGCGCCGCAGGACGGCATAGGAGTAGTGCCGCGCCGCCACGGCATAGTTGTGCGCCGTCATCTCCTCCACCAGGGCCGGATCCTGGAGCAGCCGCTCGGTCCACCACACGGTCTCATCGGTGATGAAGCCGTCGAACTCAATGACGTGGAATCCCTTGGGGCGGATATCGGTGGCGAAGATCGAGTAGTTGTTGACCACGATCGGACGCCGGAAGTAGATCGCCTCCAGGAAGGCGTTGCCGAACCCCTCGACCACCGACGGGTAGGTCACCACATCCGAGGCGGCGTAGGCGTCCGCCAGGCCGTAGACCTGGCGGCCGTCGGCCGTCCGGCCGCGCTCGGGGCGGATGATCTCGCCCTCGAAGTGCACCCGCACGCCCCAGCGCTCGGACTGGTAGCGCAGGTGCTGCTCGTACGATGGGCCTTCGTCGCCGCCGGCGTGCGAGATCAGCAGGCGGGCCGGCCCGCCCAACCGGCTGATCAGCTCGATGGCGTGCTCGATCCCCTTGCGCTGCACGACACGCGTCGGCTGCAGCAGCAGGAATTCACCCGGCGCCAGCCCGAGGTCCTGCCGCAAGCGGCCCGGCCCGTCGTCGGGCGGCGGAGGCGGGTGGGCGAAGTCCATCACGTTGGGGATCAGGATGCCGGAGATCCCCGTGCGCAGGCTGAGCTGGTTGGAGGCCGAGGAGTTGATCACCACGTGCCGCACGGAGGGCAGGTGGGGTGGGAAGGCCATGTTCAGGTAGTCCCACACGCAGTTCACCAGGAAGCGCTTGCGCTCCCAGAAGAAGTCGTGGTGGTGGGCGATCACCGGGATGCCGGTCTCGGCGATGTACTCGGTCAGGGCCAGGCCGAGCGGGACGTGCATCGGGATGGCCAGGGCATTCTCGACGATCAGCAGCTCGAGGTCGAAGTCCTGCACGAAGCGGGCCACGGCTGCCTTGAGATGATCGACCAGTTCGTGGATGCGCTGCGTGGTCGCCGGCGGCCGCTCACGCCGCGTGAAGCTGGTGGCGTAGATCTCGGCCACATCCGGGTGGGCGAAGTGCATCTCGGGAACCGACCGGGTGACCTCAGGCGGCGTGTCGTTCTGACCGCTGAGGAAGAAGCAGGCATGGCGCTCGTCCTGCAGCACGTTCAGCCACTTGTCCGCCTCGAGCGAAACCCCGTCGGTGCCGTCCAGGCGGGTGGCCACGAATCCGATGCGCCGACCGTTTCGCGTTGGCCTCATTGGGTTCCGTCCCTCGCGGGCCCGGGTGAGTGGGGCCCTGCCTCCTCGGCCACGATCGGTCCGCCCTGCCGCTGCAGCCAGCGCACCTGGTAGGGCTCGAACTCGATGGCGCGCCGCAGGTCCAGCGATCCGGCCTCGGACGTCAGCTCTCGCCACGGGTGCCCGGCGCGCTCACCGCCGAGGAAGGGACCCGGCACGGCGGTTACGCGGCGGTTGGACAGGTTGTGCAGGCACAGGACGGCCTCGCCTGCCTGCCGATCCTCGCGCAGCACGGCAAACAGCCGGTCGTCCAGCGACAGGAGGGTCTGCCGCGCGCTGGGGTGGAATGCCGGGGAGGCGCGGCGGGCGCGCAGCAGGCGCGCGAAGCGGGCAAAGACCCGCGCCCGCCGCGAGCCCGGATCACGCAGCTCACGCTCCAACTCCGGTCGCTCGAGCTTCTGGCGGTTGATGGTACGCGCCCGGCCCGTCGCCTGGACGCCCTCCGGCCAGCCCCGCGAGCCGAACAGGCTGTGAAAGTAGATCCCCGGCACGCCCGCCAGACACAGCATGACAGCCTGCGCCGCCATGAAGCGCTCAACCTGCAGGCTGAGCGGCTCGGCGGAGCGCGGGTCGGAGAGCGCGTCGAAGTAGTTGATGTTCAGCTCATACGGCACGGCGGCCCCGTCGCCGCCCTGCTTCATCGACACCTGCCCGCCATTCGCCAGCGTGCGCTCGACCAGCGCCAGGATGCCGTCTTCTCCGATCAGGCCGCGCGCCGGGTTGAGCCCGATCCCATCGTGCGACGCCAGGAAGTTGAAGAAGGTCGTCTGCTCACCGGGCGCGGCCAGCGTCGCCGCCCACTGCGTCAGCGTCCCGGCCGAACCCCGGGCGATGGCGTCGAGCACCAGCGGCGGCAGCGCGAAGTTGTACACCATGTGCGCCTCGCCCCGCCCGTCGCCGAAGTAGCTGACGTTCTCGGCGTGGGGAACATTCGTCTCGGTGACCAGCAGCACGTGCGGGGCGGCCAGGTCGAGCACGGCCCGGAACAGGCGCAGGATGGCATGCGTCTGCGGAAGATGCAGACAGGCGGTGCCGGGCTCCTTCCACAGGAAAGCGACGGCGTCCATGCGCAGCAACCCGGCGCCCTGCGAGACGTAGAACAGCAGGGTCTCGAGCACTTCGAGCAGGACCTGCGGGTTGGCGTAGTTGAGATCCACCTGGTCGGCGCTGAACGTCGTCCACACACGGCGCTCCCCGAAGGGGGTCTGGAACGGCGTCAGGAGCGGCGAGGTGCGCGGCCGGATCACGCTTGAAAGGTCCGCCTGCTCGGCCGGCGTGATGAAGTAGTCGCGGTAGGGAGGCTCCCCGCGCAGGAATCCCTGGAACCAGGCACTCCCCGCGGAAACGTGGTTGATGACCGCATCGAACATCAGCCGGAAGTCCGCTGCGATCTCCCGGACCGCCTCCCAGGTACCCAGTTCGGGATCAACGGCGCGATAGTCCACAACCGAAAAGCCGTCATCCGACGAGGACGGATAGAACGGCAGCAGATGCACGCCGGAGACCAGGCCGGTCAGGTGAACGCGGCACAGATCAGCCAACACGTGCAGCGGCTGATCGGGTGGCCGGCGGACCTGGTCGGCGTAGGTGATCAGAAGAGCGTCGTGCTCGGACCAGCCGGCGGGGCGGGGCGCCTTCCTCGCCGCCGCATGGCGCTGCGTCAGGTCGAGGATGCGCGGCAGCAGCGCCTCCGCATCGTCAGAGCCGTAGAGGCGGGTGAGGGCCTGCAGGATCCTGGCGCGCGGCTCTTCCAAGGCGGCCGATGAGATCAGGGCCATGTCTGCTCCCACGCGGAGCCATTCGGCGGGACCTTCTGGCGCGCCCACTCCAGGGGCAGCCCCTGCAGGCTGCATACGACACAACCCAGCGTCAGTCCGTGCGACACGACGATGACCGGTCCCCGCGGGTGCAGCCCGGTGATCTCCCGCAGGCTGGCCATTGCCCGCTCGGCCACCTCGGCCGCCGATTCCCCTCCCGGCGCCCGAGCGTTCAGCGGGTCCTCCTGGATGGCGCGCCACTCGGCCGGATACCCGGCAGCGATGTCGTCGACGAGCATCCCCTCCCAGGCCCCCTGGTTGACCTCCCGCAGACGCTGGTCGAGGTGCACCGCCTGCCCGTGAACCCGGGCGATGACCTCCGCCGTGTGACGGGCACGCTGCAGATCGCTGCTGTAGACGGCTTCGATGGGGCGAGCGGCCAGCGCATCGGCCAGCCGGGCAGCCTGCGCCCGGCCCTCGGCATTCAACGGCGGATCCGCCTGACCCTGGTAGCGGCCGTCGCGATTCCAGTCGGTGGCCCCGTGGCGCACCAGGATCCAGGCCGTCATCCCGTCGATTTCGACCCGGCCGGGGCTTCCCGGGAGGGATGCGGGTGGGCCCGTCGGTAGGCCGGCACCTCGATCATCGGCGGGCGCTCGCCCTCGGCGATCGCCTCAACGTCAAGGAAGTAGCCGCCCTCCTGGTAGCGGATAAGCTTCATGCTCTTGTTGACGTCCTCGAGAAACGGCCGCTGATAGCGCCGCTCGAGTTTGTGCACGACAGCCTGGATGATGGCGAAGGACATCTTGCTCAGGGCTTCCAGCGGCTGGTTGTGATGGATGCGTTCCAGCAGGTCGACCTGGGCGATGGCCGAGAGCCCGAAGCGCTCGAAGACATCAATCAGCAAGCCGGATTCGACCCCGTAGCCCGAGAAGAAGGGCAGCAGCTCAAGGGCCGACCGCCGGCCGCCGTATTCGCCCGAGAGCGGCTGCACCACGCCCGAGAGCTCGGGGTAGAAGAGGTTGAGCAGCGGGCGGGCGGTCAGCTCGGTGACCCTCCCCCCGCCGCCGGCCTGCACGCGGTCACCCACGCGCAGCGGCCGGCGATAGAAACCCTTGACGAACTGGACGCGCGGGTCGGTCAGCAGCGGCCCCAGGATGCCGTAGACGAAGCGCGGGTGGATGTTGATGATGTCGGTGTCGATCCACAGCACGATGTCCCCGCGTGTCACCAACAGGCTCTTCCACAGGGCTTCGCCCTTCCCGGCGCGCAGGCCGAGCTCCGGCAGCAGCTGCTGATGGACAAAGACCGGGATGCCCAGATCGGCGGCGATCTGCCGCGTGCGGTCGGTCGAGTCCGAGTCGATCAGGACGATCTCATCCAGCACGGGGACCTTCTCCACCAGCGCACGGCGCACGGTGCGGATGACCTTCCCGACGGTCGTCTCCTCGTTGAGCGCCGGAAGCGCCAGGCTGACGGTCAGGCCGCGCCGCGCTTTGAGGTCGGCCAGCTGCTTGAGGTCGGCGAACTCGTCGGCCACGTAGGTGTTCTCGGAGAACCACCGGTCGACCAGGATCGAGATGGCCTTCGAACCGACGGCCTCGATGTCGCCCACCAGGGCCGGCATCGGCCGTCGCGTCTTGACCACCACCACACCCGCCGGGCACTCGCGCAGCACACGGTCGGCCACCGGCCCGAGCGAGGCCCCCGACTGCAGCGGCTGGGCTGTGGCCCCCAGGATGACCAGGTCGCAACCCCCTGCTTCGGACAGGATGGTGCTGGCCGGGTCGGTCGTGGTGGCCACCCGCAGCCGGGCGTCCGGCATGTGACGCAGCACATGCTCGAGCCCGCGGAACGGCGGCTCGGTCGGGGCCGAGAGGTCGGGCCGCAGGTGCAGCGGCGTGAGGTGCTCGGCGCGCAGTGCCAGCCCAACGCGCAGCGCCAGTTCGGCGTGCGGCCCGCCGCGCACCGGGACCAGGACCCGGCGCGGCCTGTGTGGCACCGGGCCGCGCACGATCCCCAGATCGCACGGCGGCGAGGTCAGCGCCTGCTGGGGCGTGACGCCCATGGCCTCGAGGTGAGAGCCCGCCTCCAGCAGCAGCAGGTTCGGGGTATCCCGGCCGATCACGGCGCACAGGTCCGCCCAGGGCGTGTGCCAGACCCGC
>DYJB01000159.1 GCA_020723365.1 Candidatus Aquidulcis sp. | reverse complement strand
GCAGCGAAGGTGAATCCGGCTGCGGCGGCGGCTGCTGCTAGGCGATCAGGCCGGACGTCATGGACGGCGCGGATACCCGCTTCTTCACACCCGACGAGGCCAACCAGCTCCTCGTGGAGCTCCGCCCGCTTGTCGAGCGAATGCGGCTGGCCTACGGGACGCTGCATGCTGCACGGGCGCGCCTGAGCGATCTGGCCGAGAAGGCGGTCACGGGGGGCGGCAGCCGGATGCCGCCCCACCTGATGCAGGCCGGTGAGCATCTCGAGGCGTCGATCCTCGCAATCCAACGCCATGGCGTGGTCATCAAGGACCTGTCCAGCGGGCTGATCGACTTTCCGGCGGAACACGAGGGCCGTCAGGTCTTCCTGTGTTGGAAGCCCGGCGAGCCGGCAGTGGGCTACTGGCATGAAGTGGAAGGCGGCTTCGACGGACGCCGGCCGCTGAAACCCGATCGCTAGCGTCCCCGCAGGACCGAGCCCAGCAGCCCCATCCCCCCGATAACGAACAGGGCGGCAATGGCCAGGATGGGCGGGAATCCGCCAGCTTCCGCGCCGCCCTCGGTGGGCAGCGTCGGAAGCGCCACCGGGCCCGAGGGCGTAAAGGTCGGCAGTCGGGTCGGCAGCCCCTGCCCCAGATTGAACTGCGCCGCCAGCGTCGGGTCGATCGTCGCTGTGACGCGCGGCGTGGGCGTCGCCGGGGGTTCAACGATCGGAAGGATGCCGGCGCCAAGGTCGATGATCTGCACCAGCGGCGCATACACCCAGGCGACGTTGCCCGGCACGCCGGCGTAGACGATCTGGATCCAGTCGCCACCCGGCGTGCGCCCCAGGGCGATCGCCTGCTGCCCGGCGATCAGCACGCCCACCACCTCACAGGCCGGATCGGCACAGGGAGCCTGGCGCACGTTGACACGGTCGGGGACGAGGATCTTCGGCTGCGTGGAGGTGGGGACGGCCGTCGTCTGCAGGACGCCCGAGGGGGCGGCCCAGCCCGACTGGTCCGTCAGCCCGGCCAGAGCGGCCAATACACAGACGGCGATCCACGCACGGCGCGTCGACATGATTCGATTGCCCCTCGAGCGAGGGCGGATTATACTACGCACCCCATCACCGAGACCGGGGAGCCGCATGCAGACACGCACGTTCCACGGCCCCATCACGACGCTCGACCTGGGCAAAGCCCTGGTCGCCGAGTTCAACCGCGGCAATCTGCGCGCCCAGCTGTTCGGCGACAAACAGAAGGCCTACGTCCAGATCGCCAAGCCGGGCGTGACGCCCTCCGGCGGCAGGACGGCCATCACGGTCCTGCTGACGGCCGTTGAAGACGGCGTGATGATCCAGCTGGGACAGCAGGATTGGGTCGGCATCGCGGCCAGCCTGGGGCTCACGGCCCTGATGGCGCTCCACCGTCCGCTCTCCCTGCTCAACCGGATCGACGACGTGGCGGAGGACATTGGATCCCTCCAGCTGACGGAGCGCATCTGGCAGGCGATCGATGCCACCGTCACCGGGCTGGGCGCGTCGTTCAACGTGTCCGAGCGGCTGCGCCGAATCACCTGCCCGCACTGCCTGACGGCCAACGCGGTCGGCGAGCCCGCCTGTATCGCCTGCGGAGCGCCGCTGGGGCCCTCGCAGCCCAAGGCCTGCCTCGCCTGCGGCTTTGTCCTGCAGGCCGGAGCCTCCACCTGCCAGAACTGCGGCAAGCCTGTATAGCCACGACCCCGATCCAGGAGTCGCAACGGCGACCCCTTCGGGTCGCCGTTCTTGCACCCCGTTCGGGACGTCGCCGCTAGACCTGGCTGGCGGCCACCTCGGCGCCGCGCTTCAGGGCGAGCAGGTTGGCCTCCAGCAGGTTCCGCCGGTGGGCAGGAATGTGCCTGTCGAGCGACTGCCCCAGCGCCTCGAGCGTGATCACCGGCAGGCGCTGCAGCAGCGCCCCCACCATGACCAGGTTCGCCAGGCGCTTGTCGCCGATTTGCTCCGCCTCCTCGTTGGCCCGCACCATGACGATCTCGATCCCCGACCGATCGGGCCGGCGGTCGACCAACGACTCGTTCACCACCAGCACGCCACCCGGCTTGACCAGTGACTCGTACTTGTCCAGCGACGGCAGGTTCAGCACAATCGCCGCCCGCGGGTTTCGCACGACGGGCGAGCCGATCTCATCGTCGCTGATGATGACGATGCAGTGCGCCGTGCCGCCTCGCATCTCCGGCCCGTAGGAGGGGATCCACGTCGTATGGCGGTTGTCGTCCAGCGCCGCATGCGCCAGAAGCTGACCGGCAAAGAGCGCCCCCTGACCTCCGAAACCCGAAATCACGATCTCAACTTGCCCCAGGCCAGAAGCCATCCGATTCCCTCTGCGTCAGGATGTCCGTCGCCGGCCGGCCCCTGGCCGCCTGCGAGCTATCAGGTCGCTACGTGCGGGATTCTCCCGCCGCTCGCCCTTTTGGTCAAGTCAGTCCCCACCACGACCTGACAGGTGCCAAGCGCCTGTCAGGTCGTGCGTGCCTCGCCTTCTGGTCGGAAATGGCATCACATGACAACTGCACCGCAGCGACAGGCCGTTCGCGCCTCGCCCTCTGTCGCCTGCCGTATACTATCGTGTCTGACGTCACGCTCCAACTCCATGGTCACCGCTCCACGGACCCGTTCTCTCCGCGCACGCATCCTGGGCTGGTCGCTCTTGCCGACCCTGCTTGTGCTGCTTGCCATTGCCCTGGTGTCCCATTTCGCCTACCAGGCCATGGCACATGACCTGGTGCTGGAGCGGGACCGGGAACTGACGCGCCTGCTCGCCAGCGAGCTGGGGACGCGGCTGGAGGAGTACGCCGGGACCCCGTCCAATCTCAGCCGGGCGGAGGGCGTCTACGAGCAGGAGATCATGTCCCAGGCGACGCTCTTTCGCCGCCTGGTGAACACGCTGCGCCCGCGCATGGGATCCGAAGGCATCGCCTATCTGGTCAACGACGACGGCCGGGCCATACTGCACTCGGACGCCGGCCGCCTGGGCGCCTCGCTCGAAGCCCTCCCGCCGGTGCAGGCCGTCTTGCGCGGCGAGATCGGGGCGCTCCGGACCTACGACGAGCAAGGTGTCGAGGTCCTGGCGAGCTATGCCCCGGTCCCGGGCACAAGCTGGGGGTTGGTCATCGAGCAGCCCTGGTCCTCCCTGACGACCTCCATCACGGGCTACCAGCGCGCCATCCTGGCGCTGATGGCCGGAGGGGTGCTGCTTCTCTGCCTGCTGGTGATCGTCGGCGTGCGCCGAATCACGGGCCCCCTGCGCCAGCTGGTGCTGGCGACGCGCTCGCTGGCGGAGGGCGACTTCCAGCCCCGGCTGGATGTCCGAAGCGGGGACGAACTCGAAACGCTGGCGGCGCAGTTCAACCGCATGGCCCTGCGCCTGCAGGACTCCTATCAGACGCTGGCGCGGCGGGCGATGCAGCGCGGGCGTGAACTGCAAGTCCTCAACGCCGTCACCGCCGCCAGCAGTCTGGCCAGCGACCTGGCCGAGGTGCTGTCGACTTCCCTGCATGAGCTCAACGACTCGCTCGGGCTGGAGGCGGCGGGCATCTGGCTGGCCGAGCCGACCTCGGGGTCGCTTCGCACGGCTGCCTGTGAGGGCACCCAGGAGGGCATCCGGATCCTGGAGTCCTCGGAAGGTATGCTCGGCAGGCTTGGCCCGGCCACCGCCCTGGCGGCGGCAGGTGCCCAAGTGTCGGCAGACCTCCTGCCCGCGGTCCCTGCAGCGGATGGCTCGGGCGGGCTAACGATCGTGCCCATCACGGTCCGCTCGGTTTCGGTGGGGCTGCTGCTCGCCCTGCCCCACCCGGAGCGTGAGCTCGGCCCCGAAGCGGTGCAGCTGTTGACGACGGTCGGCACCCAACTGGGGCTGGCGGTCGACAGCCACCGGCTGTTCGCTGACGCCCGGCGCCGGGCCGACCTCTTCCGGCTGATCTCCGACGTCGGCGGGTTGATCACCTCCGCCCGCTCGCTGGACGAGCTCCTACGGGCGATCGTGACCTCGATCCACGAGCGGCTGGGCTACGAATCGGTGGGCATCGGTTTGACGGAGGACGGTCACGTCCAGATGAAAGCCGGCGTCGGCGGTGAGTGGGACCGTCCGGGTCATCAGCTCCCCCGCTTCGTCCTCGGCCAGCAGGGCCTGATCGGCTGGTGTGCGGCCGCCGGCGAGTCGGTGCTGGCGCCCGATGTGCAGGCCGACGGCCGCTACGTCCCGCTGCCCGGATCGGATCGCATCCGGTCGGAGCTGGTCGTCCCGTTGCGCACGGGCCTCGAGGTGCTGGGGGTGCTGGACGTCCAGAGCGAACAGCTGCACGCCTTCACCGGCGTTGATCGCGCCGTGCTCGAGTCGCTGGCCGCCCAGGCAGCCGTTGCCATCGAGAACATCCGCCTGGGCGAGCAGGCACGCCAGATGGCCGTGCTGGAGGAGCGCACCCGCATCGCCCGCGATCTGCACGACGCCGTCAGTCAGACGCTGTGGACCACCGGGCTGGTGGCCGACGTGCTTCCCGACCTGTGGCGCACCAACCGCGCCGAAGCGCGGCGCAGCCTGGGCCGCATTCAGCAATTGACGCGCGGCGCACTGGCCGAGCTGCGCATGCTCCTGCTGGAACTCCGCCCGGCCGCCCTGGCCAACGCCGACCTGGGCTTGCTGCTGCGCCAGTTGGCGGACGGCACGGCCAGCCGCAAGCGCCTGCGCATGGTGGTGCAATCCGATGGGCCGACCGAGCTCCCGGTGGAGGTCAAGGTCGGGCTATACCGCATCGCCCAGGAGGCGCTGGCCAATGTCGTCAAACATGCTTGCGCCACACAGGTCGGGCTGCAGCTCGAGACGCAGGGGAGTGCGGTTCGATTGAGGATCGAGGATAATGGGTGCCCGGCGCCAACCCCGGGAGTGCAGGCCGCCGGGCTGGGGCTGCAGATCATGCGCGAGCGCGCCGAGACGCTGGGCGCGGACCTGTGCATGACGGCTACCGACGGCGGCGGGACGCGGGTCGAGGTGCGCTGGCCGGCCCAGGGAGTGACTGCTCGCGATGACCGATGAACACCTCATCCGGGTGCTGATAGTCGACGACCACGACATGCTGCGCGAAGGCCTGGCGACCTTCCTGGCCGCCTTCCCCGACCTTGAGCTGGCCGGGCAGGCCGCCAACGGCCGGGAAGCGGTGGAGCAGGCCAGGCGGCTTGCGCCGGACGTCATTCTGATGGACCTGATGATGCCTGAGATGGACGGCGTGGAGGCCACCCGCGCCATCCTGCAGGCCAATCCGGAGGCGCGCATCCTGGCCCTCACCAGTTTCGGAGAGGAGGATCTGGTGCGCACCGAGCTGCAGGCCGGGGCGATGGGCTACCTGCTCAAGAACGTCTCGGCCCCCGAACTGGCGCAGGCGATCCGGGCCGCCCGCGTGGGACGTCCGACGCTGGCCGGTGAAGCGGCCATGGCGCTGCTGGGCACCGGCAAGGGCCTGACGACAGTGGGCGATGATCTGACCGAGCGCGAGCGCGACGTGCTGCAGCTGATGGTCGAGGGCTTGTCCAACCCCGATATGGCGCGCCGGCTGCATGTCTCGCGGTTCACCGTCAAGAACCACGTCAGCAGCATCCTCTCCAAGCTCGGCGTGACCAGCCGCACCGAGGCGGCCACACTGGCTCTCAAACGCCACCTGGTCCACCTGGACTAGTCCCCGCCCGTTCCATCTGGCCGAGGGGAAGATGCCCCACCTGCCGCATGCAGGTGGGGCGTTTGCTTTCTAGCATGGAGGCGGCTGCAAGGAGGTAGGACGGCGGCCCTGCCGCCCCCTCGAGGAATGGCACCTGCCCGCCGCCCGCGCACACTCGTTGCTCACGACCAGGACGTGATCCGGGCAGGCATTGCGGCCTGCCTGCGATCCTCGCGGCGCGTGACCTTGATCGGCGCCACGCCGGATTCTCAACAGGCGCTCGAGCTGGCGCGGGATCTGCAGCCTGATATCGCCCTGGTCTCGACCGACCTGGGAGATGGCAGTCACGGCCTGCTGCGCGCTCTGCAGCGCGCCACTCCGTCCGTGCAGCTGGTCGCCATCGTGCGCCATGTGACCCCGGCGGCGGTGGCCGAGGCGCTGCGCTCCGGCGCCGTGGGCGTCGTGGAGGAGGCTGCCGACGCCCAGGCCCTGCTGGAGGCCGTGCTGGCGGCCGGCGGCTCGCGCCACCTCGTGAGCGGGCCGACGGCATCGGCGCTGATTGGGCGCCTCGAGCGGCGCCAGCCGGCGCCGCTGGCCCGACGTCTGACACCCCGGCAGCACGACATCCTGCGGCTGA
>DYJB01000158.1:2173-6337 GCA_020723365.1 Candidatus Aquidulcis sp. | reverse complement strand
GCGAGCAGGTCTCGTCGGCCGTCGACCTCATCGTGCAGCAGAACCGCATGCGCGACGGCACGCGCAAGCTCGTCAACATCACCGAGATCCAGGGCATGGAAGGCGATATCATCACCATGACCGACCTGTTCGTGTTCGAACAGACCGGTTTCGAGGAGGGCCGCGTGATTGGCCGCCTGCGCCCGACCGGCCTGCGCCCGAAATTCATGGACAAGATCGAGGCCTCCGGCATCCATCTCCCCGCCTCGATCTTCGGCGTCGGCGAGCGGATGCGGTACTAGCCATGGACTCCAACCTGATCCTGTACCTTGGCGGCGGGCTGGGCTTCATCCTGCTGGTCGTGGGCGTCGCCTCGACCGTCCTCTCCGGGCGCTCGGTGGTCGAAGAGCGGCTGGGACGCTACTCCGAGTCGGGCGGCATGGTGCGGGGCGCTCCGGCCCAGCAGGCCGCCGTCAAGGCCAAGCGCTCGACTCCTCTGGCCGACTGGCTCAACCGGATGGGCGAGGGCACGGACCTGTTCGAGGGCATCTCGAAGAACCTCGCCCGGGCCGATATCAAGCTTCGCCCCGCTGAGTACATCGCCGTCATGGTCGGCGCCTCGCTGGCCACCGGCGTCATCCTGGCCGTGCTCGCCCGCTCGATGCTCTTCGCCCTCCCCGGCTTCATCCTGGGCGTCTTCCTGCCGGGCATCTACGTCGGCCAGGCGAAGAAGTCCCGCCTGCGGAAGTTCGACGACCAGCTGGGCGACATGCTCAACCTGACGGTCAACGGCCTGCGGGCGGGCTACTCGACGCTCCAGGCCATGGAGGCCGTCAGCCGTGAGCTCCCGGCTCCGATGTGCGATGAGTTCCGCCGCGTGGTGCAGGAGATGCAGCTCGGCCTGACGATGGAGGACGCTCTCGACCACATGCTGCGCCGCATCAACAGCGATGACCTAGACCTGGTCGTCACGGCCATCAACGTGCAGCGCGAGGTCGGCGGCAACCTGGCCGAGATCCTGGACGTCATCTCCTATACCATCCGCGAACGCGTGCGCATCAAGGGCGAGATCAACTCACTGACCGCCCAGGGGCGCGCCACGGCCTGGGTGATCTCGGGCCTGCCGATCGCCCTGATGGCCATCCTGTTCATCGTGAACCGGCCGTACATGATGGAGTTCTTCAACCCGGATACGCGCAACTGCGGTATCCCGCTGTTGTCCCTCGGCGGCCTGATGATCGGCAGCGGCTTCTACATCGTGCAGCAGATGGTCAAGATCGACATCTAGCCGCCAGGCGGGGCAGGGGAAGCGAGGTACATCGGTATGACCATCGTCATCCTGGTCGGGATCGTGCTCTTTCTGGCCGTCGGGCTGGTGATCGCCGGCATTCGGGCGCCGCAGGCGGGTGATCCGATTCAGGACCGGCTGGCGGAATGGAGCGCCCGGCAGGAGGAAATGCCCAAGAGCCTGGAAGAGATCGAGCTCTCCCAGCGCTTCCGGGAACGAATCATCCTGCCGTTCTTCAACCGCATCGGCACCGTGGCCTCGCGGTTCACGCCGGAGGCGACGCTGGAGAGCACCCGCCGGCGGCTGGAGACGGCCGGCAACCCGATGCAGATCGACCCTGCCTTCTTCCTGGCGATGCGCTTCGTGCTGGGCGTCTCCTTCGGCGCGCTGATCTTCATCGTGTTCATCATCCGGGGGAGCAACTGGCTCCAGGGGCTGGGACTCTCGGCGCTCTTCCTGCTCATCGGCTTCTTCTTCCCGGACCTTTGGCTGAGCAGCCGCATCTCACGCCGGCAGAAGGGCGTCTTCCGCGCCATGCCGGACGCGCTCGACCTGCTCACGATCTGCGTGGAGGCTGGCCTGGGCTTCGACGCCGCCATGTCGAAGGTGCATGAGAAGTGGGACAACGACCTGGCGCTCGAGTTCGGCCGCGTGATCCAGGAGATCCGCCTGGGTAAACTTCGCCGGGACGCGCTCCGCGACATGGCCGAACGGCTCAAGGTCTCGGAAATGACCAGTTTCGTGGCGGCCGTCATCCAGTCGGAGCAGCTGGGCGTCAGCATGGCCAAAGTGCTGCGCATCCAATCCGATCAGATGCGCGTTCGCCGGCGCCAGATGGCCGAAGAGGAAGCTCACCGTCTGCCGATCAAGATGATCTTCCCCATCGGCATCCTGATCTTCCCATCCATCTTGATCATCCTGCTGGGGCCGGCGGCGCTCATTCTGACCACCTCGGCCCTGGGCGCCATCCTGACCGGCAGGTAGTCACAGGCGATCCCGCCGGGGGAGCCGCGCTTCCCCGGCTGCTCTCCGCGAACGCGTGCGGGCGGGAGGGGCTGGTGACCGCCTCACGGGAGGGCCTTCCCGGCGACGGGCACGGACGGCTGCGGCATTGCCTGGCCCTTTGGCTCGACGACCTCCTGGGCCTGCTCTTCCCCTCTCGCTGCGCCGGCTGCGGGCGCGCCGGCCCTGCCTGGTGCGCCTCCTGCGCGACACGCGTTGAGCTCCTCGCCGGCCACCTCTGCCAGCTGTGCGGACAACCGGGTCATGGCAGCGCCGACTGCCGCTACGCTTTTCCCTTCCCGGTGCGCTCCTACGCCCGCTACCGGGGCCCGATCGTGCGTGCCCTGCTGCACCTCAAGTACCGCCCGAATCGGGCGCTTGCGCAGGTGATGGGGAGCTGGCTGGCGACCATCGTGCGCCGGGAGGCGTGGCAGCCCACGCTGATCCTCCCGGTGCCGCTGGCGCCCATCCGCCAGCGGCACCGAGGGTATAATCAAGCTGCCTTGATCGCCGAAAGCCTGGCATCGCATCTGGATCTGCCCTGCAGCGAGGCGGCGTTGACCCGCATCCGGGAGACGCGATCGCAGGTCGGGTTGGATGGGACGGCCCGCCAGTCCAATGTGGCGGATGCATTCCAGGCGCACGCCGAGATCCTCGGCGGTTCCCGAATCTGTGTGGTGGACGATCTGTGTACGACAGGCGCCACGCTCATCGCCTGTGGCCAGGCCTGCCTCGAGGCGGGCGCCCTTCAGGTGTACGGCCTCACCGTCGGCCGGGCAGGTTGAGTCGCGTTCGCATTCCGGGACAAAGGAGCGACGATGACCGTCAGAGTTGAGATCAGCACGCACAATATCGATCTGAGCAAGCGGCTCGAGGGGTACATCACCAAGAAGGCGGAGAAACTGGATCGCCACCTGGAGGTGCTCGAGGAAGCGAAGGTCGACCTGACGTTCGAGAAGACGGCCCGGAGCCCGACGGATCGGCAGATCGCCCAGCTGACGGTGCGCGGCAAAGGTGTCCTGCTGCGGGCGGAGGAGCGCACGGACGACATCTTCGCCGCCTTTGACACGGCGCTGGATAGACTCATCCGGCAGATGGAACGCTACAAGGGACGCCACTACCGCGGGCGCGGCGACGGCCGCTCCCTGGCGGATGTGCCCGGCGAAGGCGTGGAGGCCGAGCCAGGAGAGCCGGGCGAGGTCATCTCGCGCCGCAAGTCCTTCCGGCTGACCCCCATGGACGAACTCGAGGCGGTTGAGCAGATGCAGTTGCTGGGCCACGATGATTTCTTCGTCTTCCTGGATGCCACCACGCAGCAGGTGAGGGTCCTCTACCGGCGGCGCGACGGCACGCTCGGCCTGATCGAGACCGAGGTCGCCTGACCCAGCTCACAACGGGCCGGCGGTCGATCGACCGCCGGCCCGTGATCCCACCCGTACCCCTTCCATGCGCGCAGCCCTGCCCGTCGCCCTCTTCCTGCCGCCCGCCGGCCCATCGGCAGGCGAGGGCTGGATGGCCGCAGCCCGCCGCGCAGCTTGCCAGGACACCATCCACCGGCTGATGGCTACTGGTCGTGCCGATCCCATCCTTGTCCTGGCCGCTGAGGAGGAGGATCGTAAGGCGCTGCGAGGCATCGGTGCGACGATCATCCGCGAACCGGAGGGAAAGGTCGCCTTCCATTTCGGCCGGGCTTTGGCAGGCGTGGCGGAGGCCGTCGGGGAAGGCCCGCTGGCGTACTTCGGCGGTGCCAGCGCTCCCCTGATGTCCCGCGAGGCCCTGGGCGGGGTGCTGGAGCAGGCGTGCAAGGCCGCCGGCCGGCCTATCGCCTGGGTGAACAACCACCTCTCGACTGATTGGGCGGTCCTGGCGGATTCGGGCTCCCTCCGCGCCGCGGC
>DYJB01000158.1:1154-2163 GCA_020723365.1 Candidatus Aquidulcis sp. | reverse complement strand
CCCCTGGGCTGGTTGCTCGGCCGCCAGGCCGGCTGCGAGGTGATCGCCCTGCCGGCCACGGCGGCAACGCAGGCGGACATCGACACGCCCGCCGACGCACTGCTCATGGCGCGCCATCCCGGGCTTGGCCGGGCACTGACGGGCTTTCTCGCTCAGCGCCAGTCAGCCGGACTGTTGCAGAAGGTGGATGCCCTGCGGCGCCTCCTTGAGACGCCGGCCAGCACGCTGGCGATCATCGGCCGCTCGTCCTCCACGATCTGGCAGTCGATCGAACGACGCAAGCAGGTGTGGGTCAGGCTGTTCGTCGAGGAACGCGGCATGCTGGCCAGCGGCAGGGCGGAACGGGGCGAAGTTCGCTCCCTGATCGCTGAGGTGCTGGACGATTGGGGGCCGGCGCGCTTCGTCGAGCGGTTGTCGACCATGGCCGACGGCGTGCTGTGGGACAACCGGGTGTGGATGGCTCACCGCGGGCTTTGGCCCTCCGCCGCCGACCGCTTCGCGGCTGACCTCGGCCGGCCCGGCGATATCGTTGCGGAGGAGCTGGCCTCACTGACCGAAGCGATCCTTGCCGCCCCGATCCCGATCCTGACGGGCGGGCACAGCCTGGTTTCCGGCAGCTTGATGGCTTTGATCGAGAGCCTCGAGCCGGTTTGACAGCTGCCCGCAGGCCTGACCCCCGAGCGAACGATCAGGGCGGCCCGCAGTGCCGCCCTTCGCTTGTGTCGCCGGCAAGCACGATCTACCAGCCTTCGAGAAAGGGGAGCCAGGCCTGGTTCTCGGGCAGATGGCCGGCGAACAGGTAGCCGGCCGACGCGTGCGGTTCGAGCACCGGGCGCAGCAGCGCCATGTGCGCTTCCGGCAGAGTCCGGCCGCCCTTGCGCAGATTGCAGCCGGCACAGGCCGTCACCAGGTTCGACCACGTATGGTCCCCGCCGCGGTGCCGCGGCACGACGTGGTCGATGGTCAGACGTTGGGCGCACGCCCCGCAGTACTGCCAGGTGAATCCATC
>DYJB01000158.1:0-1144 GCA_020723365.1 Candidatus Aquidulcis sp. | reverse complement strand
GCGGTGCGGCGGCCCGACGTGGTCGACGGTCATAGACGGTGGGCGCGCGCCCCGCAGTACTGGCAGGTGAATCCATCCCGGCGGAAGATCTCGCGCTTGGTCAGCCGCACGCGCGGCCGGGGTCGCTTCACCATGTGACCCAGGCGAATGATGGAGGGACGGGGGTAGGTGAGGCGGACGGTGCGGACGTAGCCGCGGCCGTTGACCAGCATCTCGGCGCGGCCGGCCACCAGCAGGCCGACGGCGCGGCGCGTGCTGCACACGTTGAGCGGCTCGAAGTTGGCGTTGAGGACGAGTACGGGAGCGTCCATCGGACCGGCCCGGATTGGGCGGATTATATCACCCTCGGCTCGGGCGTCAGCGGGGTAGGGGTCCGAAGCGGCCGCGGGCGCCGGCCTCAGATGGCGCGCTTGCGGATCTGCGCCGAGAGGAAATCGAGGACCCAGACGACGATCACAATGGCCAGCAGGCCCGTGCCGGCCTTCGAATACTCCAGCGTCGAGATGCGCTGAGAGAGGTAGTAGCCGATGCCGCCCCCTCCGACAAACCCGATGATGGTGCTGATGCGAACGTTGATGTCCCAGTGGTAGATGATGAAGGAAAGGAAGTCAGGGATGATCTGGGGCACGACCGCGTAGCGCACCACCTGCCAGCGGTTGGCACCGGAGGCCTGGACGGCCTCGATCGGCCCGGGATCGATGCTTTCGACCGATTCGGAGAACATCTTGCCGAGCGAGGCGGCCGTCATGACCGTCATACCCAGCACGCCGGCGAACGGACTGCCGAAGCCGACGATCAGGGCGAAGATCAGAGCCATCACCAGCGGCTCGAACGAACGGCCGATGTTGAAGATCGAGCGGGCCAGATAGTAGACGGCGGTCCCGAGCGGGCCCTTGCGGGTGATGTTGGAGGCCGCCAGGAACGAGAGCGGTGCGGCGGCGATGGTGCCGATGGTGGTCGCCAGGAGCGCCATGAAGATCGTGACCATGATGGCTTGGGTCACGTCGATGAGGGCCTGGGAGGCGCGCAGGACCCCACCGGGCAGGCTCCACTCGGCGCGCAGCCGTGCCGGAACCCCCCCGGCCGCGGCGTCGATCGGCCGGGCCTGAAGCTCCTCGTCGAACGTCCCGTCGTCGCCGACGGT
>DYJB01000157.1:5799-6367 GCA_020723365.1 Candidatus Aquidulcis sp. | reverse complement strand
CCTACCATCTCGACTTCTACGATCCGCCGGCCATGGAGGCCATCGTCGCCCGCGCCGCCGGCGTGATCGACGTGCCCATCGACCCGGGCGGCATCGCCGAGATCGCCCGCCGGGCGCGCGGCACCCCGCGGGTGGCGCTGCGCCTGCTGCGGCGCGTGCGCGACTTCGCCTCCGTGCGGGCCGGCGGGCGCATCGACCGCCACGTCGCCAGCAGCGCCCTGGCACTGCTCGACATCGACGCCCTCGGCCTGGACGTGGCCGACCGCCGCGTCCTCGACACCATCATCGTCAAGTTCGGCGGCGGCCCTGTCGGCTTGCAGACCATCGCCGCCTCGATGAGCGAAGAGCCCGACACGATCATGGATGTCGTCGAACCCTACCTGCTCCAGCTCGGCTTCATCGACCGCACCCCTCAGGGCCGCGTGGCGACGCCGCGCGCCTACGACCACCTCGGGCTTCCGGCGCCCGAGACTCCGCAGCCGCGCCTGCCCGAGATCTGAGCTCCCGCCGGAGAGCGGAGGCATGCCGGACCTCAACACGCTGGCCCGCTGGGTGGTTCTCCTCGGCC
>DYJB01000157.1:0-5789 GCA_020723365.1 Candidatus Aquidulcis sp. | reverse complement strand
CTGGGGATCGCGGCCGTCGGCGTCCTGCTCTGGCTGATCGGGAAAAGCGGCCTGCCCCTCGGCCGGCTGCCCGGCGACCTGCGCTTCGAGCAGGGCGGGGCCACGTGCTTCGTCCCGCTGGCCAGCTCGATCGTCCTGAGCATCCTGCTGACCCTGCTCATCAACCTGATCCTGCGCGCTCTGAACAAGTAGCCCGTGCGCACGTCCGACTACGACTACCTCCTGCCCCCCGAGCACATCGCACAGCGCCCGGCTTCCCCGCGCGATGCTTCGCGCCTGATGGTGCTCCGTAGGGACGACTCCGCTCTCGAGCACCTTCGTTTCCGGGATCTGCCCTCGCTGCTGCGGCCCGGAGATGCGCTTGTCCTCAACCAGACCCGCGTCATCCCGGCGCGCCTGCACGCCCGCAAGCAACCAGGCGGGGGCCGGGTCGAGCTGCTGCTCCTGCGCCGCGTCGAGCCGCAGGTGTGGGAGGCATTGGTCGGAGGCAAGGCCATCCGGCCCGGGCGTCGGCTGGCCGTGGAAGGCGGCCCGCAGGTGGAGGTGCTCGAGGACCTGGGCGGCGCTCGCCGCCGGCTGCGCTTCTCCGAGCCTCTGTCGCCGAAGCTCGAACGCATCGGGGAGATGCCCCTGCCCCCCTACATCCACGCGCCGCTGCAGGCGCCGGAGGAGTACCAGACCGTCTTCGCGCGCCATCCCGGCTCGGCCGCCGCACCGACTGCCGGACTTCACTTCACGCCCGATCTGCTGCAGCGCCTCGAGGCGGGCGGTATCCGCCTCGTCCGCGTCACGCTTCACATCGGCCTGGACACGTTCGCCCCGGTCTCTGAGGAACTCGCCGAGGACCACCCGATCCATACGGAGTGGTGCCAGCTCGACGCTGCGGCCGCCGAGACCCTGCAGTCCGTCTGCTCCGGCGGAGGGCGCATCATCGCCGTCGGCACGACGAGCGTGCGCACCCTCGAGACCGCCGCGCGGCACGCGCCCACAGGTCAGGTCGTCTCACCGTTCCAGGGCCCGACGGATCTGTACATCCTTCCCGGGCACGAGTTCCGCGCCGTGGATGCCGTGCTCACCAACTTTCATCTGCCGAGGTCGACGCTGCTGATGCTCGTTTCGGCCTTCGCCGGGCGCGAGCGCATCCTGGCGGCCTACGAGCAGGCCAAGGCGGACGGCTACCGTTTCTACTCGTTCGGGGACGCCATGCTGATCCTCTAGGCCGGCCCCTGACCGGCGCTGGCAGGACGGCGGTTGACAAAGCAGGTCGCGTATGCCATACTGCCCTCGTCCCTCCGGGACGCCTTACCAAGCTATCCTTCACGAAGAGGAGGTGATGCCCTGATGAGTACGAGTGGTCGTCATAGCGCTGCGGCATCCCTCCTCACGAACGCGTGAGGATGCCGCAGCGCAGCAAGGGCCGGCCCGATGGGCCGGCCCTGCGCATTCCATCCCGGGTCACCGGTGCGCCGGGCCCGGAGGCTACTCCCGGAACGTCTGCACCATCTCCGCCTGCCAAGGCGACTCCGGCCAGCCGCGCTTGCCTCGCCCCCGGTTCAGCCGATCCAGATAGGCCAGCACGGCCGCCGCTTCATGCCCCAGCCCTCGCAAAGCGCAGCCGATGACCGTGCCCGTTCTGCCCGTGCCGCCGGCGCAGTGCACGACAACGCCCCGCCCCTGACGCAGCTCACGCAGCACATGCAAGGCGGCCTGGCGGACGAGATTCGCCTCTTCTTCCGGCCGGCGCGGCGGTCCGCCGTGCTCCAGGTCCTCGAGCTCAACGGCGCGCAAGACGCGGAGCGGCGCTGGCTCGTACGCGCACGAATCGCCCGTGAGGCACACGACGCTTTCGACGCCCAAGTCTGCGAGCGCTTCCCATCGAAGGCCATGCCAACCAGGGAAGGCCATGCCGGCCAGCGGCGCCGGCTGGTGCGTGACCAGGTAGACCTGCTGCGGCACTTCGGCCCCTTCCACGCCCGGCATATCGGCAGGCTCGATCAGGCTCATGCTTGTGACCCCTTGCGACACGGCGATCGAAGTCGGCTCGGAACCTTGTGCGCTTCGCTGAACCCCTGGCCGCGCCAGACGGATCCCCGCGTCGGCCGTAGCTCAGAAGGTGATGTATCGGGAGATGTAGGTCAAGAAGGCGCCCGCGCCGACGACGACGGCATTGACGGCGAGGAACGTGCCAATGGCCCGGCCAGGCGTCCACAGTGCACACACGGAGCCCAGCGCGGCGTAGAGCAAGGCGCTTGTGATCCAGGCGACTGCCGCGGGAGCCGCCGGGAACAGCCGCCCACCAGGACCATAGGCCAGCGAGCGCGTGGCGGCCAGCCCGATCTCCGAAAGGCACATCGTCTCAGGTGAGCCCAGCCGCACGGCGGCTGCTGACTCCCGGCAGACGGCGTCGCGGCCGAGGGCGATTGCCCCAAGGCCGCCTTCCATCAGGAAGAGGGACGCGCCCAGCAACGCGCCGACGACCAGGCGCTCCCTCCAGCGCGCTTCCCGGGCAGTCCTGGCAGCTGTGCTCTTTGTGCCGGAGTCCATGCCGTGGAAGTCCTCACTCTGTCTGGCGTGAAAGGGACCGAGGGGGGCGACAACATCGAAGTTGCCGGACCCGGAGCGCTACGGCGCGCCCGGACAAGCCCTGTGACGATTGTAGCCGCGTCCGGCTCAACCCGGCTAGCCCCTCCTGCACCCGTCGGCCCGTGAGGGAGGAACCGATGGGCAAAGCGCCAGCTGGCACTTGGCCCGGCCGCCCATGCACCTCCCGGACCAGCGCAGGAATGCAAGAAGGCCGGCTTGTGTCCGGCCTTCCGAGTGCCCCCAGGGGGTTTCGAACCCCCGTTTTGGCCTTGAGAGGGCCACGTCCTGGGCCACTAGACGATGGGGGCCCACAGGCAGGATGCTACCACGGAGCGCGCGCAAGCGTCAACGGTTCGGGCGCTTCTTCGCTTCACAGCCCTTCGCCGAGCGAGGTGCCTCGCGGACTGGGAAACGCCAGATCATCCTCATGCGAATCTTGCCGTGCGTGACTTCGTCCGGCATCTGTTCCCAGCGCCGCTGGCGGGTCGATGGCCTGGCGGCGCGCCCTTTCCACCCCAGGGTGTCGTTGCGCTCGTACGGACGACGAGCCGCGTACGCTTCTGACAGGCCGGGCGCCTTCAGCGCGTGGTGAACGGAAGCCGGCGTTGGGTGACCCGGGCGAGTCCGCCTCCGGCCCTCGGCGCTGGACATGTCGCCTCCTCGATGAAGGGGGCTCCCTCTCGGCGCCGCAGCCCGAGGCGGCGACGGGCCTGTCGGAATCCCGGGGCCGTCGAGTTCATCCCGCCAACCCCTCGATCGTTTGCGCCCCCTTAGTCCCCAGAATGACTACACGCATTCGCGGATCCACGCCAGCCCGGGGTCTCCACGCCTGCTCCGCCTACGCTCCTGCAGGAGCGCTCCAAGCCGCGGGATACGCCCGCGCGGCCCGGAGTGGCCCCTCGCCCGATTCGGCAGCCTGGGTCGCGCCTATGGCGCCAATGAGTGGCGAGCCGGCGCCTGTGATAACATCACCATATGCCTCCGAATTCATCCACCTCTGCATCTGGTCTCACTGCCGAGGAGATAGGGCAGCGCCTGCACCGCCTGCTGCCACGCGTCGAGAAGCCCGGACGCTACTCCGGTGGCGAGCTCAACCAGGTCGTCAAGGACTGGGATGCCACCGCGCTGCATACGGCGCTGGTCTTCCCCGACGTCTACGACCTGGGCATGTCGAACCTGGGGATCGCTATCCTGTACGACCTCCTCAATCGCCAGCCGCAGATGCTGGCCGAGCGCGTCTACGCACCCTGGCCTGACATGGATTCAGCGCTGCGCCAGGCCGGCCTGCCGCTCTATGGCCTGGAGACCAAGCACGCGCTGCAGGATTTCGATCTGATCGGCATTTCGCTGCCGTACGAGACGCTGTATACCAATGTGCTTACCATCCTCGACCTTGGCGGCATCCCGTTGCTGGCGTCGCAGCGGGGCGCCGCCGACCCCGTCGTGATTGCCGGCGGCCACGCCACCTTCAATCCTGAGCCGATGGCCGAGTTCATCGACGCCTTCGCCATCGGCGAAGGGGAAGAGGTGATGCTCGAGCTCGCCCACGCCGTGCTGGAGTGGAAGGGGTCCGGCCGCCCCCGTCCGGATCTGCTGCGCGCCCTTGCCCGCCTCCGCGGCGTGTACGTGCCGTCGCTCTATGACGTGCACTACATGCCGGACGGAACGATCGACCGGATCAACCCCGCCGTGCCCGAGGCACGCTTGCCCGTCCTCAAGCGCATCGTCCCGCGCTTGCCGCCACCGCTCACGAGCTTCGTCGTGCCCTACGTCGATGTTACGCACAACCGCATCCCGATCGAGATCCAGCGCGGCTGCACGCGCGGCTGCCGCTTCTGCCAGGCCGGCATGATCACCCGCCCGGTGCGTGAACGTCCCGTGGCCGAGGTCGTCGAGGCGATCGAACAGGGGCTGGCGCACACCGGCTACGAGGAGGTCGGGCTGCTGTCGCTGTCATCGTCGGACTACGGGGACATCCTCGACCTGGTGCGCCAGGTCAGCGCCCGTTTCGCCGGGCGGCATCTCAACATCAACCTGCCCTCGCTGCGCATCGAGTCCTTCAGCGTCGAGCTGATGGACCTGCTGCAAGGCGAGTCGTCGCGCTCGGGCTTCACGCTGGCACCGGAAGCGGCGACGGAGCGCATGCGCGAGATCATCAACAAGCCGGTTTCGACGGAACAGGTGCTGAGCACCGCTCGCGAGATCTACCTGATCAAGCTCTACTTCATGATCGGGCATCCCTCCGAGACGATCGACGACGTCCAGGCGGTTGCCGACCTGTCGAAGGCCGTCCTGGCCGAGGGCCGGTCGATCATCGGCAAGCGCGCCTCCGTGCACGCCGGCGTGAGCACCTTCATCCCCAAGCCGCACACGCCCTTCCAGTGGGTGCCGTGCGACGCGCTCGAGAGCATCCGAGCCAAGCAGGCGCTTCTCAAGCAGCAGTTGCGCGGCCCGGGCCTCAAGCTCAGCTGGACCAGCCCCGAGGAGACGCAGCTCGAGGCCTGGCTGTCGCGCGGCGACCGGCGGATGGCGGACGTCATCCTGGAGGCCTGGCGGCGCGGGGCACGCTTCGACGCCTGGCAGGAGCATTTCAACCACGGCGCGTGGATGCAGGCCTTCGAGACGGTCGGGCTGGCGCCGGACTTCTTCACGCACCGCGAGCGCCCCATCGATGAGACGCTCCCCTGGGACGTCATCGATGCCGGCGTGCACAAGTCCTTCCTCACGGAAGACTACCTGTGGAGCCTGCAGGGGCGCACGCGCGTGGATTGCCGCGAGCGGTGCTTCGCCTGCGGCATCCTGCCCAAGTTCGCCGCTCTGCGGCGCGCCCATCCGGGCGAGGTCTGGGAGTGCCCCGAGGTTCGCAGCCCGGCGCGTCCAGCGGCCCTTCCCGTCGAGGCGGCGTGACCGATCCCACGCTGACCCGCTACCGCCTCGCCTTCGGCAAGTCGCAGGCCATGCGCTACACGGGCCATCTCGATCTGTACCGCGCCCTCGAGCGCACGATTCGGCGCGCCGCCCTGCCCCTCGCCTACAGCCGCGGGTTCTCCCCGCACCCGAAGCTGCAGCTGGCCAGTGCCCTGCCGCTGGGCTTCACCAGCCGCGCCGAGCTGGCCGACATCTGGCTCGAGCAGCCTGTCCCGGAAGGCGAGGTCCTGGCGCGGCTGCTGCAGGCGGCGCCCTGCAAGGGGAGAATTTCACCCTGC
>DYJB01000156.1:1624-6382 GCA_020723365.1 Candidatus Aquidulcis sp. | reverse complement strand
GCCAGCAGGAGGACCAGCGCCGCCGCCGCCAGCGCCAGCGTGGCGACATCGAGCAGCGGCTCCAGCCCCTGCTCGAGGGCGTCCCGCCACGCCTCGCTCGCCGGCTCCTTGGACTTGACTTTGGGGGGCGCACTCTCCCCCGCTCTACCCGTCATGGGACATCCCCGCAAACGAAGCCGGGCGCGAAGCAGCCGCGCCCGGCACGCGGAACCTCGCTTCCGGACTCAGAGTGACGCCACATCCTCCGGGATGGGCGATGCATCCTGCGAGCGACTCGGCCCGGGCTCCGGCTGCTGCGACAGCTTGAGGCTGAGGCCCAGCCGCCGGTCCCGTCCGTCGATGTGGACAATGCGCGCGTGCACGACGTCGCCCTCCTGCAGCTCCGGGCGCTCGCCGTAGCCTCCTCCATCGCCAAGCTCCGAGACGTGGATCAACCCCTCCAGTCCCTGCTCGAGGCCGACGAAGGCCCCGAAGCGGACGACGTTGGTGACCACGCCCTCGACAATCTCGCCGACGCGGTAGCGCTCCTCGACCGTCTGCCAGGGATCCGGCATCAGCTCCTTCAAGCTGAGCGCCACGCGCGCCTGCTCTCGATCCACGGAAAGCACTTTGACCTCGAGCTGCTGCCCGCATGCCACGGCATCCGCCGGGTGACGCACGCGCCCCCAGGAGAGCTCCGAGACGTGGATCAGGCCTTCCACGCCGCCCAGGTCGACGAACACGCCAAAGCGCGTGATGTTGGTGACCGCGCCTTGGATGCGGTCGCCGGCGGAGAGGCGGTTGAGCAGCGCCGCCCGGCAACCCGGGCCTGCCTGCGCCGCTCGCTGGGAGAGCACAAGCCGGCCGCGCTCCGGGTCGAACTCGATGACCTTAAGGCACAGGGTGGTCCCGACCAGCTTCGCCAGCTGCTCGGAGCGGTCTGCGCCCTCGCTGGCAGGAGGCAGGTCCAGCAGATGGGAGAGCGGGACGAAGCCGCGCAGCCCGCGCGCCTGGACGAGCAGCCCGCCGCGATTGAATCCAATGGCCGGCAGCTCGACCGTGTCGTCCGAGTCGTAGAGCTGACGGGCCCACGTCCAATCTTCCGCCGAACCCGGGCAGTTGACCCGATCCATGCCCGTCTCGCCAACCCGGGCCCTGGTCGCCGGTGCCTGCGCTTCCTCCCCCCCCAGTAACGCCGCCCACCAGCCCTCGTCCATAGGAGGCGGACCGTCCCCACGGTCGCCCCCCCTATCCTTGTCCATCCCCATGTCCCCAACCCTCTCAACCAACCCGGTGTGTGCCTAGAATACTTGAAACCCCGGCCGATGCAAGCCAACCGGCCGCGCTAGAAGCGCGCCGGACGGTCCGGCAGCCTGGCGGCCTCGCGCTCCATCTCGGCCACGGCCTGGGCAACGGCCTCGATCGCCAGGCGCTGCTTGCGGTACAGATCGGCCTCGGACATCGCCAGCCGCATGGCGACGTCGCGCACCTTGCGGCCCTCCAGGAACTTCATCTCGAGGATGTTGTACAGCATCCACTCGCCGGTGAAGCGCCGCTCGCCCTCCGGCCGGATGCGCTCGATCCCGCGGCGCAGGATGGAGCGCAGGGCGTTGACCGGGTTGCCATCCTGTTCGTCCATCGCCTGGCGCACGACCCGCAGCCCCAGGAGCGGGCTGGCCGTCAGGCGCGGGCCTCCCCAGTAGTGGCCCAGCGCCTCCCGCACCATGTTCACCAGGTCGGCTTCCGGGGGAAGCTCGGCGGCCGGGGAGGTCAGGGCCTGGGCCCCGGCATAGCGCGCCGCGGCGCGCATGCGCTGGATCGCCTCCACTTGAGGCACCAGGCGGTCCATGGTGCGGAATACCTCGCGCTGCAGCAGGCGGTCGGTGAGCGAGACGGCGGCACGTTCGGCCAGCAGCGACAGCGCTTCGGCCTGAGCCTCCGGGAAGGGCAGGCCCGGCGAGGCCAGCCTCAGGCCAAGCAGGCCGATCATCTCCAGGGACTCGGGGGCGTGCAGCGGGATGAGCCAATGGCCGTCCCAGGAGAAGACACCTCCCAGGCCTTCGACCTCGCTACGCGTGCCGGGCTCCAGCACGGCCGTCAGCGACTCGTCCCCCGGCACAGGACTGGGCGTGCCCACGGCCACCTCGAGCTCCAACCCTCCCGGACCGACGGCAGCCACGAACGCGGACGGCGCGCCCGTCACGTCGCAGGCGGCGTTGAGGACCGACTCGAGGAACTGGCGCAGGTCGCCGCTGGTCAGCAGGCGCTCCTCGAGCAGCTGCAGCCGGGCGATGTCCTGCCGATCGGCCCCGTAGAACAGCCAGCGCTCGACCGGCGGACGGATGATGGTGATGACGAATTGAAGCAGCAGCAGGCTGGCGACCATGGCGAAGGGCGTTACGCCGCTCTCGCCCAGCCCGAGGAGCACGCTGGCGCGGTTGACGACGACGGTGACAGCCAGCACGGACGAGGCCACCACCGGCCCACGCAGGATCCACTGGAAGAGCCGCGCCTTGACGACCCGATCGGGGAAGCTGACGCCGAAGTAGGCGATGGCATACGCCATCAACACCAGCAGAATGGCGACCCCGATGTTGATGATGGCCAGCCCGCCCCAGAACAGGAAGGGGACCTCCGCCAGGGAGGGACCGCCGAGCATCAAGAAGGGGAAGCCGCCCAGGACTGGAGCGGCGGTTCCGGCCGCCAGGTAGCCCATCCGCCGGCGGCTGTCGGCGGTCAGGCAGCGCCGGTACGCTCGCAGGTAGTTGGTGGCCGCGATCGTCAGGGCTCCGGCGAAGAACAGCAGGAAGAGCGGAAAGAACGGGCCCGGCTCAAGGTAGCCGGCGCGGTCGGCGCGGTACAGGTGTCCGGCGAGCAGGTTGGTCGTGCCGGCCAGGAGCAGCACGGCGCCGGAGCCAAGGTAGGAGAGCCGGATCAGCCACTGCCGCCGGCCTCGCGACGGCCGGCCGGTGGACGAGAGGATGGCGTCCGACAGGTGCAGCACGGTCGTGGGCAGGAAGCTGATGCCGACCCACTGCAGCCGCAGCCACAGCTCGAGGTCGACGTCCTGCCGCGCCAGCCCGGCGAGCACATCGCCGAAGTAGACCAGCGTCAGGCAGGCGAGGACGAGGGCGAAGGAGCGCGCCACGCGCTCGCGCAGGTTGAAGGTCAGGGCGTACAGCAAGAGCGAGAACGCGGTGATCGAGTTGCCCGCGCTCAGGATCTGGTTGAAGACCAGCAAGGCGGAGAAGAAGACGGCGCTCACAGCCAAGGCTCAACGTCCCCCGTTCACACCCCGAGCGAGAAGAACAGGGCGATGTCCTGATCGGTGAAGTACCGATCGCTGTAGCCGGCGTAGCTGAAGCCAAGCTTGCGCGCCAGGGCTATCGCCGGATGGTTCTTGCTCTGCATCTCGAGGAACAGCGTCTGAAGCCGGCGCTGGCGGCACCACTCCCGGGCGTGCGTCAGGAGCTGCGTGCCGACGCCCTGCCGGCGGTGAAGCGCGCCGACGACCAGATCGGTGACCCAACCGGCGCCGGCCGCCGGGCCGAGCGCCAGCGCCAGGTAGCCGAGACGCGCTTGGCCCGATTCGGCCACCAGCAGGCCGGCCAGGCGGGTCCATTCGTCCGGGAGGCGCTGCGGATCGCGCGGATAGGCGACGCGCATCGGGCGCGGCAGCCGCACCTCGCGGAACACCACGCCGACCTCCTCCGGCCCGCGGTTCAGGCTCATCTGCCAGACATGGTCCGAGGAGTAGTCGTGATCCAGCTTGACCAGGTCCGGGATGTCGCTCGAAATGGCCTGCCGTACGATCAAGGGGTCCATCGTTCGCCTCGCGCCGTCAGCCCGTCTCGGACGGCATGACCCTCACCAGGATGACGCACGGCTGCGGCGCATTGCCGGCCGTGTCGGTGACCACCAGGCGCAGCGCGTACTCGCCGGGGATGACCAGGCGCGTGTCCCAGGTTCCCAGGGGACCTTCCCGCACGGTCGTCGTGCCGGCCTGGATGGCGCGCCACACGGCGCCCGCCGTGCGGCTGATGTACTCGTACTTGTAGAAGGCGAAGTTGGGAATCTCCGCCGTGCCGGTGATCTCGATGATGCCGGTGAGCGACTCCCCCGTCTGAGGCGAGGTGATGGTCGCCTGAGGGTTGGCGCACCCGGCGCTGTCCACGACGACCGTCGGCAGCGGCGTGGCAGTGGTAACGGCCTGGTCGCCCTCGGCCGGGACAAACGTCGCCGTCGCCAGCAGCGATACGGTCGGCAGGGGTGTCGGCCGCTCGCTGGCGGGCACAGCCGGACCCAGGAACGTCGTTGCGGCGAAGGTTCCGAGGAGTAGGACGAGGGCCAGCCCGAGCAGCGTGGCGGCCCGCGTCAGGTGGGCCGTGGCGTGCTCGCGCTCGAGCGAGAAGATCGTCGCCCGCCGCGAGCGATACCAGCGCCAGGTCACCCTCAGGTAGGCCAGGATGGCTACCGCCAGCGCCAGGTAGATCCAGGTCTGATACTCCTCGATGAAGAGGAGCACTTCCGTCATCCGCCACCCGTGCCCATGCCGCGCAGGATGCTGCGGATCAGGGCTGTCAGTTTGGGGACGATCACCTGCCCGGCGGCAAGCACCTCGGCATGCGTCGTCTCGGTGTTGCCGTCCAGGTTGGCCTTGTTGCTGATGCCCGAGAGGCCCAGGACGCGGGTTCCCCCGTGGCGGGCCACGATCACTTCGGGGACGGTCGACATCCCGACGGCGTCGACCCCGATGCCACGCAGGAAGCGAAGGTCGGC
>DYJB01000156.1:0-1614 GCA_020723365.1 Candidatus Aquidulcis sp. | reverse complement strand
GTAGACGCCCTCGCGCAGCGCCAGCCCCTCGGACCGCGCCGCCGCGCGGGCAAGCTCCATCAGCCCGCGATCGTAGGCCTGGCTCATATCCGGGAAGCGCGGGCCGAAGCGATCCAGGTTGGGGCCGCGCAGCGGGCTGACCCCCGCCATGCCGAGCAGGTTGATGTGATCAGTGATCAGCATGATGTCCCCCGGGACGAAGTCCGGATGGACCGCCCCGGCGGCGTTCGTGACGATCAGGCTCTCGATCCCCAACGCCTGCAGCACGCGCACCGGAAGCCCGACGTACGGCATCGGGATCCCCTCGTAGAAGTGCACCCGCCCCTGCATGACGGCCACGGGCACGCCTTCCAACGTACCCAGCAGCAGCCGCCCCGCATGACCCTCCACCGTCGGGACCGGCCAGCCGGGGATCTCGGCATACGGCACAACGGTGGCGCCGGTGATCGAGTCCGCCAGGCCACCCAGGCCCGAGCCCAGGATCAGCCCGAGGCGCGGCTTCAACGCGGCGCGCGAGCGTACGGCGGAGGCGGCGCGGTCAATGACCTCCGGCTCCAACACCTCCGGGGGGCGCGTCGGCATGGTCATGCGACAGGCTCCTTGAGCGTGGCGCGGATGGCGTTCGGGCTGCGCAGGCCCAGGACGTGCTGGATATCCCGCCGCGACTTGCCGCCGGCGAGCATGTGCTGGATCAGAGCGTGCCTCAGGCTGTGCGGGGAGACCTTGTCGCCCAGCCCGGTGGCCTCGGCCCAGTGTTTGACGATCAGCCATAGCCCCTGCCGGCTGAGCGGCTTGCCGCGCTGATTGACGAAGACGGCCGAGATATCGGTGTCGCGAACCAGCTGCGGGCGGGCTTCGTCGAGGTAGCGGCGAAGCGCCGGCAGCGCCGATCCCAAGGGAATCCACCCGCCGTCTTCCGCGACCCGGCGCAACCGCCCTTCGGGCAGATCGAGGTCGTCAAGGCGAAGCCCGACGGCGTCCGCGGCGCGCAGGCCGGTGGAATACAACACGGCCAACAGCGCACTGTCGCGCAGGCTGCGCGGGCTGCCGGATCGCGACGGCGCGGCCAGCAGTTGGTCCACTTCCTGGGTGGTCAGCAGGCGCGGCTGGCGTCGCGGCGCGGGCGGCGGGCGCAGCGCGTCGGCCAGTTCAGGGACGGAGTCGGATCCAGCAACTGCATGGGACTCAAGGAACGAGCGGACGGCGGCCATCTTGCGCGAGAGGGTTGCGGGTCGATAGCCTTGCGTGCCCAGCCAGGCAGCATAGCGCGCGAGCAGGTCGCCAGTTATGTCGGCCAGCACCACCCGGCGCCCGGCAATTTCGTTGAGCGCCGCCGAAAACTGGCGCAGGTCGGCGCGGTAGGGGAGCACGGTGTTCTTGGCCCGCCCTTGCTTGGTCTGGAGCTGATGCAGGAAGGCTTCAATGGCTTCGTTCACAGCGCCCGTCCCTGTCTGCTTGCGGGTACGGGATGATTATAGCGCAACACTTGTCATAAGTGAAAAGCGTGTCAAGTCCTCACCGGCTGTCAAATCCCGCATCATTCGATGATTCCGGTGATTGCCGGATGCACCTAGCCAGAACGCTCGCCCCATGCGGAGGCGCTCGCCAGGTGTT
>DYJB01000155.1:298-6445 GCA_020723365.1 Candidatus Aquidulcis sp. | reverse complement strand
TCGGCAACGACATCTCCTGCCCGCGCGGCGACGGGCAGACCGGCTGTTTCGCCGCGGCGCTGGCCAGTCACGTCCTGTTCTACGGCAACGTCGTCCACCACATCGCGGCCGAGTCCGAGCCGCAACCCAGCAAGCAGTACCACGCCGTGTACTTCACCACCGACACGCTGCATGTCGACGCCGGCTGGAACGACCTGCACGACAACCGCACCTGCCGTGCCATTCAGGTTCACTCATCGCCGCTGTGCCTGCCGGACTGCGGCGCGTCCGATACCACCGGCTTCAACCAGTACGACCTCCTGATCCATGACAACTGGATCCACGGCGATGCGTGCGATGGAATCGTGCTGGCGACCGTCGACCCCTCGCAGGGCCCGGTGCGGGTCTACAACAACATCCTGATCCACGTCGGCGCCGGGCCGCACCCGCCTGACGGCGAGGCCAACTACTCGTGCATCTACGTCGCCGGCGGGACGAACAGCGGACAGGACGGCGCCGGCGTGGTCGAGGTAGTCAACAACACCTGCTATGACGTCGGCTCGGTGGACCCGGGCTGGGCCGACACCGGCGCCCTCGCCCGCGGCCCGGGATCCCCGGAGCTGTGGATGGAGCTGCGCAACAACCTGGTCGTCATGCTTCCCGGCCAGCCGTACCTTTCCGCCTCGAGCGACACGTCGCGCATCCGGGGCGAGTCGAATCTGTGGTTCGGGAGCGGCCCGGGGCCGGGCTTCCTTAGCAGCAACGTGGATGCCGACCCGCAGTTCGTCGACCTGGGCGGGCTGGATTTCCACCTGCTGCCGGGTAGCCCCGCCATCGACGCCGGGGTCACGACGGAACTGGCCCACGACTTCGCCGGCCTCTTCCGGCCCCTGGGATCAGCCTTCGATGTCGGGGCGTACGAGTATGCGCCGTAGCGGCGCCAACGGTCGTGCAACCGGGACCGACCGCCCAAGCCGGGAGATTCGCATCGCGGCACGCGGGACTCGGACGATTGGCGTGAGGAGGCATTGGGGATGAAGGCAACACGCAACCTCAGGAGGATGGCCTGGGGGTGCCTGGGCTTTCTCGGCGGCCTCGCCCTGCTCATTGTGGCCGTGGCGTTGCTGATCTGGCTGATGCCGCGACGGGTGGAGGCACCCAGGGTCTCGATTCGCCAACCCGCCAGTGGTTCCCGCATCTCGGTCGAGGATGGCACGCTGCTGCTTGTCCGTGCGCGCAGTTCCGAGCCGATCGTACGTATGGAGTTGTGGGTCGATGGATTGCAGGCGGCCGTGCTGGTGCCGGGCGACGGGGAGCAGGCGTTGCCCGAGACTCTTCGCCTGCGCTGGCAACCGCGTAGCCCGGGGCCCCACACGTTGATTGCCGGAGCCTACGACCGCCGCGGGGTGCTGGGTCGATCCCGGCCGGTGATCGTCGACGGCGTGCAGGATGACGATCCGGCGCTGGTGGACATCACGCTGCCGATTCAACCGGGAGACTCCGCCGCCACGCTCGCCGAGCGGTCCGGGCTCCCGGTCGAAGCACTAGCCGGAGTCGGAGACCTGGCGGGAGGAGGCGGCGCCGAGATCGTCGTCCAGGTCCCTGCCGCCGACTTGCCCGCCGACTTCTTTGGCGAAGGCGGGGACGAGCCCGACGCGGCGCGGGCAGGCCCGGCCCCCGAGGCCCTTCCGCCGCCGGGCGGGCTGCCGGACGCGCCGCTTGGACTGACGGCCGAGCACGCCGGAGCCTGCAACGTCCGCCTCACCTGGGAGGCCGGTGACGCCGGAGCCACCGTCCGCCTCGAACGCCTCGGCGGAATCGACCAGGACTTCCGCACAGTGTTCGAAGGGGGCGCCGACTCCCTTGCGTTCGAGGACTCGGTGCCCTGGGGCGGCGAGTACTTGTATCAGATTGCGGCCACCGGTCGACAGGGAGAGGCGCCAGGACCAATGGCGAGCATCGAGATCCCCGCCGACGCGTGCCCGCAATCACAGCAGCCCCCCGAGTCCGGCGCAGCGTGGTTCCAGTTCGAGGCGACCCGGCTACTGACCAGCGCTGCCGTTGAACGTGCCTACTGCTACCTCTCGCTTGACGGCGCCGAGTATCAGCGCATCCCCGCCGGGAAGGACACCTTCCTCCCGCGGCTGGGCGACGGCTGGGACCTTTCCCCCTTCCTGGCCGGCATGCAGCGTCGGGTGTTCGAGCATCGCGTCGAAGACCCCATCGCACTCGCCATGGAGTGTTGGGGCTGGCAGGGCGATGACCTGAGTCTGTTGGGCGCCATCGAAGACCAGTACCCGGGCAGCCAATGGAATGTAGACCTGACCGGGACCGGGTCGCAGATGGAAGTGCTCTTCCGGTTGAGCAGCTACTTCAACGACCTCCCGGTGCTGGTGCCGGTAAGCTACACGACCGCCCCCCCGCCCGTGCCGACCAACGTGCACATGGCGCATAGTCTGGCCGATTGCGTGGCACACGCAGTCCGTCCGGGCGGACATGAGCTCTATCCGTCGGAGGCACTGCTGACGCTCTGGGGCTGCCAGGAGCTGGACAACATGCTCGTCTGGGATTGGGATCCCGGCGAAGGGAATACCCAGGCGGACCTGAGCTTCTTCGACGTCGTTGTCAGCGGCCCGTCGGGCACCGAGTCGGTCGAAGTCGGCTCGGTCACCCAGGCCGCCCCGGTGTCATGGCCTTCCTGTCTGGAAGAGAACGAGGCCTATGTCTCGGCGCACGCCGAGCCAGGGATCTGGTCCGGCTGGAGCGAGCCGTATGCCTACGAACAACCCGACTGCCCGGAGTTCGCCCAGGTTGAGATAACTCTGGAGAGCCTGCAGGTCAGTCACCTGGACGATGGCTGCCTGCTCTTCTGCGGCGGCGAGAGCCTGCAGGCCTACGGCTCCGGAGAATGGCTGGTGCGCGACACGATTGACGACGACCTGGACTACATGACGACCACCACGGCCTGGATGACGTTCTGGACCGAAGGCTGTCACGGCGTCGGCTTCGGTTCCGGGTGTCTCTTCAATCCGCGGCGTATCCGGAACACGACCTACGACCTCGAGCAAGAGGACATCCGCACAGCCTCGGGAGGCGCGTGGAGCGATTTCGGGCCAGGGAACAACACCGTCCGCCTGACGGTCTATGACGGCGCGGCGATCGAGTTCCACTTCGTGATGTGGGACGCCGATGGCGCCGAGGACGACGTCTGGTGCGGGACGGTCGAGGATACGGGATACTTCGACTACCTGGCCCACGCCGGCGGGCAGGGATACGAGACTGCCCCGATGGTGATCGGCCCCTACTCCCTTGAAGACTGGGCCCACTTCGCGTATGAGGACCTGGAGTTTCCCTGGTCCAATACCGATTACGGCGCGCTGAGCGACCAGGATGCCAACTGCACGCTCACCTATACCATCCACCCTCTGGGGCTCATGTACCGATGGAGGTAGTCGTGGACACGAGACGGCATCGGCTCGTGGTTCTGGGATTGGCCTGCCTTCTCTCCGCCTGCAACTTCGCAGGGTCCGGCCAGGATGGGGACGGCGACGCCCCGCGCGCCTGGATCGACCGGCCACTGGACGGAGCGGAATACCAGATGGGCGAGGCCATCCCCATCCGCTGGCACGCCGCCAGCGACGCCGGTCTGCGGCAGGTAGACGTCCGCATTAACGGGGAGACCGTCGACCTGGCGGACAACCTGGATCCCTACCTGGCCATCCTCACCGTCGAGCTTGACTGGACGCCGCCGGGAGCCGGCGAATACCTGCTGGAGGTTGTGCCAACCGACCTCGACGATGGGGTCGGCGCGACGGCGGAGAAGCGCTTCCGCGTGCTGGACGGCGCAGTGATCGCAGGGGCGGTGTATGCCGACCTGAACAGCGATGGTGACGCGCTGGACGAAGGCGAGGGGTCGCTCACCGGCGTCAGCATCGTGGTGGTCGAGTGCGGGGACAAGCTCAGCACGCGGACACAGGGGAACGGCCACTTCCGTTTCGAGAACGTCCCGCCCGGGGTGTGCCGAATGGACTTCATCAAGACGGGGTGGCGCGTGACCGGGACCGTCCCAGCGGGTCTCGACTTGCCGATCCGGGTCGACACGCGCTCGTTCCATGAGACCTGGTTCTCGGTCTTCATGACACCCGACGCCACTCCCGCCCCGACCCTCACACCCACTCGCACACCGCCGCCCATGATCGCCACGCTGCCCGTGCTCCCACCCGCCACCAACGTTCCCACGCTGCCTGCCCCGGACACGCAACCCCCGCCGATCCCGGTCATCGCCTCTCCCAAGGACGGCCAGATGCTGGGCTGCCTTCAGGACATCGTCCTGGACTGGAAGGGGGTAAACGACCCGAGCGGCATCGACGTCTATCAGGTCGAGCTGTACGTCTCACACGACAACGGCGGATCGTGGGACGGCGCCGGATCGTGGGGTGTGGACAACACCGCCCTGAACGTCAACCAGCAGACCGAGTGCGGACTGCTCTACCTGTGGAAAGTCCGAGCGCGTGACAACGCCGGCAACACCGGCGGCTGGGCGATGACGACGTTCGCCATCGGGATCGACTAGACGGCCAGGCGCCGGGCCAGGGCGCAGGAGCACCGGCAATCCTCGCCACGGGGAGGTAACGCACGTGTTGTCGAGCTCGACTGCGAGACGTTGGAGGTGCGCCGCCATCGCCGCCGCCCTTGGCCTGTGCGGCACGGCCTGCTCGCTCGCGGCGCAGCAGCCGGCGACGAGCACGAGCTCGCCTCCCGCCGGAATGGCGTCCCCATCAGGCATCCGCGGGTCGGAGCACGGCGGCGTGCAGACAGGGCC
Source organism: Candidatus Aquidulcis sp. (assembly GCA_020723365.1). Lineage (GTDB taxonomy): Bacteria > Chloroflexota > Anaerolineae > Anaerolineales > E44-bin32 > DYJB01. Next base: position 1,644 of record DYJB01000155.1, on the reverse strand, counting down.
CCTCAGCGGGACGGTCTACTACGTCCGCCCGGATGGAGGCGACACAGCGCAGTGCACCGGGTTGGCCGACGCCGCCTACCCCGGAAGCGGACACGCCCAGCCGTGTGCGTGGGACCACCCGTTCCGTGCCCTGCCGCCGGGGGGACAAGCGGCGCTCTCCGGCGGGCAGACGCTGGTGATCGGGGCCGGCTCGTACCGGATGGGCTACGGCGCCCCGGGAGCTGAGAACTGCGACGCGTCCGGCTCCTTCGGCTGCACCATGCTCCCCATACCCAGCGGGCCCGATCCCGACCATCCGACGCGCATCCTGGGCGCCGGCTGGGACTCCGGCTGCGGCGCCCCGCCCGAACTGTGGGGCAGCGGGCGGCCGTGGCAGGTGATCGACTTGACCGACTCCAGCAATCTCGACCTCGGCTGCTTCGAGATCACCGATCACTCCGATTGTGTCGAGGGCCACTCTGGCGGATTGGCCTGCGAGCGCGACAATCCGCCCTTCGGCGATTGGGCCTCGATCGGGATCCAGGCCGAAGACTCGGCCAACGTCCACCTGTGGGACCTCAACATCCACGGCCTGGCGTCCACCGGGATCCACGCCGGACGTCTCAGGGATTGGACGGTGGACAACGTCCGCCTCGCCGGCAACGGGCTCGCCGGATGGGACGGGGACCTGTGGGATGACCTGGGGGACGCCAACGCAGGCACGCTGACCTTCCGTCACTGGACCGTCGAGTGGAACGGATGCGGCGAGACCTTTCCCGGGGGCGACCCGACCGGCTGCTGGGCGCAGGAGGCCGGAGGCTACGGGGACGGCGTGGGCACGGGCGAGACGGGCGGTGACTGGATCATCGAGGACTCAGCCTTCTTGCACAACACCTCCGACGGGCTCGACCTGCTCTACCACTCGCTCGGCGGGAGCATCAGCTTGAAGCGCGTGCGCGCCGAAGGCAACGCCGGGAACCAGATCAAGGTGACTGGCGGGACGGAGATGGAGAACATCGTTGTGCTGGGCAACTGCGCCTTCTTCGAAGGCCAGCCCTTCACCCACCTCGTCGATCCGTGCCGCGCCCTGGGCAACGCCCTGGCCGTCTTCTACACGGGCGGGGAGACGATCTCCCTCCTGAACGCCACGGTCTACGGACAGGGGGACGGGCTGCTGATGGGCGGTGTGCGCGAGGGTTCGGCCTGCACCGGCAGCGAACGCCTGATCGTGCGCAACAGCGTCTTCGTCGGCGACGACGACTACTTCGACTCGACCGACGTCACCTACCTGTACTACGGGGAGGAGTGTTCCGGGCTGCGCATGGACTCAGACTACAACCTGCTACAGGGCGTCAAGAACGTCGAGT
>DYJB01000155.1:0-288 GCA_020723365.1 Candidatus Aquidulcis sp. | reverse complement strand
GTCGAGTGCGGGGTGGCCGGCAGCGACGTCCTGTCCGGCGGCCACGACCTGTGCGCCGATCCGGGGCTGGTGAGTCAGTTTTTCAGCACCGCCTGGGACATGGCGCCAGGAGTGGGAAGCCCGGCGATTGACAGCGGCGGCAACACCGCTTGCCCGCCTCTGGACATCCTTCGCGCCGCGCGACCGGCCGACGGTGACGGAGACGGGAGATCGGTCTGCGACCGGGGAGCCTTTGAGATCAGGCCATGATCGCCACCGCCGTTGCCCTCCTCGGACATCCCGGGGCTC
>DYJB01000154.1 GCA_020723365.1 Candidatus Aquidulcis sp. | reverse complement strand
CGGCGGCGCCGGTCGTGTAATTCCCGAGCTCAGGCGACAAGGGAAAAGACGACGGTGGGGCGGCGCATGCGCCGCCCCACCGCGTGACGGGGATTAGTCGAGGGGCTGCCCCAGGCGGGCCCGCTCCTGCTCGACGATCGAGTCGTCGAGCTTCTTGTAGAGCGGCGCCGGCGGCTGGAGGCGCTGCCCCGGCCGCAGATCGCCCGGCGCCCAGCGACCGGCGGCGCGGCTGGCGTCGTACACCAGCGCTTCGTGCGTGCGCGCCTCCTCGGCAAAGGAGGCGATCTGGATGTCGCCGAAGATCGGCTGCTGGTAGCCGAGCAGCAGGTTCAGGCGCTCGCTGGTGAAGGGCAGGAACGGCGCCAGCAGCACCTTCAGGTTGTCGATGGCGCGCAACGCCGTGTAGACCGTCGTGGCCGCGGCGGCCTTGTCCTGCTTGACGATGCTGAACCACGGCGCCCGGTCGAGGTAGACGTTGACCTGCCGGGCCAGCCCGATCGCCTCCCCCAGCGCGGCCCGCAGCCGCACGGCTTCCAGGTGCTCCCCGACGGTCTGAAAACCGGTCTCGATGAGCGCCAGCAGTTCGCGGTCGATCGGCCGCAGGTCCCCGGGATCGGGCACGACGCCCTCCCAGTGTTTGTAGGCGAAGGAGAGCACGCGGTTGGCCAGGTTGCCCCAGGTGGCCACCAGCTCGTCGTTATTGCGCCGGACGAAATCGGCCCACGAGAAGTCGCTGTCGTGCGATTCGGGCATCACACAGGTGACGTAGTAGCGGATGGGATCCGGGTCGTAGCGCGACAGGATATCCGGCAGCCAGACGGCCCAGTTGCGGCTCTTGCTGAACTTCTGCCCCTCGACGTTCATGAACTCGTTGGCCGGCACGTCGAAGGGCAGGTTGAGGTGGCGCGAGGCATCGTCGTCGTAGATGCGGTCGACGCCCAGCAGTTCGGCCTGCCAGATGACGGTGTGGAAGGGGATGTTGTCCTTGCCGATGAAGTTGTAGATGCGGGCCTGCGGGTCGTACCACCAGTCCTTCCACGCCTCCGGCCGGCCGCTGTTGTGGGCCCACTCGACCGAGGCGGTGAAGTAGCCCATGACGGCTTCAAACCACACGTACAGCCGCTTCTGCTCCCAGCCTTCGTGCGGCACGGGGATGCCCCACTCGATGTCGCGCGTCACCGGACGGCCCTTCAGGCCGCCCTCGATGTAGTTGCGCGTGAAGCGCACGACGTTCGGGCGCCATCGGTCGGCGTGCGCCTCCAGGTAGGGCAGCAGGCGGTCGGCGAAGGCGCCCAAGTCGAGGAAGAAGTGCTCGGTCTCGCGGATGATGGGCGGCGAGCCGTCGGTCTTGCTGCGCGGGTTGATCAGATCGAGGGCGTCGAGCAGGCTGCCGCACCGGTCGCACTGGTCGCCGCGCGCCCCGTCGTAGCCGCAGATCGGGCAGGTGCCCTCGACATAGCGGTCCGGCAGGAAGCGCTTCTCGCTCTCCGAGTAGAGCTGGCGCTGCGTGTCCCGGTACAGGTACTCGTTGCGCTGCAGCGCGCGGAAGAAGTCCTGGGCGATGCGGTGATGGTTCTCGGTGTCGGTGTGCGTGAACAGGTCGTAGCTGATCCCGATCGCCTGCTGCGTTTCCAGGAAGCGGCGGTGGTAGTGCTCGAAGACCTGGCGCGGCGTCTGGCCGCGCTTGTCGGCCTCGACCGTGATGGGCGTGCCGTGCGAGTCCGAGCCCGAAACCATCAGGACCCGGCTGCCCTTCAGGCGGTGGTAGCGGGCGAAGATATCGGCCGGCAGGTAGGCCCCGGCCAAGTGCCCGACGTGCAGGTCGCCATTGGCGTAGGGCCAGGCGACGGAGACATGAATGGTGTCGGTCATCGAGTTCCTCGTGGCGCCGGGCGGGGAGCGCGGCGATTGTAGCATGCGGCTCGCGGCGGAACGAAAACCGCCAGCCCGAGGCCGGCGGGCCCTGGACGGCCGCCGGGGCCGCGCCCGAGGCTGGCGGCGCTGGCTGCCGGGGCGCGGCCGCCGTCAGGCGCGGCCACACCGGACCGATGGACCTCGCTCCACCGGCGCCGGCAGCCCGCGCATGGACATCGGCCGACCCGTCATCCTGTTCGTCCTCAGGGTGGATTATACCTCCCGGCGAGCGCCGGAGACACCCGGCGGCCCGGCAAGCTTCGTGCAACCCCGCCAAGTGCAAGCCGGCGGCAAGCTGACAGATATCCGGCCTCAGGGGGCGTCCGGGGCCATATCTGGCGTCCTGCATTGACATGAGCCTGGCCACCGTCCGGCCCGGAGCTCACAGTCTCCGGGGGCCGGAAAGCCGACTGAAAGGCTCCCACAAGCCCCGTTGGCGTAGCATCAAGTCGGCGCTGGAATGCGCCCAAACCGGAAGCTTGCCCTGCCTGAGCAGGTGCAGGCGGGATACATACCAAGGAGGACGCCATGATCCATCTTCTCCGCCCGAGGACTCTCTTCGCCATTATGCTGGTCCTCATCCTGTCGGTGGCCGTGTACGGCTTCGCCGCCGCCAACACCGTGCCGGCCTCGTCCGCCGGCGACGGGTCGGGAGCCATCAGCGGCTACGACATCAGCAACATCCACTACGCGCTGAATGCCGCCAACCCGGCCAACATCCAGACCGTGACGTTTGATATCCTCCCGGTCTCGGCCGGCGACGTGCGCATCACGATGGATGGGGCGACCTGGTCCACCTGCGTCAACGCCGCCGGTTCGGTGACCTGCGCCGTTTCGCAGCCGGCGCTGACGGCGGCGAGCCTGCGCGTCGTCGCCGCCGAGTAGTCGCATCGGAGCCCGTCTTCGGATAAGATGGCGAGACCCCGCCGAACGGGCCGGGTCTCGCCACTTGCCGGAGGGCGCAATGGCACGCAGCCCGTGGCGGACAGGATTGTGGACGGCGCTGCTCGTCGTGGCGATGGGGGCCTTCTGGCTGACCTTCGCCCCGACGGTGGCCGGCGGCCGTTCCGCCTACGTCATCGTGGCCGGCGCCTCGATGGAGCCGACGCTGCGCCGAGGCGACCTGGTGATCGCCCGCTCCGCCGAAAGCTACCAGGTGGGCGACATCGTCACCTACCAGCACCCGACCGTCGGCCCGGTGATCCACCGCATCCTCGAGGCCGACAACGGGACCTACACGCTGCAGGGCGACGCCAACGACTGGACCGACTCGTACCATCCTGCCCCCGGCGAGATCCTGGGCAAGGCGTGGATCCATCTGCCCCGGGTGGGATCGCTTCTAACCTGGCTGCGACTGCCGCCGGTGATGGGCTTGCTGGCGCTGGTGATCAGCTTTCTGGTGGTATCGATGGTTTGGCCTTCGCGTGACTCGGCGCCCGCCAAGGGCCCGCCCGGCCGGGTGGATACCTGGCTGAGCGGCTGGGCGGAGAGCGCCTCCAGCCTCCAGTTCATCGTCTTCCTGCTGGGCCTGATGGCCCTGCTGGGATTCCTGCTGGCCCTGCCGGCCTGGTCTCGCCCGTTGAGCCGGGCCGCCGATAGGGTCTATCCGTACGCGCACAGCGGCGCCTTCCAGTACAGCGGGCGCGTCCCGAGCGAGGTGTTCGGGGACTCCGTGCTGCGGACCGGGCAGCCGACCTACCTCAAGCTCACCCGGCGCTTGAGCCTGGCCTTCGACTACTCCTTCACCTCCGACTCGCCGTCGTCGATCACCGGGACCACGTCGCTGGCGGTCGAGGTGAGCGACATCAATGGTTGGACACGCCGTCTGGTGCTCCAGGAGCCGCAGCCCTTCGAGGGGGCGACGGCCCGGGCGAGCGGGATCCTCAACCTGGGCGTGATCTCCGGCTACCTGGAGGCGCTCGAAGAGCGCACGGGGGTCACCCGGCCCTACTACACCGTATCCGTGCAGCCCGTGGTGCAGGTGGAGGGGGTGGTGGCCGGTCTGCCGCTGACCACCACCTTCGAACCTGAGCTCAAGTTCATGATCGACGACCTGCAGCTCCAGCTGGCGCCGCAGGATCCGGCCCTGGGGGAGGGCGATCCACTGGCGCCGCGCAAGGATGCGGCCGTCGAGACGACCGTTCCGGCCCCCAACCGCCTGACGATCCTCGGCGTCTCGCCGACCGTGCGTGCCGCTCGTTGGATCTCGGGTGTTCTGCTGCTGCTCGGAGTGGGCGGGCTCGGGCTGCTGACGTGGATCTACCTGCGCTCCGTGCGCCGCGACCCGCTTGTCGCCATCCAGCTCAAGTATGGTGCCCAGCTGGTGGCCATGCGACCGCAGGCGTTCGAGATCGGCGGGGCGACCGTCGACGTCGCCAGCCTGGACGACCTGGCGCGCGTGGCCGAGAAGCACGGCCGGCTGATCCACTGGGTGGCGAAGGAAGCGGCCTACGACTTCTTCGTGCCCACGGGCGAGACGTTGTACGCCTTCCGGCTGGCGGTGCCCGAAGCACCTGTTCCGACGGTTGAAGCGATCGCGCCGACCTCTGAGCAGGCTGGGAAGCCCGTTTCGACAGACGACCACCGGGAGCCAGGCGCATGAGAGCGCTCCGGCCGGCCCGCGGACTGGCGGTTATGGTCCTGAGCCTGACGGCGCTGGGCGCCGTCACGGCCATGGCGGCCGCCAACTCCGTGCCGGCGACGCGCATCGGTGTCAGCAATCACCCGGTTACAGTCCGGCAGCTGGCGCCGCCGGAGTGCGCCTCGATCGCTGCCGGGCTGACAACGCTGACCGTCGGCAGCGGGACCTTCGATGGCACCGCCGCCAGTGAACTGATCCTGGGAAGCGCGGGAGCCGATACCATCCGCGGCCGGCAGGGGAATGACTGCATCGTGTCCGGCGGCGGCAACGACGACCTTCAGGGCAACCAGGGCAATGACGTGCTGGTGGGCGGCGGCGGAGACGATGCGCTGGACGGCAACCAGGCCAATGACATCTGCTACGGCGGCTCAGGCACGGACACGGCCCAGAGCTGCGAAACGACCTACGACATTCCCTGAGTCGGCGCGAGCCCCACTCCCCTTTCTCAGCCCATGCCGTTGCACCCGTCAACCAGCGGTCAGCCGCGCGGGCATAGCCTCCTGTTGGGCAGCGAAGATCCCCCGACCCGCCGATGGGAGAGGAGGCTGTCCGCCTGGCGGAAGCCGTCGGCCATGAGCATCCTTGCCATGGACTGTGCGCCGATGCGGCCCTGGTTTCCGCGCTGGGAGGTGGGCGGGACGTGCCTGGCGGTCGACACCGATCAGGGCGTCGTGCTGGTGGACACCGGCGTCGGCCTGCACGACCACGAGCACCCCTACTGGATCGTGCGCCTGTTCGCCCTCGATTTCGGCTTGCGGCGTGATCCGGAGACAACCGCCGTGCGCCAGCTGGCGCGGCGAGGCATTGCCGCCGGCGACGTACGCCACATCGTCCTAACCCACCTGCATTTCGACCACGCCGGAGGGCTGCCGGATTTCCCTCATGCTCAGATCCACGTCCACCGCCTTGAGCATGAAGCGTTCCTGCGCCCTCGTTCGTGGATCGAGCTGGCCTACGATCGGTTCGACGCTGCCCACGACCCGGCGTGGCGACTCTATGAGCAGATCGACGCCGACTGGTTCGGCTTCGGTGCCATCCGCCTGCCCTTCACGCCTCGACTGTATCTTGTTCCCCTTTTCGGACATACCCGCGGCCACTGCGGTGTCGCCATCCAGACCGGCGACGGCTGGATCTTCCAGTGCGGAGACGCGCTGCCCCTGAATGCCGAGTTCGATGTCACACCAGCGTGGCTGAACGGGATCGTCCTGGGGCCGCACGGGCCTCGTCTGGAGGCCTTCGCCCGGGCGCACCCCGAGGTGCGCTTGCTGGCCGGACACATGCGCCGCAGCTTCTTCGAGGTCCACCTGACCTGAGGGCATGCGAGCGGATTGAGCCCGGGAAGGGGCAAGGGGCGAGAGGCGATCCGCAGCTGGCGGCTAGCAGCTAGCCGCCGGCTGCGTGTCGCTGGTCGTAGCTGCTGGCGGCCTGCGCCAGCGCGTCGCAGTGGGCAGCGAAGACGAAGTCCGTCTCGCTCAACCCGCCGATCTTATGCGTCCACACCGTCACCCCCACCTTGCCCCACGCCAGGTGGATGTCGGGGTGGTGGCCGACAGACTCGGACAGCTCGCCCACGCGGTTGGTGAAGGCCAATGCCTGGCGGAAGTCCTTGAAGCGGTAGGCCTTCTCCAGGTGATGTCCTTCGACGAGCCGCCAGCCGCCTCCGAGTCGGTGCAACCACTCGGAGAGTTCGGGCTCGGCCATCGGCGGTATGCCGCCCTTGCACGGCTTGCACTCCATGCTCGCCAGGTCGCTGCTCATCTTCGCCTCAATGCTTGAGCTGTCTCTCCAGGTTCGCCTACGCCGAAGCGGCCGTCCGCTTGATGGCTTCCAGGATCTCAGCTGCCAGGTCGTAGCGTCCGAAAGGCGGCATCAGGTAGATGCCCTGGACGTGGGCGCGCAGCTCGGCGGCCAGTTCGAGCGCCAGGCGCAGCCCTTC
>DYJB01000153.1 GCA_020723365.1 Candidatus Aquidulcis sp. | reverse complement strand
GAGGAGCGAATCCTCGTCGCCGTGTCCGGCGGCAAGGAGTCGCTCGGCCTGTGGGACGTCCTGCAGCGCCTGGGCTACCAGGCGGATGGGCTGTACATCGACCTCGGCATCGACGGCGGCACCGGGTACTCGGCCGCCTCTCACCGCCTGGCGGCTGCCTACGCCGACGCCCGGGGGCTGAAGCTGCACGTCGTCAACGTGCCCGCCGAACTCGGCGCCCCGATCCCCATCGCCGCCCGCCTGTCCAACCACAACGCCCACAAACCCTGCTCCGTCTGCGGCCTGACCAAGCGCCACATCATGAACCGGCTGGCACGCGATCTCGGCTATGCCGTGCTGGCCACGGGGCACAACCTCGACGATGAGGTGTCTGTGCTGTTCGGAAACACACTGACGTGGGCCACCGGCTACCTGGCGCGCCAGAGCCCAGTGCTGGATGCGGAGCCGGGCTTCGTGCGCAAGGTCAAGCCGTTCTGCCGTCTGTACGAACGCGAGACCGCCGCCTACGCCCTGCTGCAGGGCATCGAGTACGTCTACGACGAATGCCCCCACGCCGAGGGATCGACCTCCATCTACTACAAGGAAGTCCTCAACCAGATGGAGACGGAGCGTCCGGGCATCAAGCTGTCGTTCTACCTCTCGTTCCTGCAGGCGCGCCAGAGCGGCTTCCTGGAAGCCGGCCCCCGCCAGACTCCCGAACTTCGCCCGTGCCCCAACTGCGGCCAGCCGACGACCTCCGGGAGCGCTTGCTCCTTCTGCCGCACCTGGGATCGCGTCCGAGAGAGAATGAATCCGCCGGCCGAAGGCGAGCACGCCCTTCGGCCGGCGGAGCCGCCTGCCCCTGACGAGTAGCCGGCGTCAGGCGGTCTCCAGGTAGGTCTCCACCTCCCAATCCATCACCCGAACACGGTAGCTGTCCCACTCCGCCTGCTTGGCGCGATGGAAGGCGTCATAGGCCTCCGGGCCGAGCGCTTCGACCAGGACCGCATCCGCCGCCAGCTCGCGCAGCGCCTCGGGCAGCGAGCCGGGCAGCTGCCGCACGCCCAGCTTGTCCAGCTCCTCGGCTTCCATCTCGTAGATGTTCACGTTGTTGACCGGCGCCGGGCAGGGCATCTTCCTGTCGATCCCGTCCAGGCCGGCCGCCAGGATGGCGGCGAAGGCCAGGTAGGGGTTGCAGGACGGGTCGGGGCAGCGCAGCTCGGCGCGCACCGATTTCTCGCGCCCGGAGGTCATGCGCGGGATGCGGATCATCGCCGAGCGGTTGATCTGCGCCCAGCACACGTACACCGGCGCCTCATAGCCCGGAACGATGCGCTTGTACGAGTTGACGGTCGGCGCCACGACCCCGGCCAGCCCGCGCGCGTGCGCCAGCTGTCCGGCGATGAAGGCGTAGGCCATCGCCGAGAGGTTGAACTCATCCTTGGCATCGTAGAACAGGTTCTTGCCCTGGCCGTCGAAGATCGACTGGTGGCAGTGCATCCCCGAGCCATTGATGCCGAAGATCGGCTTGGGCATGAAGGTGGCGATCAGCCCGTGCTGGGCGGCCAGCGCCTTGACGGTGTACTTGAGCGTGACGACATTGTCGGCCGTGTGCAGCGCGTCGGCGAAACGGAAGTCGATCTCGTGTTGCCCCAGCGCCACCTCGTGGTGGCCCATCTCCACCTCGAGCCCCATGCCGGCCAGCGCCAGCATCAGCTCGCCGCGCACGCGCTGCGCCTCATCGGAGGCCGAGAAGTCGAAGTAGCCCCCGATATCGTGGGGGACGGGATGGATGCTTTCGGGGCCGTTGCGGCGCAGCAGGAAGAACTCCGGCTCCGGGCCTACGTTGTAGTGCCAGCCGCGCCCCTCCAGGCGCCTGAGCACGCGCTTGAGCACGCCGCGCGGGTCTCCGGCGAACGGCTCCCCATCCGGGCGGTAGATATCGCAGAACACGCGCGCCCGGCGCCGCTCCGGCTGGCTCCAGGGCAGGACGGCATACGTCTCCGGATCCAGGATCAGGCGCATGTCGCTCTCCTGGATGCGGGCGAAGCCTTCCACCGATGAACCGTCGAACCAGACGCCGTCCTCCAACGCCCGGCCAAGCTGGGAGGCGGGAATGTCGACGCTTTTCACCGCGCCGGTGACATCCGTGAACTGCAGGCAGACGAACCTGACGTTGTCCTCCACCACTCTGCGTTCGATCTCGTGCGCCATCGCTGCTCTCCTTGGCTTGTCGCTCTCGCTGCGGCCCGGCCCCGGGCGGCGGCTCCGCTCCCGGGAAAACAAAAAGGGCACGCCGGGCGCGCCCTGCATACAGGCCAGCGCCCTTCCTAGGCCGTCAGGCGCGCACGAACCGGGTGTGCGCCTGGCCACGCTGCAGCGCTTGTCCCGCCGGTCACCCGGCGGATTTCGCTCCGCAGTTCTCTGGAAGGGAGAGAGGAGCTTGTGGCTAGCTCCGGAGGCTTCCGCTGATAGCTCGATTTTCCCCGGAACGATCCCGGGTTAGCCCTGCCTCCCGGCAGGGAACCTCCGCCTCGTTGTCTCGGCCGAGGGCCGAGACCCATACGCTGGTCTCCCGTATTCGATTGTCGCGTGCCCAAGAACTTGGGAGCATTCTAGCAATGTCCGGGGAGGCGAGTCAAGCTCGGGTCTCCTGCGGCCGCCCTGCTGCGGCGCCCAGCGCTGGCCTGGGAACCGTTCCTCAGCCACTGGGTGGCCACACCTGCCGGGGTCAGGCCGGATCCGGTCCTGCCAGGCGCATGCGAATCACTCGCCGGGTCTGCTTGCTGATCCGGGCGCCCTCGGCGCGGCGGATGCCCACCAACCAGATGATCGCCCCACCCTGCCGGATCACCGGCCAAGCGTCCCGCGCCCGGGCTGGGATCTTGGCCTGCTGGAGCAGACCACGTACCGTCGTGCTCCCTGCGCCGGCGAAGGGGGTCATCCGCTCGCCGCGCCGCGCCGCGGAGATCTCGAACTCTGGGCCGAGGGCATCCGCATCCAGCCGAATCACGCCGGCAAGGTCGGCGTCGTGTGCCGAGTCGTCCGATCGCTGCTCGCGACCAACCTCGATCGACCAACCCGCGTTCAGCGCCAATCGCTGCGGAGCCCGGAACGTCACGGTCTGCTGGCCGAGAAATTGAGGGAACTCCGCAAGGGATCTGGCGAACGCGGCCGCGCCGAAAACACGCAGGCCGCCTTCCGTGACTATATCAAGCGCGCCCGGCAGGGAGGTGCGCTCGGTCACGCCAACCGCCTGGCGGGCGCGCTCGACGCCCTCGAATCCGATCCCGCCGCGTTCGGCGGCAAGCCGGGTGAGGATCCAGCGCACGATGACGCGCTGCATCCCGAGGGGCAGCGCTGCCATCTCCCCCGGTTCGACCCCCAGCCGCCCATCGCCCAGCGGCCGAACGACCGCCGGGGCGAAGGCTTCCGCCACCGCCTCGACCGCCTCCGCTTCGGCCAACAGCACGTCGGCCATGCGCGCCAGCGCCGGGCGGATCGACGGGTTGTAGGTCCCCATGAGCGGCAGGAGCTCGGCTCGGATCCGGTTGCGCAAGATGGCGGGATCGTCGTTGCTGGGATCGTGAAGCGCCGGGATTCGCTGCGCCCGGCACCAGGCCTCGGTGGCGGCACGCGGGACTCCCAGCAGGGGGCGCACGACGCGGATGCCCGCATCGGCCGTCTCGCCGGTGATCCGATCCAGGGTGGTCTCCGGGCGCATCCCGCGCAGGCCGCCTGACCCCGCGCCGCGCAGCAGGTGGAGCAAGACCGTCTCGGCCTGGTCGTCCTGGGTGTGACCGACGGCCAGCACGCGGCTCCCGCTCCTGCGCGCACAGTCGCCCAGGAAGCGGTAGCGCGCAATGCGGGCGGCGTTCTCCAGCGACCCGCCCCGCGCCTTCAGCCCGTGAGCCCGGCCGGCGATGGCCGGCAGCCGCAACTTCGCCGCCAGGCGCAGGACCTTGCGTGCATCCGACCAGGAGCTCGGCCGCAGGCCGTGATCGAAATGGGCCACTACCAGAGGCAGCCCGAGGCGGTGCAGGCAGTCGAGCAGGCAAGTGCTGTCGGCGCCGCCCGAGACGGCCACCGCGATCCGCTCGCCGCGAGGTACGAGCCCGGCCCGCCGGGTCGCCATCTGCACCGCTTCAAACACATCCACAGCGCCGGATTATACGCTCCGCGGGCGCGCTCTCACCCGCCGCCAAGCTTCCGGCGCGAGGCGCTATGCTATAATCGCCTTTTGTCCCGCCGGGATAGCGCCTGGCGCGGGGCGAGCGCAAGCTAGGCCCTGGCCGCGGGCCATCACCACCCAGGAGGACCTCCCCGTTGGCTTTCAACCCGTTGAACTGGCTGCTCGGCCTGTTCTCTCTCGATATCGGCATCGATCTGGGCACGGCCAACACGCTGGTCATGGTGCGCGGCAAGGGCATCGTGATCAATGAGCCGTCCTGGGTGGCCATCGAGAAGAAGAGCAAGCGGCCGCTGGCCATCGGGGCGGAAGCCAAGGAGATGGTCGGGCGCACGCCGGCCAATGTGGTCGCCCTGCGGCCCCTCAAAGACGGCGTGATCTCCGAGTTCGACATCACCGAGGCCATGCTCGAGTACTTCATCGGCAAGGCTCACGAGCAGAGCATCGTGCCCGTGCCGCGTCCGCGCGTCGTGGTCGGCATCCCCAGCGGCGCCACCGAGGTCGAGAAGCGCGCCGTCTATGACGCCACGATGGCGGCCGGGGCGCGCGAGGCGTACCTGATCGAGGAGCCGACTGCCGGCGCGCTGGGCGCCGGCCTGCCCGTCGGCGAGGTGCGCGGCTCCATGATCGTCGACATCGGCGGCGGGACGACCGAGCTGGCCGTGTTCTCGATGGGCGGCATCGTGGTCTCGCGCTCGCTGCGCGTCGCCGGCGACGAGATGGACCAGGACATCGTCGCCTACATCCGCAACAAGTACAACCTGCTGACGGGCGAGCGCATGGCCGAACGCGTCAAGATTGCCGTCGGCTCCGCCTACCCCCTCAAGGAAGAGAAGACCATCGCGGTCCGCGGCCGCAACCTCGTTTCCGGACTCCCGGAGGCGGTCGAGGTCTCATCGGTCGAGATCCGTGAGGCGCTCTCCGGCTCCGTGCGCACGATCATCGACACCATCCGGGACGCCATCGATGAAATCCCCCCGGAGCTGATCGCCGACCTGATGGAGGCCGGCATCTGTCTGGCGGGGGGCGGCTCACAGCTGCTGGGGCTCTCGGAGCGGCTGTCCACCGAGCTCAAGATGCGCGTCTGGGTGGCCGCCGACCCGTTGACCTGCGTCGTGCGCGGCGCCGGGTCGATCCTCGAGGACCTGGACACGAACAAGCAGTTCCTGACCAGCCTCGACCGGGGCGCCTCCTGACGCTTCCCGGCGCGGGCCTGCTGGCATGAGACCTCCCTCTCCTCGCAATCTACTGGCCGCCATCCTGGTGCTGGCGAGCCTGGCGCTGCTGGTGCTGTCCCTTTCCGGATTCCTCACCGCCTTGCAGGGGACGGCCATGAGGCCGGTGGCCGCCGCCCAGGAGTGGATCGCGGTCCGCGCCACGGCGCTGCGCAACCTGCTGGCGGCCCCTGGTGACGTCGTCAGCCTGAGGCAGCAGAACGCCGAACTCCAGTCGGAGGTTGCCCGCCTGCAGCGCGAGGTTGTTACGCTGCGCGAGCAGGCGGCCGAGGCCGAGATCCTGGGCGGACTGCTCAACTACGCCCGCTCCCAGCCCGATAACCGCTACCTGGCCGCCAACGTCATCGGGCGCGATGTCAGCCCCTACTTGCGATCGATCTGGGTCGGCAGCGGCACGGATGACGGCGTCGCCCGCGGCATGCCGGTGGTGACCGAGCGCGGTCTCGTCGGGCGCATCGTGGAGGCCTTCCCGACCGCCGCCCGCGTCCAACTCATCACCGACCCCCAATCCGCCGTTAATGTTCGTCTGCAAGACTCACGGGCAGACGGCGTGACCGTCGCCCAGGCCAACGGCGAACTCTGGATGGACCAGATCAGCCAGGGGATCGACGTCGCTCCCGGCGAGCTGGTCCTGACCTCAGGGCTTGGCGGCGGCTATCCTCCGGATATCCTGGTCGGGCAGGTGTCGAGCGTGCGCACGCGTGACTTCGAGCTGTTCCAGCAGGCCGTTCTCCAGCCTGGCGTCGACTTCGAGGATCTGGAGATCGTTCTCATCATCACCAGCTTCCAGCCGCTCCCGGTGGAAGCTGGTGGGTCGTAGCCCCTAGCCGATGGCCTACGCGTTGGGCGTCCCCCTCCTGGTCCTGCTGGCGATCCTGCAATCGGCCGTCTTCTCACAGGTGCGGCTGCTCGACGGTCAGGCCGACCTGGTGCTCCTCGCCATTGTCGCCTGGGCCCTCACCGGACGATGGCAGGAGGCCATGATCCTGGGTGTCGTGGGCGGCGTCTGGCTGGACCTGCTTTCGGCCGTTCCGATCGGTGTGAGCTCTCTGGCGCTGGTCATCGTCGCATATGGGGTGGCGGTGACAGAG
>DYJB01000152.1 GCA_020723365.1 Candidatus Aquidulcis sp. | reverse complement strand
CCAACCTACTGCAGGTTATGGACTTGTGCAGGCCAACCGCCGATTGACGCCGTAGGGAATCGGGGTCTCCAACGCCGACAACACCCTGCTGATGGAGAACGTCGTCCTCAGGGCCGGCGCCTACGGGATCCTCGTGATCAGCAGCGATTCCGCCCGCCTGCTGCGGAACCGCTCGTCGCGGGCAACCTGGTGCGGGATCGCCCTCTCCTCGTCCGACGACGGCCTGGTGATGGACAACCTCGCCTCCAGCTCGAAGCAAGAGGGACTCATCCTCCTGTCGAGCGAACGTTGCCACGTGATGGAGAACCGCGCCGTGCGGAGCAGGAGAAACGGCTTCTACCTGACGAACGCGGTGGATGCCGTCCTGGTCCGGAACACGGCGAAGAAGTGCAAGGACCTGAGCCTGGTCGTCTCCGGCGGCAGCGGCCTCCTTCTGGTCGACAACCACTTCTGAGACGCGCGGTTCCGCGGAAGCGCTGGGCCCTCGCCTCGAACAGCCCGCACACCAGAGGGTCAGCGCCGGCATGCGCCGCGGCGGCACCGGGTTTTCCAGGTACGATGCACGCGTTCGGATTCAGCACCCTCCCACTCTGGTACGGAGTCCTCCCATGTTCTCCCGCGCCGCGCTCCTCTCGCTCGTCCTCTTCCCTCTCGCCGCCGCGGCCGCGACGGCCGCGGTCATACGCGTGCCTCAGGACCACCCCACCATCCAGGCGGCGGTCAACGCCGCCGGAGCCGGGGACGAGATCGTGGTGGCGAAGGGCAACTGGGACATGGTCCTGATCAACGGCAAGACCAACCTCGTGCTGCGGGGCAAACCCGGCTGCGCGATCGTCCCGTCCGCGGCCGGGAACGGCATCGAGCTGCAGAACTGCACCGGCGTCATCCTGGAACGCCTCGCCGTGCGGAACGCGACGGCCTTCGGCATCCTCATCTCCAACTCTCAGGATGTCCTGGTGAACCGGTGCTCGGTCATCAATCCCGCGCTGACGGGCATCGCAACCTCGGCCGGCTCGGCGATCCGCATCGAGAAGAACTCGGTGCGCGGCGCAGCGGGCGCCGGCATCTCGCTCCCGTCGAGCCGCAGCGTAGTGCAAGGGAACGACATCTCCGACTGCCAGAACGACGGGATCGGCGTGGGCGGTGCGTTCAACGTGGTGAGGGGCAACCGGGTGAAGGAGTGCAATCGAGGGATCGCGATCTCCGGGGGACCCGACAACCTGGTCATCGAGAACAAGCTGGACAGGGCTGAGAACGACGGGATCTCGGTGTTCGGGGCGGCTCGCAACCACGTTCAGGGAAACCGCGTCACGCGGCCGGGCCAGGCCGGGATTGCCGTGTCCTCGGCCGACAACACCCTGCTGATCGAGAACGTCGTCATCAAGGCCGGGGCCAACGGGATCACCGTGGTCAACAGCGACTACGCCCGCCTGCTGCGGAACCGCTCATCGCGGGCCCAGGAGAGCGGGATCATCTTCTCCTCATCCGACGACGGCCTGGCGATGGACAACCTTGCCGCCAACTCGAAGCTAGACGGATTCATGCTCTTCTCGAGCGACCGCTGCCACGTGATGGAGAACCGCGCCGTGCACAGCAAGCTGGACGGCTTCCGCCTCTCGAGCGTGCAGGATGACGTCCTGGTCCGCAACACGGCCAAGAAGAGCAAGGGCCAGGGTCTGGAGACCTTCGGCAGCAGCGGCGTCGTCTTGGTCGACAACCGCTTCTGAACCGCACCACGGACCGCCGGTCATTCCACCGCGATCTCGCAGAGGTTGGTGAGGAAGAGCGGCGCTCCGCTGACAGCCTGGACGAAGACGCGATATGGTCCGGGCGGCGCGGGCGGCAGCGTGGCCGGCAGGACGACCATCCCCGCCGGCGGGATGGCCGGCAGGACCCACGGCCCGATCAGGGGAGCGCCGAGGTACCAGTCGCCATAGCCGGTGGCAAGAGGCGGACTCAGGACCGCGCCGGAGGCGAGGAGGCCGAGGGGACCGGCGCCCGGCGCTCCGAGCAGCTTCAGCTCGATCGAGCCGCCCGGGCTGGCGTCGCCGGTGAACCAGAGGTGCTGGTGGAACTCGTCGGCGCCCAGGTCCACGGCGTTGCCCGCGACGCGCGGGTCACCCTCGAAGTCGCTGGCCGAGAGCCCGGCCGCGAGGCCGTCGCCCGCCTCGCGGCAGGGCGAGGGATGGAGGATGTGCAGGTCGCCGGTCACTGCCCCGGCGAACAGCGGATCAGCCGCGATCATGCCGCCTCCCCAGTTCAGGACACAACCCGGCTCCACCTGAACGGAGGCCAACCCGCCCTCGACGTCGGAGAAGCCCATGCTGAGCGTGGAAGGGCGCGTGGAGTCGCCGAGCCACGCTTCCGGGCCCGCGGGCGCCAGGTTTCCCCAGAGGATGGCGTTGGCCACGGCGACGTCGCCCTGTTGGTCCACCGCGAGGCCGCCACCCGCCACGGCGGCCTCGTTCCCGAACAGCGTCACGTTGACCAGGCGGAGCGCGGCAACGCTGTGGGAGACGTGGATGCCTCCGCCCCGCTCTGCATGATTGGCGAAGAGCACGCAGTCGGCGACGGTCGGCGCCGAGCCCTCGCAGCGGATCCCTCCTCCCTGCGCGGCGAAGCCGTTCGTGATGGCAAGTCCCGCCAGCCGGCAGGCCGCCGTCTCGCTGGTCTCGAAGGTCACGACCGAGCCGACGCCGAACCCTTCCAGGACCGTCGCCTGGCCCGCCGGCGACCCGCTCGGGTCGCTGCCGCGGACGGTGATGTCGTGCCCGTCGAACTGGACGTTCTCGCGGTAGACGCCCGGCGCCACCAGCACCGTGGCGCCGGGCGTCGCGGCGTCGATCCCCTGCTGGATCCTGGTGTAGGCGTCCGCCCAGCTCGTCCCGTCCTCCGCACCCGTCGCGCCGCCGTCGACGTATACCTGCGCCAGCGGCGCGGCGCTCACCGCGTCCGCGATGTTGCCGAATCCATCCCAGCCCGCGGACGTGGCGCCGTACAGGGCGAAGCAGCCGTATGCCACCTGAAACTCCGTGCCGCCGTACGCGTTGTCGAACACGCGCACCCGGTCCAGGTCGATGCCGCAGTTGCTGAGCAGGAGCACACTCTTCTGCGCCGGGGTCCCGGACGCCAGGATTGCTCCTTCGGCCGCGGTGAACAGGTAATGCATGCCCGGAGCGTCAAAGCCGTAGTGGTGGAAGGCGATCGCCTTGCGGTTCCAGGGGGCATACGGTGCCTGGTAAGTGAAGCTGTTGCCGCAGACGACGAAGTTGCTGCCGAAGTACTCGTCGCCCGGGTTCACGTCGTTGAAGATCGGCATCGACACGAACACGGCCGAGATCGGCGCTGACGGCGGCCAGTTGCTGGTGGACAGAAAGGTGCAGTCCTTCACCACGCAGAAGTCGGTGAGGTCCCGGAAGCGCACGTAGTCGCCGGCGCAATCCTCGAAGTGGCAGCCGATGACG
This sequence comes from Candidatus Aquidulcis sp., assembly GCA_020723365.1. Classification (GTDB taxonomy): domain Bacteria; phylum Chloroflexota; class Anaerolineae; order Anaerolineales; family E44-bin32; genus DYJB01. Next base: position 3,043 of record DYJB01000152.1, on the reverse strand, counting down.
TTGATGTGGTGCGTCCCGTCAGTGTGGTACATCATGTGCGCGTGCGCGTCCGGTCCGACGCGCTGGAACACGCAGCGCCGATAGGTGACGTGGTGGGCGTTGGGGAAGGCCGCGCCGCTGGCGCCGTACATGACGTTCGGCAGATCGACGAAGCTGCACTCCTCGATCAGGATGTCCCTGGTCTCGCCGGAGAAGGCGTCCCAGCAGCGGATGATCATGGCGTAGTCCATGGCCCCCGGCCCGCTGAAGTGGATCCAGCGCACGGTCGTGTTCCGGCAGAGGCGGAGATGAAGGCCCGACTGGACCGCGTTCGCGACCAGGAAGTGAACGCCGTCCCGGGACTGGCCTTCCAGCACCAGGCGGTGGTCGTCGCGCCCGCGGTCGATCAGCCACAGGGTTCCCTGCTGGTATGTGCCGTCGAGGAAGACCACCTTCACCGGGCTCGAGAGGAGCGTCGCCTGCACTCCGTCCCAGAACGACACGTCCAGGTAGTTCGCCGCGTTGGCCGGGCCGAGGCCGCTGCCCGAGCCCAACGGCAGAGGCGCGACGTAGCGCAGCGCGGGTGGAGACGCGCCGGCGCTGCTCGACGCGGCGAAGAAACCGGCCGCCGTGACGGCCAGCATCCAGGAGAACCTGGCGCGCATGACTCCAGCTCTTGAGGAAGGGTGATTCGGGCGCCTTCACTCTAACCGATTCTGCAGGGGCAGGCGACCAGGCGCACGCCGCCGACCATCCCGGCGAGCCGCCGGCCCGCGGCCGGAGTAGCGGTTCGCCGGCGCTTCGTGTAGAAGGGGTCCCCGCGCTCGACCAGGCGTGCGCCGGCGGCGTGCGCCGGTTCCGACTTCACGCTCAGGACAGGAGGACACGAACATGCAGAACCAAGAGGCGCCGGTGCGCCCGTCGCGGCGCCTGGCGCTGCTGGCGGCGCTTGCGGCCGCGCTGGCGCTCGCCGGCTCCGCGCAGGCCGCGACGATCGTCGTCAAGAAGGGCGGAGCGCATCCCACGATCCAGTCCGGCGTCGATGCAGCCGGCCCGAACGACACGGTCCTCGTCGAGAAAGGCGTGTACCAGGAAAACGTCAGCGTGCCGGCCGGCAAGGACGGACTCACGATCATGGCCAGCGGCAAGGTGAGAATCGACGCCCGGCCTCCGGGCGGTGCGGGCGCCGGCCCGGGCATCCTGATCAACTCCCAGGACGTCACGATCCAGGGCTTCAGGATCAAGAACGCCCTCAACAACGGCGGCGCTCTCTTCGGCTACGGCATCCACGGCAAGCGGGCGGGCCTCACGGTCAAGGGGTGCGACTTCACGGCCAATGAGAGCGCGGACGTCTACGTCGAGAGCGCCCCCGACGCGCTCATCGTTCAGTGCAGCTCCTGGGGCACCTTCGGTCGCTGCGTGGACGTGACGGGCGAGGACGCCGTGGTCACGAAGGTGAACGTCGAGCACTGCGGGAGCGACGCCATCCTCGTCACGGGCAACTCGGCCCGCGTCAGGGACTGCACGTTCGACTACGTCCACGGCAACGCGGTGGAGTTCAGCGGCGACGCCGGAGTCATCGAGGACTGCAAGGCGACCCACAACAACAACTGGTGCTACTACGTCACCGGCAACTCGGCGGTGGTGCGCGACAATGTCCTCGAGCACGGCGACAACTGGGGCATCCACATCGTTGGCGACGGCGCCGACGTGCTGAACAACAAGATCTCCCACAACTCCAACTGGGGGATCTACGTCGACGGCAACAGCGCGCTGGTGCGCGACAACAACCTGCGCTTCATCGCCAACTACGGGATCTACGTTTCGGGGAACTCGAGCGCGGTCGAGGACAACGACCTGCGGGACATCTTCAACTACGGCATCAACATCGACGGAGACGACAACGCCGTGCGCGACAACCGCATCCGCAGGGTATCGAACGACGCCATCCACTACGATGGACTGCTCCCGAACATCACGGACAACCTGTGCAGCGAGGTGTTCGGCAGCAGCGAGGGGATCTCCATCGACGGAACCGCGGTCATCAACGGGCTGGTGAAGAGGAACACCGTGAATGCCTGCGGATCCCACGGTATCGCGATCACCTCCGACTGCTCGTTCTTCACCATCCAGAAGAACACCGTGGAGAGCTGCGGGGGGCAGAACCGCGACGGCCTGCACCTCGAGGGCAACGGCCACACCGTGTCCAACAACGAGGTGCGAGGCTGCTCCGGCGACGGTTTCTACCTCGCCGGGAGCAGCCTGCTCGTGACCGGAAACACGGCCATGGACAACGGTCGCGACGGACTCGACGTGCAGGCGGGAAACGGCTGCGCGCTGACCAACAACACCGCCAAAGACAATGCCGCCGAGGGCATCGAGAACAACGGCACCAACACCACGATCAACAGCAACACCGCGAAGCACAACCGCATAGGCTTCGCCAACAGTGGCACGAGCAGCAGCTTCACCGGCAACTCCAGCAGCGACGGCACGCACTCCGTCCCCGCCGCTCCCGAGCTGGACTGAGGGCGCGCGCGAGCCAGGTCCGGCGCGACCGCTAAGGGCTACTCGGCCGGCGGCGCGACCTCGCGGATCACGGCGCCGTCCGCCTCGGAGAGCACCAGGATGGCGTAGCGCTCGGCGTCGCCCGCGCCTTCGCCCGAGAGCGAGGCGTAGTCGAAGCGGCCGCGCAGGTCGGTGTAGCCGTCCTTGTGGAAGCGCACCGCGCCGTCCTCCGTGCGGGCGAAGACCTTGACGTAGACCTTGGAGAGCGGCGCGTCGCCGCCGGCGCGCGTGACCTTGAGCTGGCCGTAGGCCTCGATCATCTGCACCACCAGAGAGTTGGCGAAATACGCCTGCCGCCGCGTGATGCCGCCGGCGCGCGCCTCCACCAGCACGTTCTGCTTCTGGAACTCGGCCGGTAAGGCGAAGCTCGTCTCGCTCTGGCCGTCTGGCAGCGCCACCCGGTCCGTGCGGTTCGGCCGGATGGTGGCGAACGAGCCCAGACCCTGCTGCACGAACGGACTGGTCGAGAACAGGAACTCGATGTCCATCGCGTAGT
>DYJB01000151.1 GCA_020723365.1 Candidatus Aquidulcis sp. | reverse complement strand
CAAGTCGTCACCCCCATCCCGGCGCCCGACATCTCACCCGCGCCGGGCGAGCCGGTGGCCCTCGATCTTTGCACACTGCTCACTGCAGACGAGATCTCCGCCGCACTCGGCGAGGTGTTCGAGGTCCAGCCGGGCTTGCAGTCCGGAGCGTGCACCTTCGGTGCAACGGCCGACAGCGCGCAGCCCAAGTCCGTAGCCGTCTCGGCCGCTCAGGGTGCTCAGGCGCGCGACCTCGTGCAGATGGCCGCCAGCCTCGGCTTGCTGTTTGGCGGCAGCCCCGAGGCGCAGGCTATCGCGCAGGACCTACAAGCCAACGCCGGCAGCATGCCGTTGGAGGAGGTCGTCTCCAAGGCCAGCAGCCTGCTGGTGCCCCTGGGCTACGTCTACACCCCGGTGGAGGGCGCGCCGGGGGTGACCTCCTGGGGATGGAACCCAATGGGCGCCGGATCGCTCCAGCAGGTGCTGGGCGAGACCTACCTGGCCGTCAGCGTTGTCGGCATGGACGAAGCGGGCGCCCGCAGCCTGGCGGAGGGGCTGTTGACCATCGCCGCCGCTCGCCTTCCGGCGGCCTTCACCATCCAGCTCGAGGACAGCCTTCGCATCGAGTTCACGGCAGCGCCACCGACCGCAGTGGCTGAAGTCTCCGCCACGCCGGAGCCGCCGACTGCCGGCACGATCTGGGTGGCCGATCACTCGGCCGACCGCGTTGTGCGCATCGACGCCGCGACCGGCAACATCCTGGCGGACATCGCGGTCGGTGACTACCCGATAAGCATCGCCATAGGCGAGGGCGGCGTGTGGGTCGGCAACCAGGGCGACGGAACCGTGTCGCGCATTGATCCAGAAACCAATCGGGTCGTGGCCACCATTGACGTCGCGGAGCAGATGCACATCAGCGTGGCCACAGGCGAGGGCCGCGTTTGGGCCGCCGCCTGCATCGACAAGGTCGTCAAAGTCATCGACCCCGCCACCAATCAGGTGACGGCCTCGGTGCCTGTCGACAACTGCTGGAATGTGGCCGTCGGCGGCGGGCAGGTGTGGGTCCCGACCGGCGAGCGGACGGTCACACGCATCGATCCCACGACGCTGACGGCGATGCCGACGGTCTTCGTCCAGAGTGGACCGGCGATGATCGTCTCCGGCTTCGACTCGATGTGGGTCGCCAACGTCAACGCCATGACCGTCTCGCGCTTCGACCCGCTCACTCGCCAGGTGACCGCGACGCTGCTCACGGGCCTCGACCACGTCAAGGTCAACCTGCGCGGCCTGGCCGTGGGCGAGGGCCGCGTGTGGGTCTCCTCCAGTGCTGGCATCCAGGCGTTCGACCCCGCCACCAACGAGCTCTGGCTATCCACGTCGACCGTGGCCGACCCCACGCGAATGGCGGTCGCCGGCGGACTGCTGTGGGTGACGACAGATGCTCCCGGCGGGATCTTCGCCCTCGATCCGGCCACTGGCGATCTCTTCCGTCAGGTTCGCTGGGGGAGTGCGCCGTACGCGATCGCAGCCGGGCCGTAGCTCCGGCATGGCCCCCAAATCCCAAGAACACGGCCGCCCGGTCGATCGACCGGGCGGTTTGGCGGGGATGACGGGATTCGAACCCGCGGTCTCTGCCTTGACAGGGCAGCGTGTTGGGCCGCTACACCACACCCCCAAACAGGTGCCAGTCTACCATAGCCGTTTAACGGGCGTCAAGGTTGAGGGCGCGCAGGAGGTCACGCGACCATCGCGAGACGGATGGCCTGGACGGTGCGCTCCACGCCCTCATCGTCCACCCAGTAGTGCAGGACGAAGCGGATTCGGCGCGGACCCACCGGGCCGATCTTGATCCGCTGGCTCGCCAAGGCCTGCTGCAGCCCCGCTTCGTCCAGCGGCGTATCGGGCGCCAGGCGGATGTAGACCATGTTCGAAGGCGGCGCCGCATCCTCCACGAGGATCCCCGGAATTGTGCCAAGCCCTTGCGCCAGCGCGCGCGCCCGGCGATGATCCTCCGGCAGGCGGTCCACCATCGTCTCGAGCGCCACAATCCCCGCCGCGGCCAGCACGCCCGCCTGGCGCATGCCACCCCCGAGCTGCTTGCGGATGCGTCGGGCGCGGCCGATGTAGGGCTGCTCGCCGCACAGGACCGACCCCACCGGCGCGCACAGGGCTTTGGACAGGCAGAAGGTGACCGAATCGGCAGGCGCAGCCAGGCGGCTCGCTGGAACGCCCAGCGATGCGGCGGCATTGAAGATGCGCGCCCCGTCCAGGTGGAGCTTGAGCCCGTGACGCTTCGCCAGCTCGCCCACCGCACGGGTGTACGGTTCATCCAGCACCGCCCCGCCGCAGCGATTGTGGGTGTTTTCGAGGCAGATCAGGCGCGTCGTCGGAAAGTGCACGTTGTCGGTGCGGATCGCAGCCTCAATCGCTTCGAGCGGAAGGCGTCCGTCCGGCGTCGTGCGTACAGGCATGGGATGCACGCCCCCCAAGGCGGCAATGCCTCCGGCTTCGTAGTTGAAGGTATGGCACTGATCGCCGAGGATGACCTCGTCGCCGCGCCCGCAATGCGCCAGGACCGCTGCCAGGTTGCCCATCGTCCCCGATGGGACGAAGAGCGCAGCCTCCTTGCCCATCATTTCGGCGGCCAATGCCTCCAGGCGGTTGACGGTCGGGTCATCCCCGAAGACATCGTCGCCAACCTCGGCCGATGCCAATGCCGCCCGCATGGCCGGCGTCGGCGCCGTCACCGTGTCTGAGCGAAGGTCGACCACACTCATCCCTTGCCTCCCTTGGGGCTGGCAGCAGGCCGGGCACCATTCAGCGACCGCCCCTCCCTGCGCAGCTCGCGCAGCACGCTCTCGAAATCCTCCGGTGGAGGGGCTTCCAGCTCGCGCGTCTCTGCTTCCCCTGGAAGATGGACTCGCAGCTTCCACGCGTGCAGCATCTGTCGCGGGGCCGTGATGCGCGCCGCCCGCGAACCGTACACGCGGTCGCCCGCCACGGGGCAGCCCAGGAAGGCCAGGTGGACGCGAATCTGGTGCGTGCGCCCTGTCTCGGGGTGCACCTCGAGCAAGCTTCCCGCCGCGAAGGTCTCCAGCGTCTGGTAGGCCGTCAAGGCCGTCCGCCCGCGGCTGCCCGGAACGACCGCCATCCGTTTGCGGTGACTCGCATCGCGCCCGATGGGCGCCTCCACCCGGCCGGTGGGCGTGGGGGGCCGGCCTTCGACCAGCGCCAGATACGTCTTGTGAACCGTTCGGTCCTTGAAGGCCCGCTGCAGCGCGGCATGAGCGCGCTCGTTCTTGGCCAGGATGATCAGCCCGGAGGTGTCTTTATCCAGGCGGTGCACGACCCCGGGCCGCAGCTCGCCTCCGATGCCCTCCAGATCGGGCGCATGCGCCAGAGCGGCGTGTACCAGCGTGCCGCGCGCGTGCCCGGCCGCCGGGTGCACCACCAGCCCCGCAGGCTTGTTGACGATCAGTACCGCCGCGCTTTCGTAGATGACGTCGAGAGGAATCGACTCGGGCTCAAGTCCGCTTGCCGCAGGGGGCGGAATGGTCACCTCGACGCGGTCGCCGGCTCTGAGCCGCAGCCCGGCCTTCGCCGCCGCCAGCCCGTTGACGCGCACCTGGCCGTGCAGGATCAGGTCCTGAAGGCGTGTGCGGCTGATCTCCGGGAGCCGCGACGCCAGCGCCACATCCAGGCGTGCGCCGTCGTGTTCCGGCTCGATGCGGAGTTCCATCCGCTTCAGCCTGGCGGCGGATCGGCGGAGCTTCCCGCCGCCGGCGGCTCGCCTTGCGTGACCACGCCCTTCGGCCTGCGACGCTCCTCAAGCCACATGCCGGCTACCAGCACGGCTACACCGACGGAGATGCTCGCGTCGGCGACGTTGAAGACGGCGAAGGTGCCGAGGGAGATGAAGTCCGTGACGGTCCCCAGCATCAGCCGATCGATCAGGTTGCCCAACGCTCCGGCGAACTGGAGGACGAGCGCGGCGCGCAGCGGCCACTGCGCCGACGGGACGCGGGGGAAGTAGTACAGCACGGCCAGGCAGACCAGAATGGCCACGATGGTGAAGACCAGGCTGGCCGAGGGCAGCATGCCAAAAGCCGCCCCGGTATTGTTCCAGTGGATCACGCGGGCGTAGGGCTCCAGCCACGGCCAGGGCGACCACGTCTCGCCCAGCGCCAGGCGCGAGCGCACAAGGTACTTCGTTCCCTGGTCCACGGCGACGATCAGTCCGGAGAAGCCAAGCAGGATGATCGTGTCACGCAGTCGCGTCAATCCGAGCCTCCCAACGCTGATGGTCTTTCGATTGTACCGTAGCCTCAAGCCGAAGCCCTGGTTCGCCGCAGTCCGCAGCGCGCCGACTCGCCGTCGAAGGCCAGATCCCCCACCGTCTCTCCCCCTGGCTCGATCGTCGGAAGCAGCGTCGTCGCAAGCGTCTCGGCGGCGATCCAGGCGGCGTGCTCGCCCACAGCCTGCATCAATCGGGGCGAGGCGGAGTATTCGACCTCGATGCGGTCCTCGACGTTGAAGCCGGCGTCCTTGCGCATCTCCTGGATCCGCCGCACAAGCTCGCGGGCGAGCCCTTCCCGCTCGAGCTCAGGCGTCAGGTCCGTCTGCAGCGCCGCCACGTAGGCGCCCTCGGCGACAGCCGACAGCCCGGCGTGCGCCTCGACACGCACCTCGACCTCCTCAGGCAAGATCTCGAACTTCTCGCCGGCGACTTCCACAGACAGCGGGCGGCCGCCAAGCAGTTCGCCGGCCGCCTTCTCCGCCGGCAGCGCCAGCAGCGCAGCGCGCAACGCCGGGAAACGCGAGCCGTACTTCTGCCCGAGTTGCCTGGGCAGCGGGTTGAGGCGGAAGTCCACGACCTCGGCGGCGGTGTCCAGCAGCCGCACGCGCTTGACGTTAAGTTCGTCGCCGATCAGCTCGGCGTGGCGGCTGACCGCCACACGCTCCTCCGCCGTTGGCAGCGCGAAGGCCGCCTCCGCCAGCGGCTGGCGGACCTTGCGATTCGACTTGCTGCGAGCGGCGTGGCCCAGGGAGACGAGCTTGAGAACCAGCGCCATCTCGCGCGTCAGGGAAGCATCCAGTCCCTGGCGATCGACCTTCGGCCAGTCGCCGTGGTGCACGCTCTCGGGCGCCCGCTCGTCCACCGTCCGGACCAGGTTCTGGTGCATGACCTCGGTCACGAAAGGCACGAAGGGCGCCAGCAACCGGGTGAGCGTGGTAAGCACCTGGTAGAGCGTGGCGTAGGCCGCTTCCTTGTCGGCGTCGGTGGCGCGGCTGGCGCCTGCCTTGGCCCAGAACCGGCGCCGGCTGCGGCGCAGGTACCAGTTGCTCAGGTCATCCAGCAGGACGTCCAGCGCCGCCACGGCCAGGTTCGGCTCATAGGCCTCCAGTCGTGCGGTCACCTCGCCGGTGGTCTCATTCAGGCGCGCCATGATCCAACGGTCCAGGAGCGACGGCGCAGCCGGGCGGCCGCGCCGCGGCTTCCAACCGTCGAGGTTGGCGTAGGTGACGAAGAAGGCATAGACGTTCCACAGCGGGATGAGGAACTGGCGCCGCACCTCGTCTGCCCGATGGTAGCCGAAGGCCAGATCCTTCTCGGGGCGCGTCCCGGCGTACAGCCAGCGCATCACATCCACACCGATCGTATCGGCCGCTTCGTTGAACTCGATCATGTTGCCCGAGGACTTGTGCATCGCCGAGCCGTCTTCGGCCATCAGGGTCCCGTAGGTGAACACGTGCCGGAATGGCGCCTTCCGCTCGAGGATCGTGCTCATGGCCAGCAGGGAATAGAACCAGTTGCGGAACTGGCCGGGGAAGCTCTCGCTGATCAGCTCGGCCGGGAACCAGCGCTCCCAGTAGGCCGGATCGTGCCGGTACTGCAGCGTGCTCATGCCCACGATGCCGGCGTCCAGCCACGGGTTGCCGACATCCGGAATGCGCTTCACGCGCGCGCCGCACGTGGCGCAGGCGATCTCGACGGCGTCGATGTACGGCCGGTGGGGCGAGTGGCCCTCGAACTCCGCCCAGCCGGCCACGGCCCGATCACGCAGCTCCTCCTTGCTGCCGATGACCTCGAAGTGCCCGCACTCGGCGCACTCGTAGATCGGCAGCGCCAGCCCCCAGTAGCGCTTCTTCGAGATCATCCAGTCGTGCATGTTGCGCAGCCAGTCGAGCTCGCGCTCCAGCCCGAAGTCGGGGTGCCACTGCGTGCTGTTGAGCACCACCTCCATCATCTGGTAGCGCAGGTTGCCCACCTTCTCCTCTTCGGTGACCTGCTCGTAAGGCTTCTCGAGCTGGGCGCCCATGGAGATGAACCACTCGTCGACCAGGCGGAAGACCAACTGCTCGTTGCAGCGCCAGCACACGGGGTAGCGGTGGGTGTAGTCGGCGACATGGTAGGCCAGCCCTTTGCGGCGCAGATCCTCGAAGATCGGCGCGCTGACGGCATGCACGGACTGCCCGCTCAGCCAGCCGAAGCCGTCGACGAAGACGCCCGCCTCGTCCAGCGGGGCGAT
>DYJB01000150.1:724-6549 GCA_020723365.1 Candidatus Aquidulcis sp. | reverse complement strand
GTGGGATCCGAGTCCCATCCGTATGCCGTCAAGCCGACGTCGACCATCGTGGCCGAGGCCATCGGCGCCACCCCGCACACCCAGGCAGCCGATTGGGAGTTCGCCTGCAAGGCCGGGACCGAGGCGCTGCAGGCGGCCATCGGCTTTGTCGGGTCGGGGATGGCCCACTACGCGCTGGCAATCGGGATGGACATCGCCCAGGGGCGACCGGGCGATGCGCTCGAGTACACGGCCGCTGCCGGCGGGGCCGCCTACCTGCTGGGCCCGGCCGACGAAGGCGCGGCAACCTTCGAGGGCTCGTACTCATACAGCACCGACACGCCCGACTTCTGGCGTCGCGCCGACGAGAAGTACCCGGAACACGGCGAGCGCTTCACCGGCGAGCCATCCTACTTCAAGCACATCCTGGAGGCGGCCGAGGCCATCATGGCCGAGCTTGGCTCGAAACCGGCCGACTACCGCTACGTCGTCTTCCACCAGCCGAACACCAAGTTCCCGCAGCGCGTCGGGAAGCAGCTGGGCTTCAAGCCCGAGCAAATCCAGGCCGGCCTGCTCGTGCCGGTGATCGGGAACGTATACGCCGGATCGGCGTTGGTGGGCCTGACGGCCGTGCTCGATGTCGCCGAAGCCGGCGACCGCATCCTGCTCGTGTCGTACGGTTCGGGCGCCGGATCGGATGCCTTCAGCCTGCGCGTCAACGAGCGATTGCCGGAGAGTCAGGGTCTGGCGAACAAGACTCAGGACTACATCGCCCGACGGATCGAGATCGACTACGCCACCTACGCCCGCTTCCGGGGCAAGCTGACACTCAAGTAGAAGGGGACCGGCGGGCCAACTCGCACCCGCCCGAGCAACGGCATGCACTCCACTCCTCCTCCCGAAGTCTACGTCGCCGGCGTGGGCCTGACGCCGGTGGGCGAGCACTGGAACGTCTCGCTGCGCGAGCTGGCGCTGGAGGCGATCGAGGCGGCGCGTGCCGACGCCGTCGGGCTTCGGCCGCAGGCCCTCTTCGCCGCCAACATGCTGGCCCCGGTACTCTCCGGCCAGACGCACCTGGGTGTCCTGCTGGCCGATTTCGCCGGGCTGCGCGGCATCGAGGCCAGCTCCTTCGAGGCCGCCGGCGCCTCCGGCGGCGTGGCGCTGCGCCAGGCCTACCTGGCCGTTCGCTCCGGCCTGATCGATGTGGCGCTGGTGATCGGCGTCGAGAAGGTCACCGACCGCGTCGGCCCGGCGGTGGAGGCGGCGCGATCCATGGCTGGCGATGCCGACCACGAGGCGGTGCAGGGGCTGACGCCCGCGGCGCAGGCCGGGCTGCTCATGCGGCGTTACCTGCACGAGTCCGGCGCGCCCGAGGATGCGCTGGCCGGATTCGCCGTGAACGCGCATGCCAACGGGCTCACCTGCGAGCACGCTTTTATGCGGAGGGGCATCACCGTCGAGGACTACCGGCAAGCTCCGCGCCAGGACGATCCGCTCAACCTCTTCGATGTCGCACCGCTGGCAGATGGCGCTGCGGCGCTGCTCTTGACGCGGCGAGAGGCGCTGCCCAGCGGCGGCCGGCCGGGCGTGCGCGTGGCAGGCTCTTCGGTGGCCACCGCCGCCACGGCGCTGCATGACCAGGCGGACATGCTCGGTTTGAGCGCAGCCGAAGAATCGGCCCGGCGGGCGCGCCTCCAGGCCGGCGTTGACCCCGACCAGATCAGCCTGTTCGAACTCCACGATGCCTATGCCATCTTCGCCCCCCTGGCATTGGAGGCCGGGGGCTTCGCCGAGCGCGGGCAGGGGTGGCGCCTGGCGGCCGGAGGCCAGATTGGATTGACGGGGCCATATCCGATCAGCACGTTCGGCGGCTCGAAGGCGCGGGGTGAGGTCGGGGGCGCCACCGGGGTGTACCAGGCGGCCGAGGTGGTGCTTCAGCTCCAGGGCCGGGCCGGGAAGAACCAGGTTGCCGGCGCCAGCACGGGTATGGCCCAGTGCCTGGGCGGGGCCGGGGCGACGGCCGCTACGCACATCTTTGTGGCCGAATGAGCGTGAAGCAGGCCTGATAGTTCCTGATAGGCGGGCGCTCATACACTCTGGCAGGTTCATTCCGGAACGAGGTGTGGTCATGGAAGTCTCCCGCCATTGGCGCCTCAAGCAGCAGCGCTACGCGCTTGTGGGCGAAGTGTGCCCGAGTTGTCAACATAAGATCTTCCCGCCGCGAGATATCTGCCCGGACTGCGGGGAGGAAGCCCGCACGACCTACCAGTTCAGCGGCCGGGGCGAGGTATTCTCCTTCACCACGGTGCGCAACGCCCCCACCGGCTTCGAAGAATCGGCGCCCTACACCGTGGCGCTCATCAAGCTCGACGAAGGCCCGATGCTGACCGCCCAGCTGACCGACCTGGGCGAGAAGCCAGTCGAAATCGGCATGCCGGTCGAGATGGTCACGCGGCGCCTTCGCTCGGACGGCGATCGCGGCATGCTGGTCTACGGGTACAAATTCCGGCCTGCACTCAAGGCGGCCTGACCCCCGGCGCGAGACGGATAGCGAAGGCCCTCCTCACCGAGGGCCTTCGTGTTGCCGGGGACCGGATGCCGGGCTTGCGGCCCGGCGCAGGTCCACACGACGAGGTCGATCGAAGATCCCATGCGTGACGTCGCCATCTACGGAACCGGGATGCTGCAGGTCTCCGAACACTGGGACCTGTCGATCATCGATCTGGCCGGGCGGGCGGCGCTCGAGGCGTTGAACGATGCCGGGCTCGAGCGCGTCGATGCCTTGCTGGTGACCAACATGCTGGCAGCCTGCCACTCCACGGGCCAGCTGAACCTCGGCGCACGGGTGGCCGACTGGGTCGGGCTGCACGGCGTCGAGGCTTACAAGGTCGAGGCAGCCTGCGGCTCGGGCGGGGCCGGCTTCCGTTCGGCCTGGCTGGCCGTGGCCAGCGGCGCCATCGATCTGGCGCTGGTCGTGGGCGTGGAGAAGATGACCGAGACGCCAGGGCCGGAGATCACGGCCGGGTTGGCGACGGCGGCGGATGCCGATTTCGAAGTCCCGATGGGGCCGTCCTTCGTGGCGCTCAATGCGCTCATCATGCGCCGCTACCAGCACGAGTACGGCTGGCCGCACGAGGCCTTCGCCGGCTTCTCGATCAATGCCCACGCCAACGGGGCCCGCAACCCGCTGGCGCGGCTGCAGGACCCCATCACAGCCGAAGACTACCGCAAGGCGCGCATGGTGAGCGACCCGATCAACCTGCTGGATGCCTCGCCCGTCGGCGACGGTGCGGCGGCCATCGTGCTCGGCCCGGCGGAGCGCGTCTTCCCGGGTGGAAGGCGCCCACGGGTGCTGGTGGCCGGCTCAGCGGCAGCGACGGACTCGATCGCCATCCACGATCGCAACGCGCCGCTGCGCTTGACGGCCGCCGAGAAGTCGGCGGCGGCGGCGTATGCCATGGCCGGCGCCGGGCCGGGCGATATCGACGTCTTCGAGCTGCACGACGCCTTCTCGATCATGTCGGCGCTGTCGCTGGAGGCGTGCGGGTTCGCCGAACCCGGGCAGGGCCCGCGGCTGGGCGACGACGGCTCGATCCTGCCCGGTGGGCGCATTCCGGTGGCAAGCTTCGGTGGACTGAAGGCGCGCGGGCATCCGGTCGGCGCCACGGGCGTGTACCAGTTGGCCGAGGTGACACGTCAGCTGTGGGGCGAAGCGGGCGCCTGCCAGATCGACGGCGCCCGGGTGGGCCTGGCCCAGAACATCGGCGGCTCGGGCGCCACGATCGTGACGCACGTCCTGCGTCAGGCGTAGCGGCTCGCCTGGCGCGATCTGGCAAAAGCATGGCCCGCCGGCGCCGCGCGGACGGCCGTCTACCGGCGCCAGAGTGTTGGCCGGCGTGGCCCCGGGCCGGCGCCGCGACGCTCACGGCAGTGAATCTCACGGACCTCCATCCAGTCCGCGTGACGGGAACCCCATGAAGATCCATCTGGTGGACGGCACCTACGAGTTGTTCCGCAACCACTACGGCGCCCCCCCGAAGAAGGCCCCCGATGGACGCCAGGTGGGCGCGACTCTGGGGATGATGCGAAGCCTGCTGATGCTGCTGAACACGCCCGGGGTCACGCACGTGGCCTGCGCCTTCGACCACACGATTGAGTCCTTCCGCAACAGGCTGTTCGCGGGATACAAGACCAGCGACGGCGTCGACCCGGATCTTCTGGCCCAGTTCTCGTTGGCCGAGAAGGCTGTTCGTGCCCTGGGGGTGACCGTCTGGCCCATGGTCGAGTTTGAAGCCGACGATGCCCTGGCCGCCGCGGTACAGCGGTTCGGCAGGAGCCGGAGCGTCGACCAGATCGTCCTGTGCTCGCCAGACAAGGATCTGGCGCAGCTGGTCTCCGGCAAGCGGATCGTGTGCTGGGATCGCCGGCGCGAGGTCGTGCTGGATGAAGTCGGGGTCGTGGCGAAATACGGCGTGAAGCCGCAGTCGATCCCGGATTGGCTGGCGCTGGTGGGGGACTCCGCCGACGGCTACCCCGGACTTCCTGGTTGGGGCGCCAAGTCGGCATCGGCGGTGCTCTCGCGTTATGGCCATCTGGAGTCCATCCCCAACGACCCGGGCAAGTGGCACGTGAAGACGATCCCGCCGGGCCGCGCCGCTCGCCTGGGGGAATGCCTTGCCCTGCGACGTGACGAGGCCGCACTCTACCGGCGGCTGGCGACGCTGCGCAAAGACGTTCCACTGCCGGAGAGGCTGAGCGATCTGAGATGGCAGGGCGCGCATGCCCGGCTGAAGGCCATCTGCCGCGAAATGGGGGACAAGCGCATCCCGGAGCGCGTTGCCCTCTGGCGATAGGCCTGCATCCTTGTGAGCGAGGCGTCGCGCGCCCGCTCGGCTCGCTGCGCCTCACGCCGGGACGGGAAGCCGGGGACCGGGAAGCGCACGGCACGCGGTGTTCAGCCTGCATCCTGCGGGCGGGACGGTCTGACGAAGATGGGCGGTGCCACGGGAACCTGGACGCCTGTCTTCCAGGGCGTCAGGCCGGACAGGTACCAGGCCCTTTCGCGTCGGTGGCTCAGCTTCGGGCGCAGATTTCACCGTTCCCAGGTCCGGCAGGTATGGTTCCCAGCACCCGTGCGCAACGCTTGGCCCCCACCCTTGGCGCCTGCACCATCCTCCGGGCCACTTCTAGGCTCGCTTGCCAAATCCAAACGCCTGTGCTAGCATGCGCGAGAGGGATGCCCCGGGCAGCCCGACGCATGAGCCTACGTAGGAGGAGTCCATGAGATTCCCACGCCTGACCGGCCTGGCGATCGCCAGCCTGATCGTGCTCGGTGCCCTGCTCGGTGCCTGCACGCGCTCCGCCGCCACGCCGGCGCCCAGCACGCCCCAGGCGCAAACGACGGCCGGGATGACCGGCCAGCAGGCGACGATGGAAGCCGTGCGCTCGGCGCTGCTCACGCAGACCGCCCAGGCCGCCTCCGGCTCGGGGGCAGCCTCTCCGACGCCGCTGGTGGTGGTGACGCAGGGCACGCCCTCCGGCCCGGTGGCCACCGCGGGCACGGGCACGCCCCAATCCACAGCGGCCACGACGCCGGCAGCGACCACCTGCGGCCCGTCAACGTACACCGTGCTGTCGGGCGAATGGGTCTACTCCATCGCCCGCAAGTTCAACGTCGATCCGCAGGCGATCATCGACCTGAACGGGCTGGCGGCGCCGTATGCCCTCACCCCCGGCCAAACGCTGAAGATCCCGGGCAGCTGCCCGTCCGGTGCAACGCCGGTGGTGGTGGCGACCGTCACGCCGGGCGGTCCGACGGTCACGCCTGGCGGCACCTCGGTTGGCGG
>DYJB01000150.1:0-714 GCA_020723365.1 Candidatus Aquidulcis sp. | reverse complement strand
AGCGTCGGGGAAGGCTCTTTGGTGGGCAGCGCGGCCTCGGTTGGCGGCACGGTCTACATCGTCCAGGCCGGCGAGTGGGTCTACTCGATCGCCCGCAAGTTCGGCGTCGACCCACAAGCGATCATCGATGCCAACAACCTGGTCGCCCCGTACACGCTCTCGGTCGGCCAGAAGCTGACCATCCCCGCTCCGTAGCGGCGCGGCAGCCGATCATCCTCGAGGGGCGACCCCAGCGGGTCGCCCCTTTTCGTGGAGGGCAGCATGGGATACTCCGTCACGGACACCCGGCCGGTCTTCGAGGGCCGCGCCTTCAAGGTGCGGATCGACTCCGTCCGGGCGCCGGACGGTAGGGTGCGACCGATCGAGGTCGTCGAGCACGTCGGGGCGGTGACGCTGGTTGCGGTCGAAGGCGACGGGAGCCTCTACCTCGTGCGCCAGTACCGCCAGCCGACGCGCGAGGACTTGCTGGAGCTGCCGGCGGGGACGCTGGGCGCGGGCGATGATCCTGATGAGTGCGCCCGCCGCGAGTGCCGGGAGGAGATCGGGCTGGCCCCAGCGGCGCTCGAACGGCTGGGAGGATTCTTCATGGCACCGGGGTACTCCACGGAGTACATCCATGTCTACCTGGCGACCGGGCTGACCCCGGCGCCGCTGCCGGCAGACGAAGATGAGGACCTTCACGTCGAGCGCCTGACGATGGCGCAGATCGACGCG
>DYJB01000149.1 GCA_020723365.1 Candidatus Aquidulcis sp. | reverse complement strand
CGGGCCTCCGGCAATGGTACGGAACCTGCATCCCGTGGCTGAAGTCAAGCCGGGCTGCGCCGCAAGTGCGTTGAGCCAGGGGCGCCCGGCAGCGGCGGAGGTTGCATGGAAGCCAGAACGGTACTGATCGTTGACGACGAGATGTCCAACACCCAGCTGTTTGGCATGATGCTGGAGATGGAGGGCTACCGGCCGGTGGCCGCCGTGGACGCCGCTACGGCGCTGGAGGCGCTCCGCCAGCAGATCCCGGACGTGATGATCGTCGACGTGATGCTGCCCGGGGCTTCGGGGCTCGATCTGTGCCGCAAGGTGCGCACCGAGCTGGGGCTGACCGCGCTGCCGATCGTGATCGTCTCAGCCAAGTCGCAATTGCAGGACGTGCAGGCCGGCCTGGAGGCCGGCGCCAACACCTACCTGATGAAGCCGGTGACGAAAGCTGAGCTGCTCAGCGCTGTGCGCCGGGCGGTGGACGGCGAAGGAGCGACTCACAGCTAGCCGCCATCAGCCGGCCGCTCGCGCGTTGCCACCCGCTTCTTGCCTCCTGCCACTTGCCGCGCTCCCCCAGCGGCTAGCTCCCCAGCGCTTCCCCCACCTTCTGTGTCAGCTCCTCGATGGGCACGTACATCGTGCGATTCGGATTGTCCGGTGCGCCGTAGTCGGCGATCCAGGCGATGCGTCCTTCGCCGTCGACGAGCACGAAGGTGTGGCCGGGTTCCCCGCTGGCGATCGCCCATTTCAAGACGTCATAGGCTTGCGAGACGGTGTGATCGGCGTCCGAGAGCATCGGGACGGACGTGATCCCGAGGCTGGCCGCTTCAGGGGCTTGCTCGTCGATCGAATCGAAGGCGATGCTGACGACGGAAACACCGAGGGCCTGGAAGTTCGGGTCATTCTGCAGGTCGACCACCTGCTGCAGACAAGGCGGTCAACCCACCGCCATGTGGAAGAACAGCAGCACCGGCCGGCCCTTGTAGTCCGCCAGCGCCACGCGATCGCCGGCCGTGGTTGGCAGCTCGAATGCCGGGGCCGCCTCGCCGACCTTCAGCCCTTCCGGGGCTGGGGCGCAGGCGCCCAGCAGTGTCCCGGCCAGCATGGCCGCCACTCCCAGCGCGGCCACCGTCCGCCCGCGTCGTCCTGCCATCGCCATCCTCCTCTGCCTCCCCAGCACCAGCCAGCGCTTGCTGGAAGTATGGGACAAGTATAACCGGAATAGTGGAGATACGGTCAGGGAAGAGGCCTGCGGAGGGCGAGCCTTGTCGACATCCGTCGCGACGCGGACGACCGGCGGCGTGCGCAGGCTCGCCACCGGCATGTGCCTTGCTGGTGCCTGCAAGTCGCCCCCGCCAGCTTCCGGGGCTGATCGCTTGCCGCTGGCTAGTCGCTAGCTGCCAGCTGCTAGCAGGCAACTTCTTCTGACCGCTGATTGCCGAGCGCACCTCGCTAGTCGCTCTTCCACATCCCCGCGTGCTGCGGCACGCCGATCGCGGCTGAGAGATAGCCGCCCACGCCCGGTCTCCAGATCATGAACGACGGGCCACTGTGGTTGATGAAGAGAGCTGGAGCGTCGTCCAGTAGCAGCTGCTCGGCTTGGCGGTAGGCTTCCAGCCTTCTGGCCAAGTCGGTCTCGACCCGCGCCGCTTCCACCAGCCGGTCGAACTCGGCGCTGGCATAGTGGGCGCGGTTCTGCGTCGAGGAGGAGTGGAACAGCGCCTCCAGGAAGTTCTCGGGATCCGGGTAGTCGGCGCACCAACCCTCGATCAGGATCTGCCCGTAGTCGCCGGCATCGAGCCGCTGGTAGTACTCCTGCCACTCGATGCCTTCCAGGCGCACCTCGACGCCGAGCTCGCGCTGCCAGCCGTCGGCCAAGAAGGCGACCGCCGGCGAGGCCCAGCCGCCCTGGGTGGGAACAGTCCAGACAATCTCAGGCAGGCTTCCGGTGCCGTAGCTGGACTCGGCCAGCAAGGCCCGCGCCGCCCCAGGTTCGTAGCCGGGCCGGTCGAGGTCGGCGCCGAATCCGGGCATCCCGGGCGGGAGCAGGCCGCTCGCCGCCAGGTCCTCGCCGTTGGTGATGGCCTCGACGTAGCGTTGGCGGTCGACGGTGTGGGCGAAGGCCTGCCGCACCCGTGCGTCATCGAAGGGCGGCTCAGAGGTGTTGAAGCTCACGTAGCTGGTGCACATCGCCGGCTCGGTGACGAGCGTGCCGTAAAGGCCGTCGCTGGGGTCCTCCACGCGCGTGATCTGGTCGCGCGTGACGTACGCCTGGTCGACCTCGCCCATCTCGTACAGCTGCTGGGTATAGCCGGCGTACATCAGGTAGCGGATGGACCGGATGGCCGGCTCTCCGGCATAGAACCACGGGTTGCTCTCGAGCAGCAGCACCTGGTCCTTGAGGTGCTGCGCAACGCGGTAGGGGCCCGTGCCGTTCGGATGCTGTTCCCACGCGGGAAAACCGACGTTGAAGCGATCGACGATCCACGAGACCGGGTAGGCGAGCTTGTACAGGAACGTGGGGCGCGGGATGGCCAGCGTCACCTGAAGCGTGTGCTCGTCGATCAATTCCAGGCCGGAGATCGAGTCCGCGCCACCGGCGTTGAAGGCTGCCAGCCCGGCGATGTCACCCATGTAGGTCAGCGCGGTCGACGAACCGGTGGCCGGCGAGGCGGCGCGTTCCCAGGAGAAGACAACATCTTCGGCGGTTACCGGCCGGCCGTTGTGGAAGCGCGCCGCCGGGTTGAGATGGAAAATGTAGACGGCGCCGTCGGGGCTGACGTCCCAGCGCTCGGCGATCGCCGGCCGGATCTGCAGGTTGGGGTCGAGCACGACCAGCCCGCGGAAGAGGTCGCCGATGATGCCATCCGGGCCGCCGTACGCGGACAGGGCGGGGTCGAGTTCCGGCGACTCGCCCGGATCGATGGACAGCGTGGCGGCGCGGTCGACGGGGAGCGGCTCGGAGGGCTCAACGCGCAAGCTGCGCGCCGAGCTATGGAACCTGCCCAGGACGGACTCGCCCGAGCCGGAAGGCGCGGACAGCATCAGGTGCAGGATGACTTCAGGCGCTGCCAGCGACGCCACTGCCCATGCTCCCGAGTCGCCGACCCGCCCCTGGCGCAGGTATCCCGGTTCGCCGCTGGCAAAGGTGAACTCGCCGGCCTCGTCGACGGCGGCCTCCGGGCCGTAGCGCGTGCGCACCGCCTGCAGATTCGCTTCATCCAGAGCGGCGCCGGCGGGGTCCGCCGCCAGGACCATGCGCGCACCCGTTTCTGGATCGCTCAGCTCGGCCAGCGACATGCCGCCGGTGTCCTCGGTCACCTGCCAGCCGGGCGGCGGTTCGAGTGAGACGGGCAGCTCAGTGTGGAAGTAGCGCACCGGGTAGGTGCCATCCTCGCCGGCAGCGGGAAGGGGCGTGTGCGTCGGGGACGGGGCCGCGGCCGGCGCGGGGGCGGCCGGCCCACACGCTGAAAGGACCAGCAGGGCCGCGGTCAGACCGGTGAGCATGACGGAGCGTTGGTGGTTACGCATGGCCATCGCCTCCCGAGGCGGCGGCGCGCCTTCGGCGCCGGAGCAGGATGACCACAACGGAGACCACGACGGCGGCCGGGATGCAAACCGCCAGGCATATGACGGCGATGGAGGAGAAGAGCACGGTGCGGGACCAAAGGTCGCCCGGGGCGCCGGAAACCGGCGGATTGGACGGCGGTGGAACAGGAACGGGCGTGGCGGTGATCGCCAGGGGTGGCGCGGCGACCGGAGGGTAGGTGGGCATCAGCGTGGGTGTGGCGGCCGTCTTGGCGGACGCGGAGCCAATGGGCGGCGCTCCGACCCACGCGCGCCATGCCTGGTCGAGCCCGTCGGAGTCAAAGCCGTAAACGCTGGTCAACGCGTCATCGGCGCGATAGCCTGCCTGCGCTGCGTCGAGCAGCGCCAGCATCGGATCCTGCCCGTGCGTTTCGAGCAGGTAGGTCACCAGGCTGAAGGACTGGGCGTAGGCCAGCGAAGCCCGTCCGGGATCCTCGGTGAACCCATCACTCAGGGCGCGCACCGGATAGAAGGCATCGTCCCGCAGCGCCTCATCCAGCAGGCGCTGTGATTCGGTGTCCAGCCCGCCCTCGGCGACCATCGCCAGCCCCTCGCTCAGCCAGGTGGGCAGGCGGGCGTAGCAGGCGCTGACCAGGTTGCCGACAATGACGTGGGCCAGCTCGTGCTCGACGGCGTTCAGACCCCACTCGAGGTCCTGCTCGCTGATGCCCAGGATGATGGTTCGGAACTCGCTGAAGGCCATGCCGCCCGTCCACTGCGGCTCGAAGAGGATGGCGTCAGCCATGGCCTGCGTGTCCGCGTAGATGTACAGGTTGACGTCGTCGGTGGGCAGGGGGCCGAGTTCGGTCCTCAGGCGTGCCGCGCCATCGGCCGCCGCCGCGAGCAGTTGGCGTGCCATGGCCGGAGTGGCATCATAGGTATGAAGGGAGATGCCGCCCTGGCTGATCGTTTGCCAGATGTGCAGGTCATCGATCCAGGTGATCGTCTCGGTGGGGGTGCGCGCTTCGCTGCCGGCCGCGTCGACCAGATGCCAACGCCACCACAGGCGCGCCCCTGGTGGGAGCGAGCCTGTCTGGCGCATATCCCAGGTCCATTCCGTCTCGATCCTTCCAGCCGGCTGGTAGTCCTCGGGTGATGCGCGGCTGATGTCCGTGGCGCAGGCCGCCGTTTCCAAGCCGTACTCGACCTCGGCCAGAACGATTTCGCTCGTGCTCGAGGCGCTGAGCGTGAAGTCGATTCGGTCGGGGAAGTGGAGGGTGGCGGCGGCGCGGGTGATGGAGATTGCCGGGGCGGGCGCGGCCGCCGCCGGGGCGTTGGCGCCGAGCAGCGCGGCGAGCGTCAGCAGTGGCAGCAGGCGTCGGGGCATGCAAGCCTCCGGGCTCGACAGGGCGTGAAGTGGTCGAAGTGTATCATCCCGGCCCTGCCGGCCACACCCGGTGGAGCCGCGCCGGGCGCTCGGTCGACCTGGGGATGCCTCCCGGGGGGACGGCAAGCATTGCCTCCGCGATCGATGTCTTCGGACAGGTGGTCGGAGGGTGTGACGACGGCAGCGCCGAGCGTGCCGTGCTGTGGGCGCCGCGCTAGGTGACCGGCCCATTGCGCAACAAGGGGCCCGGTGTCCTGTGAACACCGGGCCTCTTGATTCTGAGAGACGGTGTGACTCCAGGCCGGGCTACCTGGAAGGGTCCAGCACCCTCCCCAGGAACAACACGCTCCCCGTCCGGCCGTCGCGGATCAGGTAGAGGAAGGGCCGGTCGACGCGGACGATGACCGGTTCGTCGGCCGGGGCGGAGGTGAGCTCCATGATCACGGCCGTGGCGGCGGCCGCCTCGGTGCCCTTCTCGTCCACGGCAACGAAGGCCTTGTGCAGCACATTGCCGATGTACAGGTCACGCGCGCCGTCCATGCCGGAGAAGTCGGCCCGGTCGGGATCGAAGGCCTCGGGCATCCCCAGCGCCACAAGGGCGTCATTGAGGCTGAAAGCGGACTCGTAGGTGAACTTCGGCAGGCTGAGCAGCACCGGCCGGTAGGACAGGCCTGCGAGCGCATCGTCAAGCGTCGCAGCGCTCAGGCGCTGCTCAAACGCCTCGAACTGCCCCTCGTCCGGCAGCAGGATCAGCATCGACATCTCGCCGCTCTGATAGGGAAGCTCGAGCGCCACGTAGCCGTCGCCGGCGGCATAGCCCATGGACTCGTCCTGGTGCATCATCGGGACATCGATCGCGGAACCGCTGAGGAGCCGGAAAGGTTCCGGCGAGGTGGCATCGGCATCAAACGGATGCAGCCAGCCGGCTTTGAAGTAGATGGCGTTGGCCAGCACGAGGCGGGTCATGGCGTCGATGGCGCCTTCGGGAATCAGGTCCTTGATCCTGTCGCGCGTCTCGTCGCTGACCCAGCCGTTGATCGCCCGCCGGGCGCCCTCCGGATCGCTCGTGTAGTCCACCAACCGCATCCCGGCGCCGTAGTTCTCCGCCAGCCGATCGAGGAACGCGGGCAGGAACGGGAATCCCTGTTGTCCCCAGAGGGAGTTGGCGATGGTGAGCTCGAAGGGCGTGCCTTCGGTCTCGGCCTTGGCCCGCGCCTCGAGATCGAGGGCGTAGGCGTTGAAGGCGGAGTGGAGGCGGTCCGCCGGCAGGGTGAAGTGCATCGTCTGGGCCATCTGGCGGGCGGTCTCGCCTGCCGCGCCGGCGTGAGTCATTGCCAGCGCCACCGAGATGGAGTAGGGCGAGAAGAACAGGTTGCCATCCTTGTCGCGCAGGGCGCCGTACAGGTCGAAAGCGAAAGCGGCATTCCCGGCCGCCAGGCTGGCGAGGTCCCCGGGATCTGCCGCCGGATCCAGCGCCCGGGGCTTGTCGGAGACCGCCTGGGAGGCGCCGGGGGACACCGATCCGCACCCGGTGCTCCCGAGAAGGGCAATCACGACCGACAGCATGACGGTCCTTGTCCAGGCGTTCATTGGGTCCCTCCTGTTGAATTGTAGACGCCCCGGACGGCAGCAGGGTTCCCGCCGCCGGCCATCACGTTCCGGAGTGG
>DYJB01000148.1 GCA_020723365.1 Candidatus Aquidulcis sp. | reverse complement strand
TCAGGTAGCCGCGCCCCTTGCGCGTCTACATCCAGGCCATGCTCGGCGCGTGCGTCGGGTTGTCGCCGTAGACCATGGCGACCATGGCCTGAGTCACCGGCCCCCACTCGCTCCCGAACTCAGCCCCGAACACCCGCCAGCCGTGCGGCGCGAACCAGTCCTCGGGCGTGCCGTGCACCGCAGTGCTAACCGGGTGATCGTCGATGCCGTAGTCGTTCCAGTCGATGACGAAGTACAGGTTGTCCAGCGCCAGGCCCCAGGCCGAGTTCATGGTTTCGTGCGCCGCACCCGGCGTCAGCCCCGCCTCGCCCTCGAAGCCGAAGACCTTCACCCCTTCCGCCCCGGCGCGCTTGAGCGCCAGCGCCAGCCCGGCCGCCGCCGGCGCGCCGTGGCCCGACGGCCCGGTGTTGAACTTGAGGAAGAGCGTCTTGCCTTCCATCTCGGCGTGCCCGGAGAGCCCGCCGCGGTGGCGGAAGCGCAGCAGGTCTTCCCAGACGAGCGCCCGTTCTTCCGCCTTCGGCACCCGGTAGCGCGGGTCCTTCGTCTGAGCGAACTTCACCCGCAGCGCCTCATTGAACAGCGCCAGCGTGGTGTAGATCAACGGGATGGTGTGACCGCCTACCAGGATGAACTTGTCGCCGAAGCGCTTCTCCGGGTGGCGGATGTCCCAGCGCATCACCCCGCTCAACAGCGTCACCAGCAGCGCGTGGACCTTCGAGCGCGACCCGCCCGGGTGCCCGCTCTGGCGGTAATTGAGGGTTACATCCAGCAGCTGGTCGACGAGGTCCTTCGTCTTCTCCCAGTGCTCGAACTGGCCGGTCAGGTCCTTGTAGGTCTGCGCAATGCGTTCTTCTGCGGCGCGATCCATGCGGTTCTCCTCTTTCGCCGTCCCGGAGCCCGGGCGGCTTCGTTTCCCTTGCCGTGCAATCCTGTGGCTCAGGCCATCGCCCAGGCTTCTGCCCACACGCGCTTCGTCCCGGCGATCACCTGCTCCGGCGTCTCCTTCTCCGACTGCGGCTTGACCTCGAAGCCGACCCACGGCTTCTCCTTCTTGCCCTCCGCCAGGTACCCGACCTTGAACAGCGCCCGGATGAAGACCGCCAGCTCGTCCACGTCGTTGCACCCGCCCGGCCAGCCAAAGCGCGGGTGCAGGTCGCCATAGCCCGGTTTGCCCTCGTCGCGCACGCCGTTGCCGACGTGAATGTGAACCAGGTGCGGCTTGAGCTGCTTGAGCGCCTTCTCCGACTCCTCGTACAGCAGCGGCTGGTGGCTCAGGTCGTACATCAACCCGAAGTCGGGATAGTCCTTGCGCACCGCCGCGGCGTACTCGGCGGCGAAGTCGCTCGGGCCGATGAGGGCCTTCTTGTCGATCGCCCGGTCGAAGGTCTCGCAGGTCAGGCCGATGCCCCGCTCCTGGCCGTAGGCGCACAGCTCCTTCGTCGACTGGATCAGCGCCTTGAGCGCCGCCGGCCGGTCCTTGTCCCCCGGGTCCTTGCCCGAGAGAAAGGCCAGCCGCTTCGCACCCACGTCGCCTGCCTCGTCGATGCCGGCCTTGAGCGCCGTCACCGCCGCCTGCCGCTCGGCCTCCTCCAGGCTGTTGGGGCTGAGCTTGCCACGCAGCACCAGCGGCTGGCCGCCGTAGCCGACCTTGATGTGCGCCGCCTCGATCACGTCACGGGTCTTCTGGCGCTCCGCCGCATCGTTGATGTGCGTGATCTCGACCGCCCCGAAGAACGCGTCCCCGGCGATCTTGCTCACCGTGGCGGCGATCGGGCCATCGCCCGTGATCGTCGCCGGGTAGGCCATGAAGTGCACGATGCTCATCGTGCAGTAGTGGTTCCAGTGCTTGTCCATAGGCTTCTCCTCGTCGCTTGGGATCGGCTGCGGCGGCGGGCCTGTGGCCGAGCGTGGTCGCCGCCGTACACCGGGCTCCCGCCGGCAGGGCGGCGCGATTCTGAGCGGCGCCCTCCGTGCGGGTTCCTCACCTGGCCAAGATACCGCAGCGACCGATGGCGCCCAAGTGCTCCTCGTATGCCCCCCGCCGGCCAATCGTCCCCCACCCGATGAGCGAGTGGCTTTCCCCCCGGCGTGCGGGGTTCCGTTTCAGATCCCTTCCATACCCTGCAACACCTTGCGCAACCGTTCCCGCTGCTCGTCCGCCAGCGGCCCGACGGGCGCCCGGCAGGGGCCGACGTCCATCCCGATCAGGTTCAGGGCCTCTTTGATCACAACCGGGTAGGTTCCCCACGTGAAAGCCAGGCGGAGCGGTGCCAGCGCACGCTGCGCCTGGAGGGCACCTTCCAGATCTCCCTGCATGTACCGGTCGTAGATCGAGGCCGCCAGGGCGGGCTTGACATTGGCTGTCGCCGCGATCGATCCCTTCGCCCCATAGGTCAGTCCGGCGTAGATCAGCGTGTCGAGCCCCACCAGCACCGAGAAATCCGGCGGGACGACCCGGATGTACTCCGCCGTCAGCTCCAGCTCACCGCTCGAGTCCTTCATCCCGACGATTCCCGGAACCTCTGCCAGGCGGCCGAGCAGGCCCGGGGAGATCCTCACGTTGGTCCGCATCGGGTTGGAGTACACCAGAATGGGAAGGCTCGTCGACTCGGCGGTGGCTTTGTAGTGGTTGAGAAGCTCGTCCTCGTTCGGCCGGATGAAGTAGGGGGACAGGATGGAAACGGCATCGATGCCCGACTTCTCCGCCAGCCGCGTCAGCTCGATGGTCTCGCGCGTGGTCGCGGCCACCGTCCCGGCGTAGACCGGCACGCGGCCCCGCGCTTCGTCGACGACCGTCTCCCACACCCTGCGCTTCTCGTCGTGGGACAGCGCCCACGCTTCTCCCTGGCTCCCGACGGAAAAGAGGCCATGGACTCCACCACCGATCAGGAAGTTGGTCAGCTTGCGGAGGGAGCCTTCGTGAACCTCCTCCTCCGCCGTCATGGGCGTCACCATCGCCGGGATGACGCCAAAGGGTGGAACCTTCAGCATGAGTCTCTCCTTGTGCCGGGCTCGTTGGGCGGCGCCTGCCGGGGCTTCCGGCGGCCCGCCGGAGAGCGTTGCGCCGCAGGCACCCACGCCAGCGCCTGCGCGCTCGACGCCAACGGTGTGTATTCCAGCCCGATGTAGCCGCGATAGCCGCCCGCCTCCGCTGCCGCCTCAAGCTCCCCAAAGCGGATCCTTCCAGTTCCCGGCTCGTGCCTGCCGGGCTCGTCCGCGAACTGGATGTGCCCGATCCACTCGATGTTGGCGCCCAGTGTGCCCAGCAGGTTCCCCTCCAGCCGCTGCAAGTGGTACGTGTCCATCTGGAATCGCACACACGGATGCGCCACCTGGCGCACAGTATCCACGGCGTCCTTCGACGATGTCAGGAAGTAGCCCGGGTTGTCCGCGGGGTTGAGCACTTCGATCGTCAGGATAACCTGTGCCTGCGCCGCCATCGGCGCGGCGGCGCGCAGGTTCTCCATCGCACACTCCAGCTGCACTTCACGCCTCAGCTCAGGCAGGCGCACGCCGGCCGGGAGCATGATCTTCTCGGCCCCCAGCCGGCTTGCGATCTCAAGTGCCTGCGCCAGCCTGGCCTGGAACTCACCTCGGCGGGCCGGATCGGCCAGATAGCCGCGGTTCGCCGCATCCCATACCGGGACATCCTGGTTGAACATGACCACGTGAAGCCCGAACTCCTGCCGGGCCGAGGCCAGGGCGTCCACGTCTGCATGCGAGGGGAATCCGAATTCCACGGCCTCGAAACCAAGATCGATGACTGCCTTCAGCCTCTCGGCAAACGGCCGATCGGTGAAGAGCCAGCTGACATTGGGCGCATAGCCGAGCATGGGCGGAGCGTCGCCTCAGGGACTGGAGTCACCGGATGCAAGCCACCGTTGCCGGCGCATGCGCACTCCCACAGGCAATCACAACGCGGCACAACCCGCCCGAGGTCCGAGCCGGACAGAGCGAGTATACAGTCATGCCGGGATCATCCGCGGCCGTCAGGCCGGGCGGGCTTCGCGATCCTGCCCCACCCGTGCACGGCCCTTGGCCGCCAAAGAGCCTCCGGCGTCAACCTCGATCGGCTGACAGTGGGGCCGGCTGACGTCCGCCAGGACCCCGGGGACCGGACCCATCCGCCGGGCGCCCTACTGGCCAAGCCGCCACTCTGCCCTCAACTCTGATTCATCTCCCAGATCAGCCGCAGACCATCCAGCGTCAGCCAGGGCGCCTTGATCTCGATCACGTCCGTCTCCGCCGCCAGCAGGTCCACCAGGCCGCCGGTGCCGATGACCTTCATCGTGGGACCGAGCTCCTTGCGGAAGCGCGCCACCATCCCCTCGACCAGGCCGACGTAGCCGAAGAGCAGCCCGGACTGAATGGCATGGACGGTGTTGCGCC
The DNA here is from genome assembly GCA_020723365.1 of Candidatus Aquidulcis sp. Lineage (GTDB taxonomy): Bacteria > Chloroflexota > Anaerolineae > Anaerolineales > E44-bin32 > DYJB01. Next base: position 2,195 of record DYJB01000148.1, on the reverse strand, counting down.
CGATGGCGGCCGGCGGCCGCGCCAGATCAACGCGCTGCAGCTTGGCCGTCCGCTGGTAGAGCGCCTCAGCGGCGATCCCGATGCCCGGGGCGATGGCGCCGCCCAAGAAATCGCCCTCGGCCGAGATGGCCTCGAAGGTCGTCGCCGTCCCGAAATCGACGACGCACGCCGGGCCGCCGTAGAGCTTCTTCACCGCAGCGGCGTCGACCACCCGGTCGGCACCCACTGCCCGCGGATCGTCGTAGTGAATGCGCACACCCGTCTTTACGCCCGCGTCGACCACCAGCGGCTTGCGGCCCAGATACGTCTCGCAGGCCTGGCTCAGCGTGCCCGTCAGAGGCGGCACGACCGACGCCAGGACGATGCCCTCCACCTCGCTCAGCGGACAGCCGGCATGCTCGAGCAGCCCCAGCAGCTGCAGCCCGTACTCGTCGGGCATGCGCTCGTGGGCCGTCGCCAGGCGCCACGCCGCCGCTCGCTCCTCACCGCGGTACAGGCCAAGCGTCAGGTTGGTGTTGCCGATGTCGATTGTCAGAAGCATGGGGACCTCCCAAGTGCAGCAACGAACGTCTAGCGGCTAGCTGCTGGCTGCTACTCGCTAACTTCCTTCTCCACCCACGAGCATGTTGTCAATCAGCGTCGTCTTCCCAATCGACACGGCCATCGACAGCAGCGCCCGGGACACCTCGCCCTGCAACTCCTGCAGCGTCTCCGGGTCCGCCACCGAGACGTAGTGCGGCCGGGTCAGCGGCTCGCCCGCCAGCGTTGCGCGCAGGATCTGGCGTAGCCCCTCGGCCTGATAGGTTCCAGAGGCGAACGCCTCCGCCGCGGCGCGCAGCGACCGGTACAGCACGCCGGCCGCCATGCGCTCGCCCGCCGAGAGGTAGGAGTTGCGGCTCGAAAGCGCCAGGCCGTCCGGCTCACGCACCGTCGGGCAGACGACGACCTCCACCGGCCAGAGCAGGTCGCGCACCATGCGCCGGATCACCACCGCCTGCTGGGCGTCCTTCTGGCCGAAGTAGGCTCGCTGCGGCTCGAAGGCGTGCAGCAGCTTGGCCACGACCGTTGTCACGCCCCGAAAGTGGCCCGGGCGGCGTTCGCCCTCCAGGCGCCGGGTCACTTGCTCCACCGACACCCAGGTCTGATCGCCCGGCGGGTAGACGTCATCCACCTCGGGGACCCACACCAGGTCGGCGCCTTCAGCCTCCAGCAGCGCCAGATCCCGCGCTAGATCGCGCGGGTAGGTCGCCAGGTCCTCCTGGGGTCCGAACTGGGTGGGGTTGACGAAGATGCTCACCGCCACGCTGGCGCACTCGAGGCGCGCCCGCCGAACGAGCGAGGCATGGCCGTCGTGGAGAAAACCCATCGTCGGCACCAGCCCGAGCGGATCCTTCAGCCGGGTGCGTTCGGCGCGCAGCTCCGCCAGATGATGGACGACCCTCACGGCTCCCCTCCCGACGGCGAAAGCGCAAGTGAGCGAATCAGCCCCAGCAGCACCCGATTGACAGGCACCGGGACGCCGCGCCTCTCCGCCTCCCGCACCACGGCGCCGTTGATGGCTTCGACTTCCGTTCGACGATCGGCCTCGATATCCTGCAGCATCGAGGCGCGGTTGGCGGCGGTGCGGCGCAGGACGGCTTCCAGCTCGGCCGGCGCATCCGCATACGGCAGTTGGATGCCGGCGGCCTGCGCCGTCGCCTCCGCTTCCCTCATCGCCATGCCCGCCGCCTGCAGCGCCCCACGCGCTCGAGGCTCGAGCAAGCCGCCGTTCGGGACGCGCAGCAGAGCAGCGATGGGATTGACGGCGGCGCTGATGGCCAGCTTGCCCCACGCCAGGCCAAGCGCATCGTCGACCAGATCGGCGGGCAGCCCTGCGCTGCGCAGGAGTTGCAGCAGCGATGCGCAGCGCGGGTGGTTCGCCATGGACGTCGGCCCGGCGCCGCCCTCGCGCACAATCCCGGGCGCAAGGAGGGTCGCCCCGGCGGTCGTCACGCCCAGCGCCACGCGCTCCGGGCCCAGCCGCGCCGCCAGCAGCTCCAGGTTCCCCAGACCGTTCTGGAGGGTCACCGCCAGGCCCTCGGGCGCCAGCCAGGGTGCGAGCGCCGCTGCAGCCGCATCGGTCTGGTACGCCTTCACCAGGACGAGCGCCAGCCGGAAGGGCGGCAGCGTTTCGCCGTAGCCGGCCACTCGCACAG
>DYJB01000147.1 GCA_020723365.1 Candidatus Aquidulcis sp. | reverse complement strand
GCCCCAGATGTGCTTGGGCAGGATGTAGCAGAAGAGGACCTGGCTCTCCATGTTGCCGATCGGCTCCGACAGCGTGACCACCACGGTGTGCTCGTCGGTGGCCTGAACGTCGGCGAAGTAGGTGGCGTAGCTGCTCCAGTAGCCGAAGTCACCCCAATCGCGGTAGGCCAGCAGCGAGAAGACGACGTCGTCGGCGGTCACCGGCTCCCCGTCGGACCATTTCGCCTCGGGAGCCAGGCTGAAGGTCCACACCAGGCCGTCGTCCGAGGTCGTCCAGCTGCGGGCCAGGTCGGGGATGTAGTTGCCTTCAAAGTCCTGGTCGATCAGCGTGCTGTAGACAAGCTCGAGCAGATTGGTCGCCTCGGTCAACCAGGCGTTGCCTGGATTGCGCGAGTCGGGGAAGCCGGACATGCCCACACGCAGGATGACAGGCTCGGCGGCAACCGGTGGAGCCTCGGTTGCGGCCGGTGGGGCCTGCTGAGTGGCGCCGCCTCCCCCGCAGGCGCACAAGACCAGGATGGCGGCCGTGAAGCACAGGAGGATGCGAGCCCGGCGAAGCACGATCATGGCAATCTCTCCTCTCCAGTTTCAAAGTGGCGGTGGATCGCTGTTGGCTGCGCAGCCCGGCCGGCGCAGGGCCTGGCCGGTCTGTCCAGGTCCGGAACCAGGGCTGGGAGACGGACTGCGCGGGGAGCCGGCCTACTGCCAGCTGCAGTCGCGGACCGTCCGGTATCTCTCCATGCGGCCGCAGGAGTCTGGCATCTAAGCGAAGGAGAGTCAAATGGGGACGGCGCGCTCCAGGCCACGGAGGTCTACCCCTTGGGGTCCGGGGGAATCCCCCGGGAGAGGGCGGGTGCTCTTCGAGGCCGGCAACCAGAAACACGGGCAGGCCCGTGTCCGGCCGGCGTCATGCGACCGGCTGGCCGGCGCGGTGAGCCTTGCGGCGCGCGTGCTGGTCGCGCACCTCCGCGAGCAGCTCGACCTTCTCCGCCACGGCCGCCTGCAGCCACCGGGCGCCCTTCTCGGGCGTGGCGGACGTCGGATCGCCGTAGATGCCGGTCCGCGTGTCATCCGTCCAGGGCGGGTTGGCGATCAGGCGACCGCCCTCGATCCAGTCCATGTAGAAGTTGGGGGTGCTGATGAAATCCGTTTCCGGCCGCGCCCGGTCCATGTGAACCAGGTCGGGTCGCAGGTGGAGCAGGTAGCTGGTCTCGAGCTCGCACCCGTGCCCCATCCCACCCCGCGGGGATGAGCGGAGTGCCTGCAGTTCCGGACCGGTCGTGTGCAGGAACTCGGTCGCAACAAAGGCTCCGGGCCATTGCTCGCCGGCGTGCTTGACGACGTTGACCAGGAAGGAGTGGTTGCCGCCGTGACCGTTTGAGAAGAAGACCATCTCGGCCTTGAGCTGGACGAGGCGTGCGACGACCGCCAGGAAGAAGTCCTCGAAGACGCGGCCGCCGAGATTGAGGGTCCCCGGGAACTGGCGCGTGTGCGTGCTCACGCCGTAGGGCCACGCCGGGAGGCAAACCACGCCATCCGGCGCAGCCGAGGCGATGCCGTCGGCGATGGCCTGGACGATGATCGTATCCGTCGAGAGCGGCAGGTGCAGACCGTGCTGTTCAGTATGCCCGACGGTGACGACGACGATCTGCCCCGCCAGGTTGAGCGAGGGCGGAGTTGGCGAGGGCGCAGCTGCCTGCTGCGCGGGGGCGCCATCCATCTCCGCTTCCACCAGATGGAATGCATCCGTGCTCAAGAGCTGGCGGGCATTGTGGCCATCCAGCAAGACGACGTTCTTGAATCCCTGCTTGACCAACTCACGCTGAATGCCAAGGAGAACGCGCCGAAAGACGCCTCGGCCCACCCCCAGGCCGGCCAGAATCCCCGGGCCGGCGTCCGGGAAACCGAAGGGAATGCCGGGCAGGACGACCAGCAGCTCCGACTTCAATCGGCGCCCGATATCGTCCAGGTCGTACGGGCCCGCGCCGAGGGGGATGGCCAGCGTGGCCTCGCGAGGCAGCGCAGCGATCTCCGGGTAGGTCAGATCCGCGTAGGCTACCGTCTTCATGAGCACCCCTCCTGAGCCCCGCTCTCCGCCCGAGTGGGCAGCGGCAGGCTTCGACCGGACGCCCCGCTCGGCCGGGAGGCCGCCAGGGCTAGAGCAGGTACCAATCGATGAAACGCTCCATCATGGCGTAGAAATCGAGCTGGTTCTTGCGCAGGAGAAGCCCGTGGCCTTCGTCCGGGTAGGCCTTGTACTCAAAGGTCTTCTTCTCGCGCTTGAGAGCCTCGACGAGCTCCTGCGATTGGAGAGGGTGGACGATCGGGTCCAGGAGTCCGTGCACGATCAGCAGCGGTGCCTGGATATTGGCGACGCGCGTGACGGGCGACCCCACCCGATAGCCGTTCCGGTCGGAGGTCGGGTGCCCCATCATGCGCTCGAGATCCTCGCGCGTGGAGCGATCCCCTTGCGCCCAGGAGGTGAGGATGTTGCAGTCCCCGTACTTGGCGACGCCGCAGGCGAACCGGCCGGGAGGATCGGCGGCGAGGGCGCAGACCACCAGATAGCTTCCGTAGCTGGCGCCGTAGATCGCCAGCCGCTGCCCGTCCATCCCGCGCATCCCGGCGAGGTACTCGGCGCCGGCAAGGCAGTCCTTCGTGTCGTCGACACCCCAGACGCTGTGGTTGGCGCGTTCAAACTCCAGGCCGTAACCGGTGCTGCCGCGGAAGTTGGGCGCCAGCCAGGTGTAGCCCTTGGCCACCATGTACTGCGCCCAGATGTCCCATTCGAGCGTGTACTGCGACGTCGGTCCACCGTGCGGGTAGAGGATCGCCGCGCCGTTCGGCCTGCTCGGCCGGTACAGGACGGCCGGGATCTCCAGTCCGTCGAAGCTGCGGTAGCGCACCAGTTCCGGCGTCACCAGGTTGAGGGCCGCCAGGGCGGGAGGGTTGCTGAACGTCAGCTGCGTGACCTGGCGGGTCTCCCCGTCGATCCGGTACAGGTCGGCCGGCGTGCGCGGGTCCTCGTACTCGAAGCTCACGCTGCGCTGGTCGGCCAGCCACTGCGGCCGTCGATGGACGCCCCCCGGTGAGCGCAGGTAATCGACCTGGCCGGAGGCGACCGACACGACGGCGAGATCCAGGGCCGCCTCGCGGTTGACGGTGCAGACGATGCGCGTCCCGTCCGGGGACCAGGCGTGCTCTTCGACGTCGTAGCCGAGCCGCGTGACCTGACGTTCGCCGCCGGTGGAGAGATCGATCAGGAAGAGCTCGTTGAAGCCGGGGCGCTCGGAGGTGAAGGCCAGGTAGCGGCCATCGGGCGACCAGTCCGGAGCCGAATCCTCACGGCCGGGCGACCCCGTCAGCGCGCGGACCATCCCGGTCTCCAGGTCGGCCAGCATGAGGTCGGAACGATCCAGGTCCTCCAGCGGGCCGTGAAGGTAGGCGACGTAGCGGCCATCCGGCGAAGCCTGAGGACTGAAATCGTGGCCGGGGCCCTCGCTGACGGGGCGCGGCCAGGAACCGTCCCGGTCGGTGAGCAGGATCCGCGTCCGGTCGTCCCGCTCGACGGTGACCAGCAACTGGTAGTTGTCGGGCATCCAGCGCGGGATATCGGCGTGGGTGGTGAAGCTTGTCACCTTGCGCGGGAGACCGCCATCGACGGGCACGATCCAGACGTGATCGCGGTCGGTGAAGGCCAGGAAGCGCCCGTCGGGCGACCACTGGGGCGCATCATCAAACCAGTAGGGACGGGGCTCCCGGTCGGGCGTGATCCGCATGGGCCAGCCGCCCCCGGTCGGCATGACGTACAGGTTGGAGGCGTCGCCCCGGTCCCACAGGAAGGCAATCGTCCGGCCATCCGGTGAGAGGCAGTGGCTGCGCGGCCGGCCGACGGACGTGATCAGCGGCAGGCTCCAGCCGTGCGGCGGCTTGACGTCGGGGCGGACCTGCGCCGGCCACCCGCTGCGCTCATACAGACCCTTGCTCTCGAGCTCACGAAGCATGGGTCACTCTCCTTCCATCGGCGTGCCGCCCAGGCTGGCCGAGGCGGGCAGCCCCGGAGGTTCCCTGCGGACTCGCGCCGAGGATCTCATGGCTCCAGCGTGTAGGCGAAGAACTCGTTGCTGCACGGCGTTCCCCAGCTCACGAGCATCGTGCGCGCGGAGAGGTCGATGATCAGGGAGGCGATGGTTTGCTGGCGATCCAGCGGCGTGTCGTCCTCGACGATGTGATTGCAGATCGATTGCGGGTAGTTCATGTGGTCCGCCAGGATCGCCTGGATGGCAGCCTGGTCGAGGCTTCCCCGCCGGGCGGCGATCAGGTGCCGGGCGCGGTTGAGCCGCACGCGCGAGTTGATCAGGTCGCCGCTGTTCTTTTCGATCGCCTGCATGCTGGGATGCAGGTAGTGATTGGCGTGGGCCACCGTGCCGTCGTCCGAGGGCAGCATCTCGAATCGCCGTGCGGAGACCTCGACGTTGTACATCTCGCCGCTCTCATGAGCGATCAGGTGGTTGTAGCCCGCATCGCGATTCCGGTTGGAGGCGGCGCGGATGGCGTCGCTGAGCGTTCGGGCGGCCAACACGCCGCGCGCCACCAGGATGCGAGGCACGCCCACCCGGGCGTCGGACGGGTAGACCGAGTCGCAGCATTGTGCGATTCCGCAGGCGTTGAACCCGATGTTGGGGAGCAAGCCGCCGTAGGTGATCGCCAGGTAGGCGGGCTCCTCCTCGGGCCGGGCGTGGACGACGAAGACGTTGTGGATATCTTCCGGGATCCAGTCTTCATTGTGTCCGATCAGGACCGACCCGCCCGCGGTAACCTCGGGGCCGACGGCCAGGCTGGTGCAGCCCAGGTGGAGCGCATCGGACGTGATCGCCTCCATGCAGTTGAGGACCAGGATGTCATCGAAGGGTGCCCCGGCGCCTTCGGCGATACCGCGCATCTCCTCCACGTACTGTGGGGTGCTTTCCTCGGCGAAAGGCAGGTACTTGTGGGCGTGGAGGATGGCTTCCTGCCAGTTGTCGATCCCAAGCTCAACGCTGGCCTCGGCAAACAGCCGGCGGTACATCTCGATCATGGCGTTGACCTGCGCCGCGCGGTGGCGGCCGAGCTGCAGGCCCATCTCGCCGTGCGAGCCCTCCAACCGAACGAGGGGAAGTCGGTCCGTGGGTGGACGGAGGGTGCTGTCCGAAGATGGAGGCGTGTCTGTGCCCATGATGTGTCCTGTCCAGGCGATCCGGGACAACGAGTTGCCCGCCTTGGCGTGGCTCCTTCGGCGCCCGGGATTGCCGTCCGGAAGGGGGACTGCCGGTGGCCTATCCCCCATCCGCTACTGTCAGAGCGATGCGATGGATTGTCTGGGGCAGGGAGCCTTCCCGCAGAAGGGCGGCTCCCGGCGCCCGCTAGATCGAAGGGGACCGATGGAATCTGGCCGGACTAGGCGCCCAATGGGCGCCCGGCGTCCAAGGGACCGTCGCATGCCCAGGCGGAGATGGCACGGCTGTGCGAACCCGGGCCCAACCCGCCTTCCCGCACTCGCCCAGCCCTTCCGCCCGCAGGCTGCGAGATCGGATCAGAGCAGGCAGCCCGCGCCAGCTCAGGCCCCGGCTCCCTGAAGGCGGGACGGGACGCCATATGTGGGCCTTTTGACGACCGGACAAGGGACACAGCCACGGTTGTCTCCTGGACCATGCCCGAGGCGGCCTGCCAGCGGTTCCCCCCCCCGGCCACCCCGTCGCACCGACGGACAATCGCGGTCTGCAGGATTCTACACCGGATAGGCTTGAGGCCTTGCCAGCCATGGCGATTCTGTGTCCGCTTCGCCTGCGGGTGCTCGTCACCATCGTGGTTATGTGAAGTCCCAGACTTGTCGGCTGCCACAGGTGACGCACAACGGTGCTAGAATCCAACATATGACCCTCGGGATCTACCTCCACATCCCGTTCTGTAAAGTGCGTTGCGCCTACTGCGATTTCAACACATACGCCGGACTGGAAGGCCTCGTGCCGGGGTACGTGGAAGCCCTCGCTTCGGAGATCCAGCAGGTTGGCCAGGCCGCCGCCCTCGCCGACCTCGGCCGGCTGGAGGCATCGACGGTCTTCTTCGGCGGCGGGACGCCGTCGCTCTTGCCTGCCGCCCAGCTGGCTCGCCTTCTGGGCAGCCTGCGCCGCACCTTCGCCCTGACGGACGATTGCGAGATCAGCCTGGAGGCCAATCCAGGGACCGTCGACCCCGAGAATCTGGCGGCGCTGCGCACCCTGGGTGTCAACCGGCTGTCCTTCGGCGTGCAATCCGCTCAGCCGGGTGAACTGGCCCTGCTCGACCGGCTGCACACTTTCGAGCAAGCGGTGCAGGCGGTGGCCTGGGCGCGGCAGGCCGGTTTCGACAACCTCAACCTGGATCTGATCTACGGGATCATGGGGCAGACGCTCGGGGGATGGCAGGACACGCTGCATCGGGCGCTCGACCTGACGCCGGAGCACCTGTCGCTCTACGCGCTGACGCTGGAAAGCGGGACGCCGATGCAGGCGCGTGTGGCGGCGGGGATTCTGCCCGCCCCCGACCCGGATGCTGCAGCCGACATGTATGAG
>DYJB01000005.1:43000-45285 GCA_020723365.1 Candidatus Aquidulcis sp. | reverse complement strand
CGGACGGATCCAGGCGGCGGACACAATCGATCCCTGATCGGGGGGCAGGTCTTCGGTACAGCGCCCGGGCACGAGCGTCCACGTGCGCTCGAAGCCACCGCTGGAGACCCGCCCAAAGACGACCAGGAGCGAGACGGCCTCGGACGTGGTGTTGCACACCCGTACAAGCCGCACGGAGTCGGAGCGGAAGGTCGGCACCGACAAGTCAACGGGCTGCCACACGATGGCGTCACCGGAGCACTCCGCCCCGACGTTCAACGCCACCGGCGACTCGGCCATCGGGATCAGCGTGTCGACCGAGTGGGATCTCGGCTCACGGGAGCTGCCATACCGGCCGCCGGTGGTCGAGAAGGTGAAGGTCGTGGGTCCCGTGACGGGGCCGACCGTGGAGGAGTTGCTGGCGCCGTGCATCGTCAGGCCCTCGCTGATCGGCGAGCCGTCGACGGCCACCATGACCTGGACCGGATCCGGGCAGCCGTCGCCGAGACAGCCTCCTTCGGCCGTGTCATAGCGCAGCGTCACACTGTCTCCCGGGCAGACCAGGGGGGGCTCAACGCTTGTCGACCACACGATCGGCGAGCGGTCCAGGTTGCATCCCGCGAGCGCGGTCATGGCCGCCATGCCGAGGACCGCCATCCACGCCGCCCTCATCCTCCGTCGCCTGCGTTGCGCTTCCACGCCCACGATCCCTCCCTCGCCTCCGGACCTGCCCGGATTTCGCCAGATTGCTGCGTCGGACCCCGCCGTCGGGCGGGGATTGCCGGGTGTGAAATATGGAGTAATAACACCAGGATTATACCCATTCGTGACCGAGAGGCGCAGGCCGAAGGAATCGCGCTGGCGCCAAGTCGAGGGACTCCGGGGCCGACAGCTCGGTTCCGGGGATCCGGGCAGCTTCTCCGCCGGCGGCGGCCGGCAAGCTACCCCATTGGCTGTGCCTTGTGCCAGACACACCACAAGCTGCGGAGGCAGCCCGCCCAGCGCCGCCAACCGGCATGCCAGTCCGCCCGCTGGGGGCCAGACGGTTCGCAAGCCGCCGTCGTCCCACAAAAAAGGGCACGCCCTCTCCGGGGCGTGCCCTGGGGTCCTCGCGAGGGCCGACGGCTAGTGCAGGTACATCGGCAGGCCTTCGATCACCTTGATCCGCGGCCGGTAGGCCTGGGCGTCGTACAGGACGTCGACGTCCACCTTGCGCGCCCCGGCGCGCGTCTCGGTCATCGACACGTGCGTGTACACGCCGTTGCGCAGCGCCACCATCCGGCCGGACTGCTTGGCCAGCAGCAGGTCGGCGGCCAGCGAGCCGTAGTTCGTCGCCACCATGAGGTCGAGCGCATCCGGCGGACCGCTGCGCATCAGGTAGGCGACGTTCTGGTGGATGATCCCCACACCGGTGATCTCTTTGAGCATGTCGCCTGCCTGCTCGCCGATGCCCCCGAGCTTCTGGTGGCCGAAGGCGTCGGCCTTGCCGCGCTGGACGACCTCGCCGCCTTCCATGCGCGCCCCCTCGGAGATGACCACCAGCGAGTAGTTGCTGGGATTGGCCTTGCGGTCCGCGGTGAGCAGCGCCGCCAGCTTCTCGATGTTGAAGGGCACTTCGGAGATGCACACCCGGTCGGCGTAGGCCAGGTAACCGGAGATCAGCGCCGTCTCGCCGCTGTTGCGACCGAAGAGCTCGATCACGCCGAAGCGCTCGTGCGAGCCCATGCAGGTGCGCAGGTCGGTGATGAAGCGCACGCTGCGGCTGATGGCCGTGGCGAATCCCAGGCAGTAGTCGGTTCCGCTGACGTCGTTGTCCATCGTCTTGGGAATGGCCACCACCGGAAAGCCTTCGTCGTGGAGCCGCAGGCCGTAGGACAACGTGTCATCCCCGCCGATCGGCACCAGGGCGTCGAACTTGAGCGCCTGCAGCACCGAGAGGATGTGCGGGGTGAAGTCCTTGGCCTTGTCCTCCCCCCCGCCCTGCCCCTTGAGGAAGTCCGGCGTGTCTTCCGCTTTGACCCTGGCCGGATTGGTGCGCGACGAATGCAGGAATGTGCCACCGTCGCGTTCGACCTTGCGTACCGCCAGCCGGTCCAGCTCCAGCGTGTACTTGGCGACCGAGGCCGGGTCCTGCGGCTGACAGCGGAGCAGCCCGGCCCAGCCTTTGCGGATGCCGACCACCGTGTGGCCGGACTCCGTCATGCGGTGAACGACGGCCTTGATGGCCGGGTTCAACCCGGGGACATCGCCCCCGCCTGTCAGGATACCGATGCGGACGGCACACTCGATACGACAGACAACTGTCC
>DYJB01000005.1:0-42990 GCA_020723365.1 Candidatus Aquidulcis sp. | reverse complement strand
TCAGGACACCGATCCGCATGCCCGATCCCTCCCGTGTCGAGATCCGCCGCTGCGGGAGCGGCGAGTCATTGAATGCGCAGCCGCTCGACCTGGACGGCGCCCTCGCCGAGCAGCATCGCCAGCTCGCGGTGCAGCTCGGCGCAGTAGCCGGTGGTCGAGTTGGGGAACTCGAGGTGGTAGCGGCGCGAGGCTTCGTAGACATGGAAGACGAAGTGGTCGCGCCCGGGGTAAGAGGTCAGCAGGCCGTGGACGCGCCGCATGCGCCGGGCGTCGCGCTCGCGATCGCCGGTTGAGCGCAGCCGAAGCGTCAGCATGCGCGGATCCCCCGGCGCCTCGGGCGGGAGCTGATCCGTCAGCAGCGTCAGGGCCACCTGGGCTTCGTTGGGGACCGCCGGCTCGGCCGAACCCTCGGCGGCACCTTCGGACGCCGCCAGAGGCGAAGCAGTGACCTCGACCTCATCCCAGACATCCACCACCGCTTCGGGGTCCCAGGCCACCTGCGGCTCCTCCGGCAGGGCTGGCTCGGGCGCCGGAGGCGTCACGGCCGGGCGCGCCGGCTGGACCATCTTGAACTCGCGGGTGATCTCATCCGCCAGCACCTTCGCATCGCCGCGCTCCGAGTCGACCTTGCCGCGCACGAGCACGATGCTTCCGGGCACCAGCCAGCGGGAGGCTTCCGCCCACACCTTGGCGAACACCACCAGCTCGATCGACCCCTGCAGGTCTTCCAGCGTCACGAAGCCCATCGCCTTGCCGGTCCGCGTCTGGTAGGGGCGCAGGTGGCTGACCTCGCCGGCGACGGTCACCGCCTGCCCGTGCTCGGCGTCGCCCAGCTCGGCGCTAAAATGCGTCACCACCTGCGTCAGCGTCTCCAGGTAGGGCGCCAGCGGGTGGTCCGAGATGTACACGCCCAGCAGTTCCTTCTCCCACGTCAGCTGCTGTCGCACCGGAACGCCTTCGGCCGAGGCCGGCATCTCCAGCCGTTCGGAGACGCCGGTGGCGCCGCCGAAGAGCGACATCTGCCCGATCTCCGCCGCGCGGAAGTGCGCCGTCGACAGGCTGATCAGCCGGTCGAGCGCCTCGAGCAGGTTGCAGCGCGGGCACAGGCTGTCGAGGGCGCCGACCTTGACCAGTGACTCCAGGGCCCGCTTGCCCACCAGGCGCAGATCCACCCGGCGGGCGAAGTCCTCCACGTCGGCGAAGCGTCCCCCGGCAAGGCGGGCGTCGAGGATGGCCTGCACCGGCCCGACGCCGACGTTCTAGATGGCGGCCAGGCCGAAGCGAATGGCCGGCTTGGCCTGCGGCCGGTCCTCGATGTCGAAGTCCAGCCCGCTGGCGTTGACGTCGGGCGGCAGCACCTCGATGCCCATGCGCCGGCAGTCGACAATGTACAGCGCCACCTTGTCGGTGTCGGCCTTGAAGACCGACATCAGCGCCGCCATGTACTCCGTGGGGTAGTGCGCCTTGAGGTAGGCGGTCTCGACGCAGATGACGGCGTAGTCGGCGGCGTGGCCCTTGGGGAAGCCGTAGCGGGCGAAGGCCTCCCAGTCGTCGAAGATCGTGTTGGCGGCCGCCGGCGGGATGTTGTTGGCCACCGCGCCGCGCACGAAGCGCTCGCGCTCCTGGTGCAGGGCCTCGGCCTTCTTCTTGGCCACCGCCTTGCGCAGGAAATCCGCCTCCGACGCCGAGTACCCGGCCAGCTGCATGGCCGTGTACATGATCTGCTCCTGGTAGACGGTGATGCCGTAGGTCTCTTCCAGGATCGGCGCCAGCGCCGGATGGCGGTAGGTGACCGGCTCCTCGCCGTGCATGCGGCGGATGTACTCGGGGATGAACTCGATCGGGCCCGGCCGGTAGAGCGCCACCATGGCGACGATATGGGCCAGCGAACTGGGCTTCATGTCCATCAGGTTGCGGCGCATGCCGGCGCCCTCCACCTGGAAGACCCCCAGCACGTCGCCCCGGCCCAGCAGCTCAAAGGTGGCCGGATCGTCCAGCGGGATGGAGTGGATGTCGAGCGTCACACCGTGGCGCCGCTGGATCTGCTCGCAGGCGCGCGCCATCACCGTCAGCGTCGACAGGCCCCGGAAGTCGACCTTGAGCAGGCCGAGCGAGTCCAGCACCTGCATCTCGAACTGGGTGATGGCGCCGATGGGGTTGTCCTCCGGCCCGCCCTTCGTCGGGCGGTGGAGAGGCACGTAGTCCGTCAGCGGCCGGTCGGTGATGATCACGCCGGCGGCGTGCGTGCCGGCATTGCGCGCCACACCCTCCAACTTCGTAGCCGTGTCGATCAGGTCCTTGAGGTAACCGGCCGAGGCGTAGGCTTCCTTGAAGCCCGGCACGCTCTCGAGCGCCTCGGGCAACGTCATGGGCTTGCCCGGGATGTTCGGCACCAGCTTGGCCACCCGGTCGACCTCGGGCAGGGGGATGTCCATGACCCGCCCGACATCGCGCAGCGCCGCCCGCGCTCCCAGCGTGCCGAAGGTGATGATCTGGGCGACCTTGTCGCGGCCGTAGCGCTGGGCGGTGTACTCGAGCATGCGCGCCCGCTGGTCGTCCTGGAAGTCCAGGTCGATGTCCGGCATGGAGACCCGCCCGGGGTTGAGGAAGCGCTCGAAGAGCAGGCCGTGCTCGAGCGGGTCGACGAGCGTGATGCCCAGGCAGTAGGCCACGATCGAGCCGGCGGCCGAGCCGCGGGCGTTGTACCAGATGCCCTGCTCGCGGGCATGGCGGCACAGGTCCCAGACGATCAGGAAGTAGGTGTCGAATCCCATCTGGTGGATGACGCCCAGCTCGTAGTCCAGCCGCCGGCGGACGTCCGCCTGCCCGGCGCGGTCGCCGTAGTGACGCACCAGCCCCTGCTCGCACTGGGCGCGCAGGAAGGAGTCCGGCGTCTCGCCCGGCGGCACCTGGAACTCCGGCAGGTGGTAGCCCTTGAAGTCCAGGTCCACGGCGCAGCGTTCGGCCACCAGCAGGGTGTTGCTCAGGGCCCCGGGAACGTCGCCGAAGAGGGTCTGCATCTCCTGCGGTGTGCGCAGGTAGTAGGAAGGATCCGTCATGCGCATGCGCTGCGGATCGGCCCGCAGGGAGCCGGTCTGGATGCACAGCAGGATGTCCTGCAGCTCGGCGTCCTCGGGGTTGACGTAGTGGACGTCGTTGGTGGCGATGAAGCGCGCCGGGTAGCGCTGGGCGAGATCCAGCAGCCCGCGATTGACCGCCGTCAATTCGGGGACATCGTGCGCCTGCAGTTCAAAGAAGAAACGCTCGGGGCCGAAGACCTCGAAGTACCAGTCGGCCAGCCGCTGGGCGTGGTCGTGGCGTCCGTCGGCCAGGGCGCGCGGGATCTCGCCCGAAAGGCAGCTCGTGCTCACGATCAGGCCTTCGCTGTGCGCCGCCAGGTAGTCGTGGTCGATGCGCGGCCGATAGTAGAAACCGTCGAGCTGCGCCGCGCTGGCGATCTGCAGCAGGTTGCGGTAACCGGTGTCGTTTTCGGCCAGCAGCACCTGATGGAAGGCACGGCTGTCCGCCTGCGGGTCGCGGTCACGCATGCCGCGCGGCGCCAGGTAGGTCTCCATGCCCAGGATCGGCTTGATGCCGGCCGCCTTGGCGGCGCGGTAGAAATCGACCACCCCGAACATCGTGCCGTGATCGGTGAGGGCCAGCGCCGGCATGCCCAGCTCCCTGGCGCGCGAGACCAGGTGCGGGATGCGGCTCAGGCCATCCAGCAGCGAGTATTCGGAATGGACGTGCAGGTGAACAAAGGACATGGGCACTCGGACGTGCCTGTGGTGCCGTCATTATAGCCGCCCGCCTCAGGCCGCGCCAGGCGAACCCTTTGTCCGGATCGCCCGGGCGCCTCGCGCAACCCGCGTCCGCAGCGGCAGGACGCCGGTGGCGCCCTCTCCGCCGCGGCTTCGTCCGCTTCCGGCGAGGCGCCAGCCGCTTTCGCCGGCGGAGCATGGCAAGCCCATCTCCTTCCGGACGCGGCGTTCGGGACAGCAGGCCTGCGGACGGCACAGGTTGTCGCGTGCGGAACGATCTCCGGCCTGCATGGCCGACGGCGGTCCGTCCATTGTCGTCAAGCCCCGAGCCGGAACGGGAGCACGCTGGAGGGCCTCGCCTGCATCGGTCGCGAGCCGGGCCCTCGGCTCCCGACCAGGGGAAGGGGTGGCATGCGGAATCCTTCGAGCACGCGGCGGGATGACCGCCGCACCCCGAATGTGCGCCCGGGCCGTGGACCTGCTCCCTTGCGCCCATGCACTCTCCCCATCGGCTTGCCACCGGTCTCTCAGGCCCTAGTGCTGATTTGTCCAGTTACATAACAATTACTGGGTGAATGTTCATCCTCTTGACAATTGCGCGATCGGCTGTAGGATAGAGGCGCTCCCTCGGCCGTGCAGGTTTCATGGGCTATCCCCTCTCGATCTACCCCCGTGCCCCGCGTGACCACCGTCGGCTGGTCCTGGACCTGATTCACGAGTCGCGCGACGGCACGACGCGGGCGGAGATCGCCCGTTCCCTGGAGCTCAGCCGCTCGGCCGTCAGCGGGCTGGTCGATGACCTGCTGCACACCGGGCTGGTGCGCGAACTCGACAAACGCCAGACGCGTGCCGGCCGCCGCCCGATCGGCCTGGAGATCAACGCCTCCGCCGGCCAGATCGTCGGCGTCGATGTCGGCGCCACGCACATCCGCGCCATCCTGGCCGATATCGCCGGCCGACCCCTGGCCGAACTCAGCACGTCCTTCGACGTCAGGGTCGGTCCCGAAAAGACGCTGGCCGAGGTGCGCCGCCTGGTCGAGCGTGTGATGCGCGACGGCGAAAGCTCGCTCGGCCGCGTACGCTCGATCGGCGTGGGCGTCCCCGGCCCGGTGATCAGCGAACAGGGGATGGTGCTGGCCGCTCCCATCATGCCGGGCTGGACCGAGTACCCGATCCGCCACACGCTGGAAGCGACATGGGAACGGCCGGTGGTCGTCCACAACGACGCCAACCTGGGAGCGCTGGGCGAGTGGACCTACGGGGCCGGCCGCCGCTGCCCGAA
Source organism: Candidatus Aquidulcis sp. (assembly GCA_020723365.1). Lineage (GTDB taxonomy): Bacteria > Chloroflexota > Anaerolineae > Anaerolineales > E44-bin32 > DYJB01. Next base: position 37,947 of record DYJB01000005.1, on the reverse strand, counting down.
CCTGGTGTTCGTCAAGGTCGGGACGGGGATTGGCATGGGGATGATCCTGGGCGGCCGCCTGCACGAGGGCCAGGTGGGCGCGGCGGGCGAGATCGGGCATCTCACGCTGGTCGAGAACGGGCCGCTGTGCTCGTGCGGCAACCGCGGCTGCCTCGAGGCGCTCGCCGGCGGCGGCGCCATCGCCCGCCAGGCGCGCGAGCTTGTGCGCCAGGGACAGCGGACCCACCTCTCCACCCTGGCATCCATCGATCGCCTTTCCGCCCGCGATGTGGCCGAGGCCGCCGCCCAGGGGGATCACCTGGCGCAGCAGCTTTTCGCCCAGGCGGGGGAGTACATCGGCATCGCCCTCGCCGGGGTCATGAACATGCTCAATCCCGGCGTGGTTGTGATCGGCGGCGGCGTCGCCCAGTCGGGCGACCTGCTGCTCGAGCCCATCCGCGCCCAGATCCGGAAGCGCAGCCTGCAGGCCGGCGTGCTCACTTCCCAGGTGACGTCCGCCTCGCTCGGTCTGCGCTCCTCGGCCCTGGGGGCCGTCGCGGCAGCCCTGTCGCTCTGCTTCGACCATGTCATCGCACACTCCGCCGCCGGGCTGACGGCATCCGCCACCGAAGGGAGGTGAGGCGCTCAACCCTGATCCAGACTGATGACTATCCGTCGAACGACGTTAGGCAACGACACTCAACAGGGAGAAGATGAGATGAAGAAGCAACTGTGGATTGGCCTGAGCGTGATGCTGCTCGCCGCCCTGCTCCTGGGCGCGTGCGGCACGCCGGCCACCGAGGCTCCGATGCCCGTCGAGCCGCAGCCCGCGGGCACCGAAGCCCCGGCAGCTCCTCCCTCGGGCGAGGGCGGAGAGGTCTACTTCCTGAACTTCAAGCCGGAAGTGGCCGAGATCTACGCCGCCATCGGCGAGGCCTACAAGGCCGAGACCGGCGTCACCCTCAAGGTCGTGACCGCCGCCGCGGGCACCTACGAGCAGACGCTGAAGTCGGAGATCGCCAAGGCCGACGCACCCGTCCTGTTCCAGATCAACGGCCCGATCGGCTACGCCTCCTGGAAGGACTACACCGCCGACCTGAGCGGCACCGAGCTCTACGCCCACCTGTCCGACAAGAGCATCGCCGTGACGGATGGCGACGGTGTCTATGGCATCCCGTACGTGGTGGAAGGCTACGGGATCATCTACAACAACGCCATCATGGACAAGTACTTCGCGCTCCCAGGCGCCAAGGCGACGTCCATGGCCGAGGTCAACAACTTCGCCACCCTCAAGGCAGTGGTCGAGGACATGACGGCCAAGAAGGCCGAGCTGGGCATCGAGGGCGTGTTCTCCTCGACCTCCCTCAAGCCCGGCGAAGACTGGCGCTGGCAGACCCACCTGGCCAATGTCCCGGTCTTCTACGAGTGGCGCGACAACGGTGTCGCCCTGGCCAGCGACGCCACCCAGGAGATCAAGTTCCAGTACGCCGCCAACTTCAAGAACATCTTCGATCTGTACCTGAACAACTCCGTGACCCTGCCGACGCTGCTGGGCAGCAAGAGCGTGGATGACTCCATGGCGGAGTTCGCCCTGGGCCGCTCGGCGATGGTTCAGAACGGCAACTGGGCCTGGGGCCAGATCTCCGGCGTCGAAGGCAACGTCGTCAAGGCCGAAGAAGTCAAGTTCCTGCCGATCTACACCGGCATGCCCGGCGAAGAGAAGCAGTCGATCTGCGTCGGCACGGAGAACTTCTTCTCCATCAACAGCCAGGCCACGCCCGAGAAGCAACAGCTGGCCGCCGATTTCATCTACTGGCTGTTCAGCAGCCCGACGGGCAAGGCCTTCGTCACCAATGATCTGAAGTTCATCGCTCCGTTCGACACGTTCGCCGAGGACGAGAAGCCGACCGATCCGCTGGCCCGCGAGGTCAGCCGCTACGTGGGCAACACGGATCTCTACAACGTCTCCTGGAACTTCGTCAAGTTCCCGAGCCAGACGTTCAAGGAGAACTTCGGCGCAGCCCTGCTGCAGTACGCTCAGGGCCAGCTGCCGTGGGCGGACGTGGAAACGCTCGTGATCGAACAGTGGAAGGCCGAGAGCGGAAAGTAGCTTAAGGCGCTTCAGCCTGCGCGCCACCCCGCCCCTCCCTCGGGGGGAGCGGGGTGGCGACGCCGCACCCTTTGCCCGCTCGGGGAGCGGGGCAGGAGAACGGCCGTGCCAGGAATGCCGAAGCGGTTCTACGCGTTCTTCACGCTGCCGACGATGCTCGCCTTCACCCTCGCCTTCCTGATCCCGTTCCTTCTCGGGATCTACCTGTCCTTCACCGAGTTCACCACGGTGACGGATTCGCGCTGGGTGGGCATCAGCAACTACGTTCGCGCCTTCACGGACGACCGCAACTTCCTCAACGCCGCAGTCTTCACGGTCAAGTTCGCCCTGGTCTCCGTGGTCCTGATCAATGTTCTCGCTTTCTCGCTCGCCCTGCTGCTGACGCGCAAGCTCAGGGGCACGAACCTCTTTCGCACCGTCTTCTTCATGCCCAACCTGATCGGCGGCATTGTCCTGGGCTACGTGTGGCAGCTGATCATCAACGGCGTGCTCATCAACTTCGGCGTGGATATCACCTTCAGCGCCAGCTACGGCTTCTGGGGCCTGGTGGTGCTGATGAACTGGCAGATGGTCGGGTACATGATGGTGATCTACATCGCCGGCCTGCAGGCGATCCCCACCGAGCTGATTGAGGCCGCCAAGATCGACGGCGCCAACGCCAGGCAGATGCTGGCCGGGATCAAGATCCCCTTGGTCATGCCGGCCTTCACCATCTGCACCTTCCTGACGGTGTCGAACTCCTTCAAGCTCTTCGACCAGAACCTCTCCCTCACCGGCGGCGCCCCGGCCAGAGGCTCGGCCATGCTGGCGCTGGACATCTTCTCGACGTTCTATGGGCGCACCGGCTACGAAGGCGTCGGACAGGCCAAGGCCGTGGTCTTCTTCCTGTTCGTCGCCCTGGTGGTCCTGCTGCAGCTCCGCTACTCCAGGAGCCGGGAGGTCGTGAACTGATGGACCGCCAACACCGCGTGCGAGACGGCCTGACCTCGGCCTTCCTGGCTCTGCTGGCCGCCCTCTACCTGGCTCCGATCCTCATCGTGCTGGTGAACTCCTTCAAGGGCAGGTTCTTCATCTCCGACGCTCCCTTTGCCCTGCCCACGGCCCGGACCTTCGTCGGGCTGCAGAACTACCTCTCGGGGATCGCCAAGACCGGCTTCCTCCAGGCGTTCGGTTACTCGCTGTTCATCACCGTCTTCTCGGTCGCCACGATCGTGCTCTTCACCTCCATGACGGCCTGGTGCATCACGCGCGTGCGCTCGCGCACCAGCTCGCTGTTCTACTACCTGCTCGTCTACTCCATGATCGTTCCCTTCCAGATGGTCATGTTCACCATGTCCAAGATGGCCAACGTCCTGCACCTCGACAATCCCGTGGGGATCATCGTGCTCTACCTCGGGTTCGGCGCCGGGCTGTCCGTCTTCGTCTTCAGCGGGTTCGTGAAGAGCATCCCGGTGGAGATCGAGGAAGCCGCCACCATCGACGGCTGCAATCCGATCCAGACCTTCTTCCTGGTGGTCTTCCCCATCCTCAAGCCCATCTACATCACCGTCGCCATTCTCAACACCATGTGGATCTGGAATGACTACCTGCTGCCCTACCTGGTGATCGGCAGCAACTACCGGACCATCCCGATCGCCGTCCAGTACCTGCAGGGCGGCTACGGAAGCCGGGACATGGGCGCCATGATGGCCATGCTCGTCCTGGCCATCGTCCCGATCATCGTCTTCTACTTCAGCTCCCAGAAGTACATCATCGAGGGCGTCGTGGCCGGTGCCGTGAAGGGCTAGCCCGCGCGGGCCGGCGGAAGAACGACGTGGGGCGGCCTGTCGGCCGCCCCACGTCCTTTGCCCCGCAACGCTCTCCGGCGTCACGCCGCCGGCGGAACCTCCACCACGGCCGCCCGCCCCGGATAGGCCTGCCGACCGAAGCGCGTCAGCAGTACGGCGCCCAGCCCCAGCGCCCCCACCAGCGTCGGCGCCAGCCACCCGATGCACGGGATGAAGTTGACCCCGTTGGCCACCAGGCTGACGACGAACGTCCCCAGCCCGGCCGCCGCCGCCGGATCCAGGTGCCACTTGAAGGCGCGCGTCAGGCGCTCGCCGACCTCCAGCCCGATCGCCATCCACCCATACACGATCGCCGCCACAAAGACCATCACCCCGACCAGCATGAACGGGATCAGGCAGATGGTCAGCGCCAGGCCGATCAGCAGGGCCGGGATGCCGAGCAGGCCCAACAGCCCCACCAGGCCCGAGATCGCCGGCGCATCCGTCACCGCCCGCGCCACACGCCCGACGCCGTTGGCGCCGAACATCACCACCAGCACCGCCAGCGCCGCCAGGATCAGCGACTGCAGCAGCAGCCACCCGCCGTCCCACAGCGGCGAAGGGTTGATGTCGATCACGGGCCGCGCCGGCCACGTTCGCTCGACGAACGGGAACTGCCATTGCGGCACACCCGGCACCCCGGGGATCTCGATCGTCTCGCCGCCGCGAATGACCTGTCCCTCGATGCGCGCCCCCGGATCGCGGTTGACGTTCCCGCCAAAGGCCGAGACGTCACCCTTGACCACCGCGCCGGCCTGCAGGTTGGCGTTGCCGCCCACCAGCGCCAGGTCCTCGAAGATCGTGCCGGCGGAGTTCAGGTTCCCGCCCAGCAGGAACACCGACCCGGTGACGATGGAGGTCTCCTCGAGCGTCACGTTCCCGCCGAAGACCAGCAGGTCGCCGTCCAGCGTCTCCCCGGCCGCCAGCGTGAAGCTGCCGCCGAAGACGACCCGGCCGTCGAGCAGCACGTCGTGGGATCCGGCCGCCGCCGCCGAGAGCGGCAGGGCCAGCGTCGCCACCAACACCAGACAGAGAACTACCCACAAGCGTTTCATTTCAGGCTCCTTCCGTTACGCGTCGAAACGCGAAGCGATACAGGGTTGTGATCCAGATTACCCCCAGGCCCAGGCACGCCGCCGCAAACGCCAGCGCCCCGGCCGGGCTCACGACATCCGGCAGGCTGTTCCATGCCATCCGGACGAAGTCTCCTGCCACCTGCAGCGCGATCCAGGCATCGTAGGCCCGGATCAGCAGCTGCACGAACATCGAAGCCGGCGAGGTCCAGTCGCCCATCAGCCGCAGCGCCGGTGGAACAGCCGCCACGCAGGCGCCCGCACCGGCCAGGCCGAACGCCAGCCAGGCCTGCTGCCGGCCCGCTCGCGCCCGCTGACCTTCCAGCCGCAGCGCGAATCGCGCCCCAAATCCCGGCGCCGGCGCCAGCGCCTCGGATTGCGTCAGCGTCCGCTCCACAGCCGACAGCGATTGGGACAGCCGCGCGCACTCCGCACACTCGGCCAGGTGCCCGGCCAGCGCCTGCCGCTCGCCCTCCTGCAGGCCTTCCTCGCCCAGGATCCAGTCCTCAAACGGCTGATGCGACATCGGCTCGGCCTCCATTCCACGCCGGCTCCGGGTTGTCCCGCAGCCAGGCCTCCGCCATCTGCTTGCGCGCCCGGTGCAGCCGGCTCTTCACCGCCTTCACCGTCAGCGACAGGGCGTCGGCGATCTCCTCCGTCGACAGCTCATCCCAGTAGCGCAGCACCACCACCGCCCGATCCTGCGGCCCCAGCCGCCCCAGCAGCGCTCGCGCTGCCTCGCGTGCCTCGCGCAGCGTCGCCGACTTCTCCGGCCCCGGCCCGAGGTCCGCCACTTCCTCCCACGGCTCGAGCTCTTCCAGCGAGTCGACCGGCAGTCGCCGCCGCCTGAGCTGGTCGATGCAGTGATGTGAGGCGATCGACAGCAGCCAGGTCGAGAAGCTTCGCTGCGGGTCGTAGCGCCGCATCCCGCGGTAGGCCTTCAGGAAGCTCTCCTGAGCGGCGTCCTCCGCCTCGGCCGGGTCGCCCAGCATGCGGTAGCACAGGTTGTAAACCGGCCGCTGGTACGCTTCCACCAGCTCGGCGAACGCCGCCTGCTCACCCTGCCGGGCCCGTTCCAGCCAGCGGGCCTCTCCCCGGTCGATGACAGCCGCTCTGCTTCCGGTCACGGTGTTCGCTTGCCTCACTTCCGTCTACGCAGGTTCTCGGGCCGGGTTGCAGCCGAGATTCAGGCTTTGGCCCGCGGCGGGGAGCCCCTCGCCAGGGCCGGCAAGGGGCTCCCCGCCACGGGACCAGCTCGCCCGCCAGGCCCGGTCCCCAGCGTACTCTTGCCGCAGATCGGTACGCCAGTGGATAATGGCCCCACTCATGCGCCCGCGCAATGCCCGCACCCTACCCGCAGCGCTCCTGGTCGCCCTTCTGGCAGGCTGCGCGCCTGCCCAGCCCACCCCCCTTCCAGAGACCCCCACGCTCTTGCCTACCCGGCCCCCCGCCACCGTCACAACGGGGCCGTCGCTCGCGCCCGGACTGACCCCCACGACCACCCCCACCGGCACACCGGCGCCCACGCCCGTCGGGGCCCTCACTCGCGGGCCTTACCTCCAGTCGCCTGCCTCCGACTCGATCGTCATCGTCTGGGAGACCGACCGGCCAATGCCGGGCGAGGTGTTCTACGGCCTGGGCGACGCGTACGACCAGCAGGCGGTGTCCACCGCCGCCGGCCGGCGGCACGAGATCAGTCTGACGGGGCTTACACCGGGCACCGTGTACGGCTATCGGATCGCCTCCCTCGGCTACCCGCTGGCCCAGGCGGGAAGCTTCCGGACCGCCCCGCCGGCCGAAGGCGCAACCTTCACCTTCGCTGCTTTCGGCGACACGCGCTCCGGCGACAACGTCCACCGCCGCGTCGCCGACGCCATGCTGGCCGTGCTCCCGGACTTCGCCCTGCACACGGGCGACCTGGTCGCCTACGGCAGCCAGGCGTCCGAATGGGACCGCTTCTTCGAGATCGAGCGCGGGCTGCTCTCCAGCGTCCCGCTCTTCCCCAGCCCCGGCAATCACGAACAGAACGCGGCGCGCTACTTTGACGCCTTCGTCCTGCCTGGGAATGAACGCTGGTACACCTTCGAATGGGGCAACGCCCGCTTCGTATCGCTTCAGATCGACGCCATCGTCCCCTTCGGGAAGCAAAGCGAGCAGGTGCAGTGGCTGGAAGCGACGCTGGCCGCCAACACGCAGCCATGGCTGATCGTCTGGTTCCACCTGCCGCCGTTCGACTCCTACGACAAGACCGACCTGAGCAGTGCCGTGCGCATCAACCTGGTGCCGCTCTTCGAACGCTACGGCGTCGATCTGGTGCTCACCGGCCACAGCCACAACTACCAGCGCTCGAACGTCAACGGCATCACCTACCTCGTCACCGCCGGCGGCGGCGCCGAGCTGAACCCGTTGCCGGTGGCTGGGCCCGAGCTCCAGGCCGGCTATAGCGGAAACCACTTCGTCCTCTTCCGCGTTGATGGGAAGACCATCACGGGCCAGGCCATCAACCTCGACGGCGAGGTCGTGGACGAGTTCACGCTGCAATCCGAGCCCTGAGCATGGCTCCACTCCGCGCCTTCGTTCTCCCTTGACATAGGATGCTCATGAGAAGCCTCGTGGCACACGTCCACCACGGGCTTTGATCGCCTAGGCTCATCGAGCGGGAAGGTTGCGCGGGACCCGCGCCTCTCGCGCGTGGCGTCAGGGTTGTATTCTGTAGAGGGTTTCTTCATCGGGAACCCCTGTCGGACGTCAGGGTCACCGGCCACTGGCCGCGGGGCTGATCCGGTCGAAGACGTCGGCTCCACCCGCTGATCGCAGGATAGCCATGGAGGGACCTACGAAACTAAGCCCGCCCAAAGTCATTACGTGGTGGATCGCCGTGATCATTGGCGTTGTTGGAGTGCTTGGCCAGCTGCTCAGCATTCCCGTCATCGCGCCCTACGCATTCTGGCTGGTTGCCATCGGTTTCGTCCTGCTGGCGGTTGCCACGGCCGTCCAGGGCCTGTAGCACCCTCGCCGCCTGTTTCCCGGGCTCCCGAGGACGCCCCGCCTCGGGAGCCTTGATTCTGCAGCCGGGTGCGGTTGTGGTCCTGGTGAGCTGCATCCGACCCCCGAAGAGCGCGGGCTGGAATCGATCCGTCGAGGGTGGTGTATCCTTCCCGAGAACCCCGCCCGCGGTTGCCTTAGACGAGGAGCAGCGCCAGCACCATGCAGCCAACTCCGGATCCACTCCCTGAGACCGCTCGCATGCCGGTCCTGTTCGTCGGGCACGGCAGCCCGATGAACGCCATCGAGGACAACACCTTCTCGCGTGCCTGGCGCGACGTCGGCCAGCGACTCCCCCGGCCGCGCGCCATCCTGTGCATCTCGGCCCACTGGGAGACATGGGGAACCCTGGTCACCGCCATGGAGGCGCCGCGCACCATCCACGACTTTGGAGGCTTCCCCCCCGAGCTCTACGCCGCCCGCTACCCTGCCCCCGGCAGCCCGCCGCTGGCCGAGGAGGTGCGTCAGCTCCTGGGACCCGATGCGGTTGGCCTCGATCTGGAATGGGGGCTCGATCACGGCTGCTGGAGTGTGCTTCTCCAGATGTTTCCGCAAGCCAGGATACCGGTCGTACAGCTCAGCTTGAATGCCGCCATGGCGCCGCGGGAGCACTACGCATTGGCGCAGGCCTTGGCTCCGCTCCGGCGGCAAGGCGTCTTGATCTTGGCCAGCGGCAACATCGTCCACAACCTGCGCCGCGCCGTCCTGCCGTCCGGCAGCCTCCGAGACTTCAACCGTCCTTTCGGGCTCGACTGGGCGCTCGAGGCGAGGGCCACGTTCAGGTCGCTGATCGACCAGGACCGGCACGCCGAACTGGCAGACTACCCATCCCTGGGACCCTCCGTTCAACTCGCCGTACCTACGCCCGAGCACTACCTTCCACTGCTGTATGCCCTGGCGGTCAAAGACCAGGACGACCATCTGACGTACTTCAATGACGAAGCCGTGGCAGGGTCCCTGACCATGACCTCGCTCCTGCTGGAGCCCCGCCCGTGAGAGTGCGATGGGCGGGCCGCGCGGCAGCTCCGGCACGGCGCGCACCGGCGCACAGGCGTGAGCAGTCCCGACGTCTTGCGGCACCTGTTCGGGCGTGAAGAAGGGCGTGGCCGACATGACCACGACCGCGGCGCCCGTCTCGAGGCGTCCATCAGAACTGGCGGCCTACTTCGCGCTAACCTTCGCCCTCTCCTGGGCGCTCGAGATCCCGCTGGCGCTCTCGGCCCAGGGCTGGATCCGGATGCCGGTCCCCTTCTGGCTGCACTACCTGGCCCCGTTCGGTCCGCTGTGTGCCGCCGTCATCGTCACGCGGGTCACGCGCGGCGGGCGCGGCGTGCTCCTGCTCTTCCGGGGCCTCACCCGGTGGCGCGTCAAGCCGGTGGTCGTCATCGTCGCCGTCGTCGCACCGCTTGCCGTCTTCACCGGCGTGGTCCTGGCGACGTGGGTGGCGCGCGGCGCCCGGCCGGATCTCGGCGCCCTCGGCCAGCCCGACTACTTGCCCGCTCTGGGGATCCTGCCCACCTGGCTGTTGTGGACTCTCACCTTTGGCATCGGCGAAGAGGTTGGCTGGCGCGGCTTCGCCCTGCCGCGCCTGCAATCTAGCCGAACCGCCTTCTCCGCCTCGATGATCCTCGGCGCCTTCTGGGCGGCCTGGCACCTGCCGGCCCTGCTCTACCGTGACACGTACCTCGAGATGGGGCTGCTGGTCATCCCGATGCTTGTCACGGTGGCCGCCGTCGGCTCGACCGTCTACACCTGGATGTACAACGGCACCGGCGGCAGCCTGCTGTGGCTGGTGCTCTTCCATGGGCTGTTCGACTTCTTCTCCGTCTGGCCGGATGGCATCCTCGGGCCGGGGATGGTGATGACGGTATTGATGGTTCTCTGGGCCGTGCGCGTCTACAAGCTCCACGGCCCGCAGACGCTGGCGCCGGCGGAAAAGGTCACATCGGCTGGATGACTCCGGCCGGCAGGAGGAAGCGCATCGGTGAAGGTCAAGATCAATCGTGCTCCGGTGCTCACGCTCTGGGCGGCGGTCGTCGCCCAGCGGCTCGGCTATACCGAGGCCGAGTCGCTGACCTTCGGCAAGGCCCTGGCCGGGCTGAACGCGCAATCGAAGGGACGCCGCCTCGGCATCTACGCCCCGCGCCCCAAGCCCGAGAGCGCACCCGGCACGAAGCCGTCTGCGGCGGAGGGTTCGGTCGAGCTGATGGGCCGGTCCATTCCCGTCGTGCGTACGCCCCGAGGCTTGCGCGCGGCGGACAAGGGCGAGGCGCTCGACCCGGACAGTGTCCGCCGCTACCTCGAGTCGAAATTCGGCGAAGCGTTGCCCGAAGTGCGCCAGGCCATGACCGACCTCGCCCGTTCGCACTCGCGAGAGGAATTGGCCGGTCGGGCCTTTGCGCTCTACGAGGCTTTCCGGCCCGCCGTTCCCAAAGGCGAGAAAGGTTGGGGCGTGGCGGGTGAGCTCGATCTGGCACGACTGGAGCGGCTGCACCGCACCAAGGCCGGTTCGTAGTGGGACGCCACGCCGGCCGCCGGCACCCAAGGGGAACGTACAGTCTGCAGCCTCGGCCATCGCCGATGAGCCCGGCTGACAAGCATCCCGGGCGTCGGCTTTGGGGAAGGGCCACGTGACCAGGCTGTCCGATCGCGAGTACCGCGCCATGAACAGCGGGCTGCGGCGCTTCCTGCAGCGCCGGTACGAGTTCCCGCTCCTCCGCCGCATGGGCGTGACCTTCACGGGCAAGGATGTGCTTGAGATCGGTTGCGGCTCAGGCTATGCCGCCCACCTCATCCTGCTCGACGCCCCGAAGAGCTACGTGGGCGTCGATGTCATGCCGGAGCAGTTGGCCCTGGCGCGCAGGCGTGGGCTCGCGGCGGAATTCCGCCTTGAGGATGCCACCCACCTGGCGTCCGTTCCTTCCGCCTCCATCGACCTGGTTGTCGTTTTCGGCATCCTGCATCACATCCCGGAGTGGCGCGGCGCTGTCGCCGAGTGCCGCCGTGTGCTCCGCCCGGGAGGCGAGATCTACATAGAGGAACCAGACGGCGGCGCCCTGGGCTGGTTCGATTCCATCTTTGGCTGGGGACACCCGCGCGAAGCCCGCTTCTGGCTTCGGGCGCTGTATGCCGAGTTGGAGTCGAGTGGATTCGAGCAGTTGGGCCGTACCTGGGCCTTCGGTTTCGGCTTCTACCGCGGGCGGACGGCACGGGCCGCCCCTCCGTTCTGAGGCGAAGCGATGGAAGACAAGACGATCAGCGAGCTTCAAGCACAGATGAGCTCAGGCGAGTCCACCTCGGCGGCGATCACGCAAGCCTACCTCGATCGCATCGAGGCCCTCGACCGGAATGGGCCGCGCCTCAACGCCGTCATCGAGACGAACCCGGATGCTCTGGCCATGGCGCAGGCCCTGGACGCCGAGCGGCGGGACGGCAGGCTGCGCGGCCCGCTACACGGCATCCCGATCCTCATCAAGGACAACTTCGACACCGGCGACCGGATGCAGACCACGGCCGGCTCGCTGGCGCTGGTCGGCGCACCGGCTCGCCGCGATGCCTACCTGGTGCGCCGCCTGCGGGCCGCCGGCGCCGTCCTGCTCGGCAAGACCAACCTGAGCGAATGGGCCAACTTCCGCAGCACGCACTCGGTCAGCGGCTGGTCGAGCCGAGGCGGGCTGACGCGCAACCCGCACGCGCTCGATCGCTCGGCCTGCGGCTCCTCCTCCGGTTCGGCCGCCGCCGTGGCGGCCTCTTTCTGCGCCGCCGCCCTCGGCACCGAGACCGACGGGTCAATCATCTGCCCTTCGCAGACCAACGGCATCGTCGGGCTCAAGCCGACGCTGGGCCTGCTCAGCCGCTCGGGCATCATCCCCATCGCCCACTCGCAGGACACCGCCGGACCCATGGCGCGTTCGGTCGCCGACGCCGCCCTCCTGCTCGGCGCGCTGACGGGCCTCGATGCCCGCGACCCCGCCACGCGGCTCAGCCGCGGCCATGCCCACCGTGACTACACACGCTTCCTCGATCTGGCCGGGCTCAAGGGCGCCCGCCTCGGCGTCGCCCGCAAGATGGCCGGCACCGATCCGCACGTGCTGGCGGTCTTCGACGCCTGCCTCGACCTGCTGCGGCAGCAGGGCGCCACCCTGATCGATCCGGCGGATGTCCCGAACTTCGACAGCTTCGGACCCACCGAACTGGAGGTCCTGTACTCCGAGTTCAAGGCCGACCTCGACGCCTACCTGGCCGCCCGCGGACGCACCAGCCGCGTTCACTCGCTGGCGGAGGTGATGCGCTTCAACCAAGATCACCGGGATCGGGTGATGCCGTTCTTCGGGCAGGAGCGCATGGAAACGGCGCAGGAGAAGGGGCCGCTCACGCGGGCGAAGTACCGCCAGGCGCTGGCCCGCAACCACCGCCTCACACGCCGCCAGGGCATCGACGCCATCGTGCGCAAACACAGGCTGGACGCCATCGTCGTCCCATCCGGCGGGCCAGCCTGGCTGATCGATCTGGCCAACGGCGATCCGCACTCCTGGGACATGGAGAGCACATCGCCGGCGGCGGTGGCGGGATACCCGCACCTGACGGTTCCGGCCGGCTACGTGTTCGGGCTCCCGGTTGGCCTTTCGTTCTTCGGTCCCGCGTGGAGCGAGCCGACGCTTCTCCGGCTGGGCTTCGCCTTCGAGCAGGCCTCCCGGCACCGGCGCGCCCCCCGGTTCGCACAGAGCCTCGACATTGCCGCCGCAGCCGGCCGCGGCGACGCCTAGCCCGAAGCACGCTACCGCCAATCCCGCAGGTGCCGTCCGCCCCCCCCGATCTCAACTCGCATTCCGGCGATGCGCACAGGGGACCTCCCTGCCTGCCTCAACCGCGCACGCGTGCCGGTATTCGTAGGGGCGGGTCTCAGACACGCCCCGGCGATTCCGGGAGAAGGACGCGTGATGCGGTGCGTTGGGTACCCGGGTCGATTCGTGCAGCTACAGGCGTGCAAGGGGACGGGTCGATGTCGTGCGTCCCCCCGACGTCACCTCGCATTCCAGCGATCCGCATGAGGGCCCTCCATGGCGTGCCCCGACTTCGGGCGCCTGCCTGTGTTCGTAGGGGCGGGTCTGTGACCCGCCCCTACGCCGCTCGCACGATGTTCCGCTCCGGAAAACCATGCTGGCCCTGGGTCGCCGCCTGGCCCGGTCGCGCCGTGCCCGACGTCCAACCTTGCCGGGGACGTCAGCCGGCGGCTTCGCCTGCTGCCTGAGGATTGAACTGCGTGGAGTACAGCCGGGCGTACAGCCCGCTGCGCGACAGCAGGTCCGCATGCTTGCCCTGCTCGACCACCCGCCCGCCGTCGATCACCAGGATCCGGTCGGCGCCCATGACGGTCGACAGGCGGTGGGCGATCACCAGTGAGGTGCGCCCGCGCATGACCAGCTCCATCGCCTGTTGAATCAGGGCTTCGGATTGCGAGTCCAGGTGGCTGGTGGCCTCGTCCAGGATCAGCACACGTGGATCCTTGAGGATCACGCGCGCGATCGCCACCCGCTGCTTCTCCCCGCCCGACAGCCGGTAGCCCCGCTCGCCGACCTGCGTCTCGTAGCCCTCGGGGAGCCCGGCAATGAAATCGTGGATGTTGGCCGCCCGGCAGGCGGCCTCCACCTCGGCCTGCGTCGCCTGCGGGCGCGCATACAGCAGGTTATTGCGAAGCGTGTCGTGGAACAGGTACGCCTCTTGCGTCACCATGCCGATGTGGCGGGCCAGCGATTCGAGCGTCAGGTCGCGCAGGTCGTGCCCATCCAGCCGCACGGCCCCGCCCGTCGGGTCGTACAGCCGCGGCAGCAGGTAGGTGATGGTCGTCTTCCCGGCGCCGCTCGGTCCGACCAACGCCGCCACCTCGCCCGGCCGAATCTCGAAGCTGATGTCCTGCAGCGCGTAGCGGACGGGACCGGCCTCCTCCCCCGCCGGGCGCCGGGCGCCGCTGGGCGGATAGTCCATCGAGGCGTGCCAGCTGAAGCGGCGAACCTCCTCCAGGCCCCCGGCGCCGCTCTCCGACTCGCCATAGGAGAAGGACACCCCCTCAAAGCGCACGTGCCCGTCGACTCTCGCCAGATCGATCGCCCCGGGCCGGTCGCGGATCTCCGCCGGCAGATCGAGCACTTCGAAGACCCGCTCAAAGGAGACCATCGACGTGGCGAAGTCGACGCGTGCATTCGTCAGCGCCATCAGCGGCCCGTACAGGTTGGCCAGGTAGGCGCTGATGGCGACGATCGTGCCCACGCTGAAGGCCCCGCGCAGCACCAGGTGTCCGCCCAACCAGAAGACCAGCGCCGTCCCCAGGGCGCTCACCAGGCTCAGCCCGAGGAAGAACCAGCGCCCGATGACCGCCGAACGGACGCCGATTTCGCGCACACCGGCTGCCCGCTCGCGGAAGCGCTCGACCTCCATCCGCTGCCGGCCGAAGACCTTGGCCAGCAGCGCCCCGCTGATGTTGAGCGTCTCATTCATCTGGGCGTTCATGCGTGCGTTCCGGTCCATCGCCTGGCGCGTCAGGCTGCGCAGCGTGCGTCCGATGCGCCGCGCCGGCAGAATGAAGAGCGGCAGGATGGCCACCGCCAGCAGCGTCAGGCGCCACTCCAACGACAGCATGACCGCCAGGGTCAGCGCCAGCGAGACGGTGTTGCTGATCAGCGTCACCAGCGTGCCGGTGATCGCCCCCTGGGCGCCGACGACGTCGTTGTTCAGGCGCGACATCAGCTCGCCGGCCCGCGTGCGCGTGAAGAAGCGCAGGCTCATGCCCTGCATGTGGGCGTAGACGGCACAGCGCAGGTCGAAGATGATCCCTTCGCCCACGCGCGAGCTGGCGTAGCGCTGGGCGACCCCGATCAGCCCGTTGGCCAGCGGGACGACGACCATCCCCAGGGCCAGCAGGTTGAGGCGCGCGGCATCCTTCTGCGGGAGCGCCCGATCGATCAGATCGCGCAGCAGCAGCGGCGGCAGCAGCGAAAGCAGCGAGATGGCCACGATCGTACCCAGCATCACCGCCACACCCGTCCCGTACGGACGGGCATAGCGGGCGACGCGCTGCAACAGCGCCCGGCTCACCTCCGGCCGGTCCTGCTCCTCATCGTAGCGAATGAACGACCACCAGTTGCCGCCCTGTCCGAACATGCCGCCTCTCATTCCCTCGGATCCGCGACCCGCGGATCGTCCCCTGGCAACCCGCATCGATACCCCCTGTCGGGCCGCGCATTATACCGCCCGCCTCGACCGAGGTATCATCCCAGCCGGATCGAAGCTTCGCAACAGGGTCCGTAGGAAGGCCCGGGAGGCATCCGCATGCGACGCGAACGATTCTGGATCCGCTGGCTCTGGGCGGCCAGCCTCGGACTGGTGCTCTTCGGCCTCGCCATGGCGCTTCTCAATCGCACACCCGTCTTCGACGTCTTCAACCGCGCCATCGATCCGCGTTTCTGGCCGGCCGGGATCCCGCCAGGGGTGGCGAGCTTCCAGGGCTGGGTCTACGGGGCCTGGGGAGCCACGGTCGCCGGATGGGGCATCACCGTCGCGTTCATCGTGCGCTTCGCTCTCTCCCGGCGCCATCCGTGGGCCTGGTGGGCTTTGGCCACAGGGATCGGCGTGTGGTTTGTGATCGACACGGTCCTTTCGGCACTGGCGGGAGTGTGGGTCAACGTCGGGCTGAACGCGTTCCTGCTGGCCGTCTTCACCCTGCCCCTGGCTGCCGGCGGTCACTTCTGGCTGAGGGGCAGCCCGGAGCCATAGGCGGACCACAACCCCAGATCCCCAGGCGGCGCGCAGCCGGCCCGGGGGAGGGAGAAGCGAGTCGTACTGTCGGCCTGGCGACGGCACAACCGGCGGGCGAACCCGCGCAGGATGAGGAGGTGACATGCCCCGCAAGATCACGATCACGGCCGGCAAGGTCCGTCTGCCGGCGATGTTGAACGACTCGCCCTCGGCCGAGGCCGTGTGGGCTGCCCTGCCGATCGAGGCCCGGGGCACGCGTTGGGGCGAGGAGATCTACTTTGAGATCGATGTGCCGCTGGAGGAGTCGGACGACGCCCGCGTCGAGATGCAGGTCGGCGACCTGGCCTACTGGCCGCCGGGGTCGGCCTTCTGCATCTTCTTCGGCCCGACGCCGGTCAGCCGCGGTCGGGAGCCGCGTGCTGCCAGCAAGGTCAATCCTCTGGGCAGGGTTGAAGGCGACGCCAAGGCGTTCACCGCCGTTCGCGATGGGGAGAAGGTGCGGCTGGAAGCGGCCTAGCGCCCCGCTCCGGGCCCGCCGGGGACCGCCTGGCCGGGCCGGAGCCTCAGGCTCCAGGCTCCCCGCACACACCCCGGCGACCTTCACCTGCACCCGCAACCGGGGCGCACGGATCGGGGCACGGCGGGGCGGTCGCCGGGTGGGGAAAAGAGAACCGGGGCGCTCTTGGGAGCGCCCCGGCCGTTTACTGCCAGGTGACTACCAGCGCGGGCCGCGGTTGCCCGAGCGGCCGCCGCCGGACCCGCCTCCGGGCCGGCGCGCGCCGAACCCTCCGCCTCCGCCGCCACCACCCCGCTCCTCGCGTGGGCGGGCGACGTTAACGGTCAGCGTCCGGTTGCCGAGCTGCGTCCCATTCAGCATGCTGATCGCCTTCTGAGCATCGGCTTCGCTCTCCATCTCCACGAAGCCAAACCCCTTCGACCGGCCAGTTTCGCGGTCGGTGATGAGCGTGACCGATTGCACGACGCCGGCCTTGCTGAACAGCGTCTGCAGTTCGGTTTCGCTCGCCGTGTAAGGCAGATTCCCTACGTACAGCTTGTTCTCCATGACTCTGGCTTCCTCTGTCTCCACAAGGCGTCGGCAGCGGGACGCTCCCAGGCTCCCGGCGGCCGAGGGGCCCCCGGGGGCGCGGGCAACATATTATCACGGTGCCTGCAAGAGGGCGAGTCGGCAAGCTCCTGGGAGCGCCCGGCTCTGCGTCCCCGCCGGGTTCAGCCCCCGCCCCCCGTCCGCCCACCCAGCCTGGGGGTGGGGCCTCCCGGCCGTCCCTCCCGCCAGCGGGGTTTCTTGACTCGGTCCCTCCCAATGCTATGATGGATTCGGGGCAGGCGCCCGGCGGGTGCCTGCCGGGGAGGCCCTATGGCGCCATCCGCACCGATCGCTGGACCCTGCGCCCGGCCGATCGGTGCGCTTCTTTCCGGGGAGGCCTGGGATGAAAGTCATCGATGAAGCCATGGACCAGTGCCTGCTGTGCATCGATTACGCCTTCGACCAGGACAGCCCTTCCACCCGCGAGACCTCCCTTCGTCGGCTGCAGCCGGGCGTGCGACAGAAGGAATGGTGGCGCTACCAGCATGCCTACCTGGGGCTGCGAACCCTCGTGGCCTACGAAGGCCCGCGGCCCGTCGGTCATATCGAGTTCATGCCCATCGAACACGCCCCTCGCCCGGTCGCCGGACACAACCTGGCCTTTGTCAACTGCCTGTATGTCACGCCGCAGGCGCGCGGGCGAGGCGTCGGGACCGGGTTGCTGGAGGCGGCCGAGCGCCAGGTGCGGGAGCGCGCCGACGGCATGGCCGTCCTGGCCCGCTGGTCGGGCCCGACCTTGCCGGCGCACTTCTTCATCGAGTCCGGTTTCCAGCCCGTGGGCAGCCGGCAGGGCGAGGCGCTGCTGAGCAAGCCCTTCCGGCGGGCCTCCTCGCCCCACTTCCTGCCGGTGCGCCTCGTGCCGCGCGCGGCCGAAGACCGCATTCCCGTCGACTTCTTCCATTGCCCTCAGTGCCCGTACTCAGGATGGGTGCTGCACAAGCTGCAGCGCGAGGGCCAGCTCGATGCACCCGACGTCGATCTGCGCCTGTACGATATAGGCGAGCGCCAGGCGATCGAGCTGTGGGGCGTGTCCAACAGCGTGTACATTGACGGCCGCCCAACCGGCAGCGTCCCGCTCAACCTGCTGGAGATCGAACAGGGCCTGGCTCAGGCTCGCGCCGCCCGGCGCCCCGCCTGAGCCCGCACCGACCTTCGCCAAGGAGACACAATGGATCCCACCGAGCAGCCTTCTTTCTGGCTCCGCGCCTACGGGCCGTACGTTCCGGCAGCGCATCTCCAGGGCGAGACGTCGGTCGATGTCGCCATCATCGGGGGCGGCTACACGGGCCTCTCGACAGCCTACAACCTGCGGAGCGACTCGCCCGCCCTGACGGTGGCCGTCCTGGAGGCGAGCGTCGTCGGCTTTGGCGCCAGTGGGCGCAACGGCGGGTTCAACATGACCCTTTTCGGCCTCGAGCCCGCCGTGACCAAGGCCCTCTTCGGGCAGCAGCGCACCGTGGAGGCCCATCGCTACATGGAGCGCGCCGTCGACTACGTGCGCGATCTAGTCACCCGTCACAACCTGCAGTCCGACTACGAACACCCGGGTTTTCTGCGCGTGGCCACCACCCCCGGCTTCGTGCGGCGCATCCAGCACGATCTGGAGATCCTCACCCAGATGGGGATCAGCGGGCTCGAGTGGTGGGATGCCGGGCGGCTCCAAAGCGCCGTCCGCTCGCCCCTCGCTCTCGGCGCGTGGTGGGAGCCCCGCTGCGGCCTGCTCAACCCGGCCAAGCAGGCCCGCGAGCTGAAGCGCCTGGCAATCGAGGCCGGGGTCGACGTCTTCGAGCATACGCCGGTCCTGTCCATCGAGCGCGGGCCGCGCTTCACCCTCCGGACCCCCTCCGGCACGCTGTCCGCCGGTCATGTCGTCTTCGCCACCAACGCCTACTCCCACCTGTTCCCCGAGCTGCGCGCCCGGGAGACGGCCGCCTTCACCCATATGGTCGTCACCGAGCCGCTAACCCCCGCGCAGCAAGAGGCGGTCGGCTGGGCGGGGCGACAGGGGATCGAGGATGCCCGCAACTTCGTCCATTACCTGCGCCTGACCGCCGACCAGCGCATCGCCATCGGCGGCAGCGACGTCAGCCTGACGTTCGGTCGCGGCATGCAGCACGACCTCAACCCGCGCGTCTTTGCCGATCTGGAGCGCGACCTGGTGCGCCTCTTCCCCTCCCTGCGCGGCATCCGCTTCGCCGACCGCTGGGGCGGCCCGGTCAGCGTGCCGGTCGACATGGCTCCAGCCATCGGCTTCCTTGGTGACCGGCGCGCCATCTACTCGCTCGGCTGCGTCGGGCACGGCGTCTCCATGGCCCACCTGAACGGGCGCACGATCGCCGATCTGATCCTCGAGCGCCAGACGGACCTGACCCGAGTTTGGTTCGTCGGCCGGCGCATGATCCAGTGGCCGCCCGAACCGATCCGCTTCGCCGCCGCCCACGCTATCCGCGGCTACATGCGCGCCGAGGACTGGGCCTACGAACGCAAGCTCCCGCAGGCCGAATGATCCGGCCTTCTGCCGCTTGCCCAAGCCTCAAGCGGGGGATCCTCCCAGCCGCCTCACTCAGGAGAAGTCACATGAAAGCCATTCGCTGCACGGTCTCCATCACCGTTCTCGCCGCAACCCTGGCTGCCTGCCTGCCCATCTCCCTGAGCGGGGGCCAGACGGTCGACGGATCCGGCACGCTGACCGAAGAAACTCGCCCCGTCAGCGGCGTGACCGCCGTCCGGTTGAGCATGCCCGGCACGCTTCACGTCGAGATCGGCCCGAGCGAGTCGCTGCGCATCTCGGCCGAGGACAACCTGCTGCCCTACATCCAGACCGAGGCGCGCGCCGGCGAGCTCGACATCCACACCCAGTCCAACGTCAACCTGCGCCCGTCGCTGCCGATCGACTACTACCTGACGGTCCAGTCGCTGGACACTCTCCACGTCAGCTCGTCGGGCGACGTCGAGGCGCCGGCCCTGACGGCCACTCACTTCGAGGTCGGAATCAGCAGTTCGGGCAGCATCTCCATCGAGGGTCTCGTGGCCGAGACCCTCCAGGTCGACATCAGCAGCTCGGGCAGCCTCGCTATCCTGGGCGGATCCGTGGAAAGGCAGGGGGTCAGCATCAGCAGCTCGGGCGCGTACGCCGCCAAGGACTTGGAATCGCAGCAGGCCTCGGTCCGGCTCTCAAGCAGCGGCTCGGCAACGGTCCGTGCCGTCGAGAGCCTGCAGGCCGACCTCTCCAGCAGCGGCAACGTCTACTTCCTGGGCTCGCCCCAGCTGCGGGTCGACACCAGCTCGTCGGGCAAGGCGATCCCGATCAGCAACTAGGCCGCCGCGCCTCCAGACGGGCAGCGAAGAAGCAGGCGCCCGATGGCACCTGCTTTGGGTTCTCATCCCTGAGGATCGGGCGCCCGTTGCCGCGCCTCGGGCTCACGGCGCCACGAGGCCTGCCAACAGTTCATCCAGAGGATGCTGCCGGTCGGACCCGAGCGACCGCAGCAGGTCGAGCGTCGGCGCCCGCCAGTCGATACCGGTGGGCGTAGGCGAAGGATCGAAATCCGCCACGCGGTAGGAATTCCCGCCCAGGTAGAGCGTGTCGGGCAGCAGGACGGTGTAGCTTGCGGCGGGATCGAGGGGGCTTCCGTCGCGCATGCGGTAGCCTTCGGCGTCCTCGGTGATCCCCGCCGCCAGCGGGCGGTGCCGCTTCAGCACCTGCACCAACTCCTCGCCGGTGAGCTCGATCCGCACCAGGATGTTGTTCGTCGACAGCAGGCCGATCACCGTGGCCTCCGACACCTCTCCGGGGAGGAGATCCTGCTGCACATAGCGCACGCTGGCCAGCGCCACGTCGGAGTCCGGGTCGGCCTCCAGCCAGGCCTGCACCAGCAAGCGGCGCATCTCCGGCGAGGCGCGGTCGATGTTCTCGCCGACGTAGCCGATAGGATCCAGCATGCCGGCCGGCAGCCGCTGCGCCCAACCTGCCACGCGCAGGGCCATGGCCGGGTCGCTGGGACCGCGCCGGTTGGGCTTGTACTCGGCCCGCATCTCAACGACACGATCCTGCGCCGTGTCGACCCACACGTCGAGGCGCGTGTACCCTTGCAGGAAGGATTCGCTCTCGATCAGCCGCACGCCGTGCAGCACTTCGTTGATCCGCTCGTGGCAGTGCCCGCCGGCGATGACCGCCACGCCCAGCGCCGCGGCCGTGTCCGCCAGGGCCTCCGTCTCCGTGCCGCAGATGTGGCCGGCGACGATGATCAGGTCCGCACCGGCGGCGCGCATCTCGGGCACGTACTGCTCGAGCGCCTCGGCATACGGGCGGAACTCCAGGTCGTCCACGTTGGACGGGCGGGTGTCGACCGGGGTCTCCTTGGTCGTCACGCCCAGGATGCCGACCCGGATGGCGTTGACGTCAACCAGCGTGTAGGGCTCAAGGTAGTCCGGCAGCTCGCCGGTGCTGCGCACGCGGATGTTGGCACCCAGGAACGGGAAGTTCGCTTCCTGCCGGCGCTGCCGGATGACGTCCTGGCCGAAATCGAAGTCGTGGTTGCCCAGCGTCGCCGAGCGGTAGCCCAGGGCGTTCATGACGTCCACCATCGACTCGCCCTCCAGGACGGTCGAGATGGCGGGGCCGGTCCACATGTCGCCGCTGCTGATGACCAGGAAGGCGCCGTCGGTCCGGTAGCCTTCATTGCGTTCCCAGCGGCGCAGCAGCCCGTCGGCGCCGCCTGAGCCTCGGTAGGAGCCCATCCAGCCATGCTCATCGTTGGTGTGCAGGATGGTGAGCTGGCGCAGCGTCTCGGTCTCCCGGGGCGACGACGAGCAGCTTGCCAGCAGCATCACAACCAGCAGGCCAAGGGCGAGGGTGAGGGTGAGGCTTCGGTAGCGCACGCAGGTCCCCGAGGAGGCAGGAATGGACTACTCAATCATGACTATTATAGCACTCATTGGCCGAATTCGAACTGGCCGCTCATACCGGTCCACTCTCCGGGCTGAGGCCCTCTTCACGCGGCGAGCCATCGGGAAGGTCCTTGACCATGTAGGTTCCCCCGAGCTGGTAGCCGAGGCGCTCATAGTAGCGGCGCGTCCCGAGCGCGGCGATCACGGCTACCTGGCTGAACCCCTGCGCCGCGGCGCGGGCCTCCGCCTCGGCCATCAGCCTGCGCCCCAACCCGGCATGCTGCGCCGCCCCGTTGGACTCCGCGCCAAGGACCAGCGATTCGCCGTAGACGTGTACCTCGCGCACCAGCGCCGCGCCTTGCAGATCGTCAAGCCCGGTGTCCGGGGAACCTGCGCCCGGCAGCGATAGCCGCAGGTAGCCGGCCAGCCCATCATCAGCGTCCGAGTAGGACAGGAAGTGCTCCAGCGCACCACCGGCTTCGTAGACCAGATCGCCGAGTGCCAGCTCGCCTGGCGCCACGAGCCGAGCGCGCACCTCCCGGCAGCGGATGCAGGCGCAAGCCTGCCCGCGCCGGCGGAGCTCCGCCTGGACGTCCAGCCTCAGGCTGGTGCGCCGGTTCCCCTCGAGCACGTGCTGCGACGGGATGTCGCGCACGACACGGTTGACCCGGCAGTAGCGCGGGATGCCGGGCTTGACGTCGGCGAGCAGCGCCACCAGCTCGGCGGTCGTGTAGGGCTGGTACTCGCCGCGCCTCCAGGCCTGCTCCAAACCGGTACCCGGCAGCAGTTGGCACGGATAGATCTTGATCTCGTCCGGACGCAGGTCGGCGTCGTCCCACAGTCGGGCGAAGTCCTGGCGATCCGAGTCGAGCGTGGCCCCGAGCAGGTTCGGCATCCAGTGGGCGACGATCTTGAATCCGGCCGCCCTGAGCAGGCGCATCGCCGCGCGCGTCTCGGCCACCGTGTGCCCGCGGCGGTTGAGCGCCAGGATGCGATCGTCGAGGCTCTGCACGCCGATTTGCACCTTGGTCACACCCAGACAGCGCAAGCGGCGCACTTCTTCCGGCGTGACCCAGTCCGGGCGAGTCTCGACCACCAGACCGACGTTACGATGCCATGCCCCGGCATTCGCCTGCTGCGCCTCCGCCAGGGAGTGGGCCTCGGAGCCGTTGAGCGCCTCCAGGCAGCGCCGTACGAACCACTCCTGGTAGGGCGACGGGTAGGCGCTCCACGTCCCGCCCAGGATCAGCAGTTCGACCTTGTCGGTCGGATGGCCGATGGCCCGCAGGGCTTCCAGGCGCGAGGCGGTTTGGGCGTAGGGATCGAAGCCGTTCTGCACGGCCCGCCGCGCCCCGGGTTCGTCCGGAAGATAGGACTTCGGCATGTGCTCGACGGTCGGGCAGAAGAGGCAATCGCCCGGGCAGCCGGCCGGCTCGGTCAGCACGGTGACGGTCGTCACGCCCGAGAGCGTGCGCACCGGCTTCATGCGGATGCGCCGCAGCAGCTCCGGATCGGCGGGCCAGTCTCCCTCGCCGGTCAGCTGCAGATAGGCACGCACGAGCACGTGTTTACCCAGCAGCCGTCCATCCGCCAGCGGGTGCCCGCGCACGGCAGCAGTGACCTCCGCCCCGTCGCGTACCGCCTCCAGGATCTGGCGCGCGCGAGCGAGCATCTCGGGCGAGGTGCGGCGCGCCTCCAGCCAGTTCAGGTCGCCATCCATGGGTCGTATACTTCGGCCATGCAGCCGGACGTTGCCGATCGCCTGCGGCGCATCAACCGCGAATTCTATCAGTCCTTCGCCGCCCCCTTCGCCGCCACCCGGCGGCGCCTTCAGCCGGGCGCGGCGGCGATGCTCGAACGCCTCCCGCGCCAGGCCTCCGTCGTCGACCTGGGCTGCGGGTCGGGCGAGGTCGCCCGGGCCCTGCATCGGCGCGGTCATCGGGGCGACTACCTGGGGCTGGACGAGTGCGCCCCGCTGCTCGAGCAGGCGCGGACGGCCGGGCTGCCGCAGGCCAAGTTCGCCTCGGCCGACCTGGCCGATCCAGCATGGACCGCCTCCGTCCGGCCGCCCTGCGACTGGGCGCTGGCCTTCGCCGTTCTGCACCACCTGCCGGGACCAGCACGCCGCGGCTTCCTGGCCGGCGTGCGCTCCGTCCTGGCGCCGCAAGGCTTCTTCGCCTTCTCCGTGTGGCAGTTCCTGCACAGCGAGCGTCTGACCCGGCGCATCGTGCCCTGGGCGTCGGTGGGGCTCGATCCGTCCCAGGTGGACGCCGGCGACTACCTCATCGACTGGCGTCACGGCGGCCGCGGCCTGCGCTACCTTCACGCCTTCGAATCCGGCGAGCTCGAGGCCCTGGCGCGGCAAACGGGGTTCCGCTGGATCGAACGCTTCGAGTCCGACGGACAGGGCGGGCGCCTCGGGCTGTATGCCGTGTGGTCCCCCGACGGCGGTTTGGAGGGAGCCTCGGGGCGCCAACTTTGACACCCCCCGGAGCACATGGTAGAATGCGACGCGAAGGTCGGGGAGCCCTCGCGCCCGGAGGGATGGCCGAGTGGTCTAAGGCGGCTGTCTTGAAAACAGCTGTGGGGCAACCCACCGGGGGTTCGAATCCCTCTCCCTCCGCCTGAGGTCGCTGGACGGGAGGAGCGAGGCGAGAGAACCCAGCGTGGCCAGGTGGTCCCTGCATGGGGAGGTGCCGGAGTGGCCGAACGGGGGCGCCTGCTAAGCGCTTGTAGGGGTTGTAAAGCCTCTACCGAGGGTTCGAATCCCTCCCTCCCCGCTGGCGACGCGCGCAGCGTCGCATGCTCGCCCTCGTAGCTCAGTTTGGATAGAGCATTTGCTTGCGGAGCAAAGGGTCGCGCGTTCAAGTCGCGCCGAGGGCGCCTCGACCGCCCGCCTTCATCACAGGCGGGCGGTTGCGTTCAACCGGGCACGGGCCAATAGGAGAAGTGGAGATGACCGAGCGGTCCGGGGACACGGGATTCAAGCGCAGCCGCGCAGGCGCGGGTACGTCCTGGCTTGTCCTGCATCCGCTGGCGTTCGGACTGTACCCGATCCTTGCGCTGCTATCGGTCAACCTTCAGGAACTCGATCCCTCCGAGGCGGTCCGCCCTCTGCTCTTGGCCTGCCTGGCGTCCGTGCTCATGCTGGGCCTGCTAGGCTGGGCCCTTGGGGATTGGCACCGGGGAGCCCTTGCTGCCACTGCCCTGCTCGTGGTCTTCTTCTCATACGGGCACGTCTATTCCATCTTGGAGCGCTATCCGCTTGGAGGGCTCAGCCTCGGACGCCACCGCTATCTCCTCCCCATCGTCGTCTTGACCTCCGCCGCGCTGCTCGCCTGGCTCTGGCGCCGCCGGCCGGACGTGCGTCGTACCACGGTCGTCCTGAACGCAGTCGGCGGACTGCTGCTGCTCTTCCCCTTGGTGACGATGCTTTCGATCGTGGTGCGCAATGCGATCCATGGCCGGTCGTTCCGGCCGACCGTGACCGTCGAACTCATCCCACCCGAAGCCGAGCCGCCGCCCGACATCTACTACATCATTCCGGATAGCTACGCCCGCGCCGACTACATGCTGGAGTTGTTCGGTTTCGACAATTCCGGCTTCATCGACTTCCTCGAGTCGCACGGCTTCTACGTCGCCGACCAGAGCCACTCCAACCACAACTGGACCGGCTACTCCCTGTCCTCTTCCCTCAACATGCACTATGTCCAGGATCTGGGGCTCCAGCTGGCGCCACACTCCTATCCATGGGTCGTATCCCCGGCGATCAATGACAGCCTGGTTCGCAATGCCCTGGAGGAAGCAGGCTACGAGTCCGTCGCCTTGCAGACCGGGTGGGGGGTGACTGAGATTACGGACGCGGACGAGTACCTCGTTGCCAGCGAAGCGGCCATGCGCACTCTCCGCCGCCCGATCCTGCTCACTCGCTTTGAAAGCCAACTCGTGCAGACCACACTGATCCTGGCGCTGAGCGACCTGAACAAGGACGCCTGGCGGCGATGGACGACGGAGTTCGGAGGCCTTCCCTATGACGAGCTGCGCAGCATCGTGCGCGGCGCCTTCGCCAACCTCCCGCTCGCTGCCAGCGATCCGCACCCGCAGTTCACCTTCGCCCACATCATGACACCGCACAAGCCCTTCATCTTTGGCCCGCAGGGCGAGCCGAGGGATCCGGCCGGCGCCTTCACCTTTGCCAACTCCGGCGACCCATCGGGGGAGTTCGCCGCCTATCGGGATCAGGCTGCGTTCGTGACACGCCAGTTGGAGCTCGCCATTCTTGAGATCCTGCAGACCTCACGCGTTCCCCCGATCATCATCCTCCAGGCGGATCACGGCTATCCGTGGGGCGACGACGTGTGGCAGTCCGGCCCCGGCGGCGGCGTCCCTCAGAGGACGTCGATTCTGAACGCGTACCTGCTTCCGCAGCGCTGTCGATCGATGCTCTACCCCACCATTACTCCGGTGAACACCTTCCGCGTCGTCTTCAACTGCCAGTTCGGCACATCCCTCCCCATGCTCGAGGACCGTGTCTTCTACACGCTAAACCCGCGAAGGGATCCGACCGACATCGCCGACGTGACCGAGCAGGTGAGGCCGTAGCCCACACACGTCCGGCCCGCCCCTGGTCACCCGTCCCCGCCGCCGGTCCCGGCCCTGCTGGTGGGAGGCACAGGTGCGCGGCCTTCGGTTCTGCCAGCCTTGGTGGATCGGCTCGAGCACAATTCGCGTACGGCTGGGCCGCCACCTCGAGTGCCCGATCTCAATCGGACCCACTCTGCACGGTGGGAGATACCGGAAAGAGGCAGTGGCCGGAGATCCCGGCCACTGGCTTTGGAGCGGTCCACAGCCGACTGGGCTACGGCAGGAAGCTTACCGGGTTAACCTTGCCGTAGGCGTCGCTCATCATCTCGAAATGGACATGCGGGCCGGAGCAGTTGCCGGTGCAGCCCATGCCGCCAAGCACGCCACCCTGGAACACCGCCTGGCCGCAGCCGACGTTGATCGAGCTCAGGTGCGCGTACAGCGTCTGCCAGCCGTTGCCGTGATCGATGACCACCACGTAGCCGTAGCCCCAGTCGTTCCACCCCGAGTAGACGACCACGCCGGTGTCCGATACGATGATCGGGGTCCCGACCGAGCCGCCCAGGTCGATGGCCGGGTGGGTGCCGGGATCGTAGGTATAGCCCGAGATCCACCTGGAGGCCGTCGGCCAGACGAAACTCCCGGTTCCGATCGGCCCGTCGACCACCTGGCCGCAGGCACCCGCGCCCAGGATCTTGGCGGACGCCGGATTCGAACGCGGGATGCGCGGCGTCTTCCAGGTGGGCGTCTCGCGCTTGCCTTCCGGGATGACAAGCGTCGTGCCGGCGGCGAGTTTGGCGTTCGCCGGATCCTCCGCCGGATCGAACGGGTTGCCAGGCCATTCGAGAATCTCGCTGACGTCCACGCCGTAGAAGGTCGCCACCCGTTCGAGGTTCTCCCCTTCACTCCACGTGTGGAGGGCTCCGTCGACCGGGAGGATGTTCAACTCCTGGCCGGGGCTCAGCGTGTGCGGGTCGCCCGCCAGGGCGTCCCAGTTGCCCCACAGGATGGTGGCCGGCTTGAGGCTGAACTTGTCGGCGATACCGAAGAGGGTATCGCCGGCCTGCACGGCATACTTGACGATCTCCAGGCGCGGGCGATCGGGCATGACCGTGTGCAGCTCGGTGGTCCGGAAGACCACGCCGCCTGCGCCGCTCGCCGGTTTGAAGGCCGGCAGGTCGGTCACGTCGAGCGCCGAGAGCGGGGGCGTTGGGGTCGGTTCGACGGCTTCGGCACCCTGCGTCAGCAAGGGCGTCTCCGGCAACGCGATCAAACCGCTGCGCGCTGCCCAGGCGCCCACGACGATGACGAGCAGCAGCGCGGCATGCGAGGCGTAGCGCGTGATTGTGTCACGCAGTCCCTGCCGGTTGAGCTCCGCCCAGACATCCGCCACCGAACGGCGCCGCTCCCGGCGGGGTGCGGCTTCCGGGGTGACATCAGGCTCGGAAGGGAACTCGGACATAAAGGACCAGCCTCCTGCATCCGGCGGCGATGGTAACAGCCGCAGTCGGCGCGGTCAAGCCGGGGTTATGTCGACTAGGGCAAGACGAACCACGGGTTGATGAAGCCGCCGTTGCTGCGCACTTCGAAGTGCAGGTGGGCACCCGTCGAGTTGCCGGTCGATCCGCCATAGCCGACGGTCGAGCCCTGGCCGATGGATTGCCCGCAGGCGACGGTGGTCCCATTCAGGTGCGCGTACAGCGTCTGGTAGCCGTTCCCGTGATCGAGCATGACCATGTTGCCGTAGCCGCCGCCCGACCAGCCGGAATAGACGACCACACCCGAGTCCGAAGCCCAGACCAGGTCGCCTGTACTCAGGGCGATGTCGATCGCCAGGTGTCCGGACCAGTAGTCGTTCCCCGAGAGGAAGTGATTGGCGCTCGGCCAGATGAACGCTCCCGAGCCGACCGCGCCGCCGGTGAAGTCCCCCGAGCAGCCGCCCGTGCCGAAGGCGGCGCCCACGCCGGCGTTGCCGCGGGCGATGATCGGCACCAGCCATTGCCGGAACTCGCGCTTGCCCCCCGGCACGACCAGCACGGCGCCCTCGCGAATCTCGGGCTGGACCGGGTCGATGGCATTCCCGGGCCAGTCGATGATCTCACGCGGATCGACCTTGAACGCCGCCGCCACCGCGTCGAGCGAATCGCCCGATTCCCACTGGTAGATCACCCCGTCGACGGGGAGGATGTTCAAGTCGAGCCCGGGCTGCAGCATATCGGGGTCGTCGTTGAGCGTGTCGTAGTTGCCCCACAGGACCGACTCGGGCTCGAGGTCGAACTTCTTGGCGATGCCGAAGACCGAGTCGCCGCGCTGAACCGTGTAGCGCAGGATTTCGACCCGTTCCCGCAGCGGGCTCTCCGTCTTGGGATTCGCCCGGCGTGTGATGGCGGCGCCCTTGGCGGCGCTGGCGAAGGGGGGCAGATCGGCCGTGGAGAGCGGCGTGGTCTGAGCGACAAGCGGCTCCGGCTCCGGCGCCGCGCCGGTTGTCAGGCGGGCGTTGAGCAGGGTCGCCCACCCCGCCGCGCCTAGGCCCACGGCCAGCAGGGCCGCCGGGATCCACACCCGAGCACTTCCGAGGCGGGAGAGCATCATGCGCTCCTAGAACGACTCGGTCTTGAGCGTCTCGAGGAACTCCTCGTTGTTCTCGGTCCTCGCCATGCGGTTGATGATCGCTTCGGTGGCATTGGTGATGTCCATCCCGGCGCCGTTCGGCGGCGGGGTGACCATCTGCGAGAACATGCGCCGCATCAACCACACCCGGGCAGTGATGTCGGGGCCGAGCAGAAGTTCCTCGCGGCGGGTGGACGAGCGCTCGATGTCGTAGGCCGGGAAGATCCGGCGCTCCTGCAACCGCCGCGAGAGCAGCAGCTCCAGGTTGCCGGTGCCCTTGAACTCCTCGTAGACCACATCGTCCATGCGCGAGCCCGTATCGACCAGGCAGGTAGCGATGATGGTCAGCGATCCACCCTCTTCGATGTTGCGGGCCGCCCCGAAGAAACGCTTGGGCGGGTAGAGCGCCGCCGGATCGAGGCCGCCGGACAGCGTTCGTCCCGAGGGCGTCACCAGCAGGTTGTAGGCCCGGGACAGGCGCGTGATCGAGTCGAGCAGGATGGCGACATCCCGGCCGCACTCGACCAGGCGCTTGGCGCGCTCGATGGCCATTTCGGCGGCGCGCACGTGCGATGACACCGGCTCATCGAAGGTCGAGGCGATCACCTCGGCATCCACCGAGCGATCCATGTCGGTGACTTCTTCGGGCCGCTCGCCGATCAGGGCCACCATCAGGTGCACTTTCGGGTAGTTGGTGGAGATGGCGTTGGCAATGTGCTTGAGGACGGTCGTCTTGCCGGCTTTGGGGGGGGAGACGATCAAGCCGCGCTGCCCCTTGCCGATGGGCGCCACCAGGTTCAGCAGCCGGGTGGAGAGCGTGAAGCGGTCGGTCTCCAAGTCGAAGCGCTCGAGGGGGAAGATCGGCGTCAGATCCTCGAACTTGGGGCGGTTCTTGGCCTCCTCCGGATCGAGGCCGTTGATCGACTCGACACGCAGCAGCCCGTAGTACTTCTCGGTCTCCTTGGGCGGCCGGATCTGCCCGATGACCATGTCGCCCGTGCGCAAGCTGAAACGCCGGATCTGCGACTGGGAAACGTAGATGTCGTTGGGGCCCGGCAGGTAGTGCTCGGCGCGCAGGAAGCCCATGCCCTCATTCATGATCTCGAGCACGCCGCCGCGCAGCTCGAGCCCCTGCCGCTCCGCCTCGGCCTGCATGATGCGTACGATCAGGTCTTCCTTCTTCATGCGGCTGGCTGCCTGCACGTTCAGGTCCTTCGACAGGGCGCGCAGGTCGGACAAGGTCATGGCTTCCAATTCGCTGATATTCATGCAGGTTCTCCCACCAGGGGACTGGACTGGCCCCGGCTGACCCGACTTGGCGTCAACCAGGAAACGTGGACAAGCTGGGAAGGGTCAAGGCGACTATTGAACGGCAACCTGGGGAATTGCGGCCCAGCGGGCTCGACGTGCTGGAATGGAAGTATACCACGCTGCCCCGCGGCGGGCAAGCGGGCGGACGGTTGTCAAGCGCCGGACAGCAGGAGCGCCAGGTAGTAGCCCAGGACGCCGGCCCACAGCCACGAATCGACCCGGTCGAGGGCGCCGCCGTGTCCCGGCAGCAGGCTGCCTGAATCCTTCACCCGCAGCTGGCGCTTGATCATGCTGATGCCCACATCGCCCAGCGGCGACAGGACGGCGATGACCGTCCCGGTGAGCAGACCGGTCCAGGCTCCCAGCGTCGAGCCCGGCGCGGCGCCCAGGCCCCACAGGGCGCCGAAAGCCATGCCCGAGGCGGCACCGGCCAGGACTCCGGCGACGTACCCCTCCCAGCTCTTCTTCGGGCTCAGGCGGGGCGCCATCTTGTGCCGTCCCCAGCGCCGCCCGATGGAGTAGGCTGCCGAGTCCGCCAGCCACACGCTGGGCAGAGCCGTCAGAAGCCACCACACCCCGTCGGGCAGGGCGCGCAATGAGATCAGAAAGGAGCCAATCCATCCCAGGTAGAGGGCGCCGCCGAGGGTCAAGGCGAAATCGGTGCCCGAGGCCGGCGCGCCGCGCTCGTAGTCGACCAGGTGCCACGTCATGCCGAGCAGGCACAGGGCCGTGAGCACGCCCGGGGCAAGGGCGAAGCCGCTCAGGGCACGTGTCACGGCCAGCGCCGCGGCGCCGCCAACCAGGAGGAGCATCGACGGCCGCTGTCCCGCGGCACGGAAGAGCAGGGCGAACTCGGCGGCGGCCAGGGCCAGCACCAGGGCGATCGCCAGGCTGTAGACCCAGCCTCCGACGCCGATACCCCACAGGACGACGGGGAGCAGCAGGACGGTGACGGCCAGGCGGTCGCGCAGCATGTCAGCCCGGGGCGTCCGGCACGCCGCCGAAGCGGCGTTCGCGGCGCCCGAATTCGACCAGCGCCGCCAGCAGGTCGTCCCGGCCGAAGTCCGGCCACAGCGTCGGCGTCACGTACCACTCGGCGTAGGCCGCTTGCCAGATGAGGAAGTTGCTGGTGCGCAGCTCGCCCGAAGTCCGCACCACCAGGTCGGGGTCGGGGCTGCCGGCCGTAAAGAGATGGCGGGCGATGAGGGCTTCATCCACGGCCTCGGGCGCGTACCCCTGGCGCAGGATCTGCTGCAGCGCGTGCACGATCTCGTCCCGCCCGCCGTAGTTCCAGGCGATATTGAGCACCAGCTTGGTGTTGTCGCGCGTCAGGGCGACGGCCTGCTGGACCTTCTCCTGCAGCGCCGGGTCGAGGCGCTCCAGGCGCCCGATGTGCCGCAGGCAGACGCCGTTCTTGTGCAGCTGCGCCAGCTCGCGATCGATGACCTCGTCCAGGATGTTGAGCAGGCCGCGCACCTCGTCCGGCGGTCGGGCCCAGTTCTCCGTCGAGAAGGCGTAGATCGTCAGGTGGCGGATGCCGAACTCGACGGCCGCCTCGAGCACGCGCCGCAGGTTGTCGACGCCGGCGCGGTGCCCGGCCAGGCGCGGCAGGCCGCGGGCTTTGGCCCACCGTCCGTTGCCATCCATGATGATGGCGACATGGGCAGGGATGCGTTCGGGGAGTGCTGGGGGTTTCGCATCCGTCATGGCTGTGCCTGCCGCTCTCAGACCTCGAGGACCTCGGCTTCTTTGCGCTTGCTCGATTCCCCGATGGCCTCGATCATCTTGTCGGTCAGCTTCTGCAGCGAGTCCTCGCCGCGCGCCAGGTCGTCCTCCGAGATGACCTTCTCGCGCTCGAACTCCCGCAGGTCGTTGTGGACATCGCGGCGCACATTGCGCACGGCCACGCGCGCCTCTTCGGCGCGGTTGTGGACGACCCGCACCAGCTCATGCCGGCGCTGCTCGGTGAGCGGCGGGATGTTGAGGCGGATCATCTTTCCGTCGTTGTTGGGGGTCAGCCCCAGATCGGAGGCCAGGATGCCGCGCTCGATGTCCTTCAGGCTGGCGGGATCGAACGGTCGAATGGCCAGCTGGCGTGGTTCAGGTACGCTGATCGTGGCCAGCTGGATGAGCGGCGTGGGCGTTCCGTAGTATTCGATGGGCAGGCGCTCGATCAGCACGGGCGAGGCGCGCCCGGTGCGGATGCCCGAGAGGTCGTCCTCCAGGGCACGCACGGCCCCCTTCATGCGGGTCTCGGCTTCGGCCAGGGCGTCGTTGACCATCCGCGGCTCTCCTTCGTGGATTCCGGGGCTGTCTACAAGGATAGCGCAGAATGCCGGAAAGGGCGAAGCGGCGGCTAGGCCTGGCTGCTGATCATGGTGCCGATCTCGCGCCCGGTGACCGCGTCGGTCAGAGCGCCCTCCTGCCACATGTTGAGCACCAGGATCGGCAGGGCGTTGTCCATGCACAGGGAGATGGCCGTGCTGTCCATCACCTGCAGGCGGCGGTTGAGGGCCTCGATGTAGGTCAGCCGGCGAAAGCGCTTGGCGTTGGGGTCCTTCTGCGGGTCGCTGTCATAGACCCCGTCGACCTTGGTGGCCTTGATCAGGATGTTGGCCCCGATCTCCATGGCGCGCAGCGCCGCCGCCGTGTCGGTTGAGAAGTACGGGTTGCCCGTGCCCCCGCCCAGGATGACGACGCGTTCCTTTTCCAGGTGCCGCATCGCCCGGCGGCGGATGTAGGGCTCGGCCACGGCTCGCATCTCGACGGCCGACATCACCCGCGTGACGGTCCCGCCGCGCTCCAGGGCATCCATCAGCGCCATGGAGTTCATCACCGTGGCCAGCATGCCCATGTAGTCGGCCGTGGCGCGCTCCATGCCGCGCAGGATGCCCTCGCGCCCGCGCCACAGGTTGCCGGCTCCGATGACGATGGCTACCTCGATCCCCTGGTTGCGGACCTCGAGGACCTTGGCGGCCACCTCGTCGGCGCGCTGCGGGTCGATGCCGAAGCCTTGCGGTCCGGCGAGGGTCTCCCCGCCCAGCTTGAGGAGCACGCGCTTGTAGATGGGTTGGTTCATGGCACCCCCGCACCCGGGCGGCAAGAAGACGGGCCAACCCTGGGTTGGCCCGTTCGGCTCACTCGATCACCTCGCCCACCGCCCAGCGGGCGAAGCGCCGTACGGCGATGTTCTCTCCCGTCGAGGCGATGGCCTCCTGCAGCAGGTCGCTCACCTTCTTCTGATCATCCCGGATGTACACCTGGCGCAGCAGGCAGCGCTCGTCGTAGAACTTCTCCAGACGGCCCTCGATGATCTTCTCGACCACCTTCTCCGGCTTGCCTTCCTGGGCGGCCAGGTCACGCGCTTTGGCCCGCTCCGCCTCGAGCAGTTCGGCCGGGATATCCTCCGGCCGGACGTAGGTCGGCGAGGATGCGGCCACCTGCAGGGCCAGCTCGTGAGCGAAGGATCGGAACTCCTTGGTGCGGGCGACGAAGTCGGTCTCGCAGTTGAGCTCGACCATCACGCCCACCCGCCCCTCGCCGTGGCTGTACAGCTCGACCACGCCGTTGGACATGGCGCGGTCCGCACGCTTGGCGGCCAGGGCCAGGCCCTTCTCGCGCAGCTGGGCCGCCGCCTTCTCCATATCGCCGCCGGTGGCCTCCAGGGCCTTGCGGCAGTCGAGCACGCCGGCGCCGGTGGCCTCGCGCAGTTCTTTGATTTGGGCTGCATTGATCGTCATGTTCGCTCGGGTTCCTTGGTCCTGGGTGCGATGGCAACGAGGCCGCTAGGCCGCCGGCGCCTCGCCCCCTGTCCCCTGCTCCTCGTCGTAGGCCCCGCTCTGCAGCTTGGCCAGCGTTGCGGCGCCCAACAGTTCGGCGTCATCGACCACCACCGGCTCGGGGGCGGAGCGCTTGCGCTCGGCGCGTCCTGCCTGGTCCTCGAAGGCCTCTTCCTCGCCCTCATCCTTGCGCATCGCCTTGCCTTCCAGCACGGCGTCGGCGATCTTGCCCGCCAGGAGCTTGATGGCGCGGATGGCGTCGTCATTGGACGGGATGACGTAATCGATCCCGCCCGGGTCGCAGTTGGTGTCCACCAGGGCGATGACCGGCAGGCCGAGCAGGTTGGCCTCGTGGACGGCGGCTTCTTCGCGGCGCACGTCGACGACGAACAGGAGCTTGGGCAGGCTGCGCATCTCCCGGATGCCGCCCAGGCGCTCCTGCAGGCGCTCGATCTCGCGCCCGATCATCAGGGCTTCCTTCTTGGTGAGGCGCTCGAGCTCGCCGCTGTCGCGCCGGCGCTCCAGCTCGGCCAGCTCGTCGATGCGGCTGCGGATCGTGCGCCAGTTGGTCAGCGTCCCGCCCAGCCAGCGGGCGTTGACGTACGGCATCCCGCAGCGCTCGGCCTCGCTCTGGATCGTCTCCTGCGCCTGACGCTTGGTCCCGACGAACAGCAGCGTGCCGCCGCCGGCGACCATGTCGCGGATCAAGCCGTAGGCATGCTCGAGGGCATTGAGCGTCTGCTGCAGGTCGATGATGTGGATGCCGTTGCGCTCGGTGAAGATGAACGGGCGCATGCGGGGATTCCACTTGCGGGTGCGGTGTCCAAAGTGCACCCCGGTCTCGAGAAGGGCCTTCATGCTGATAACGGCCATGGGGAACGAACCTCCTTCGCGTTAACCCTCCGCGCCGTTCATCCCGGGCGGGAACCGGTTGGCCAACCGGCACGCCCCTCCCAGTCCCGACGCGTGTGAGATGTGCCCCCGTGGGGCAGAAGTCTCCCGCCGAGTTGCGGCGGGAGCCAAAGGATATCTTACCATGCCGGGGGCATTCCGTCAAAGTCGGCGTCTGCCGACGGGGCGCCATCTCCTTCTGCACCCACCACGTGACACGTGCCTATGCCACGTGTCACGTGGTGGGTGCGGCGGCAACCTGCGAGCCCCCCGGCGACCGGAGTCCCGCCAAGGGAGAACGGTAGCCCCACGCGCCAAGCTCAAATCGCCTCCGGCGCGCAACACACCGCCCGCGGGTCGCGGGCGGGATCTGGTGCAGCTGGGTAGCAGAGTTGCGCAAGGCACGCACATCGCGTGCCTTCAGGAAGGCAGCTTGGCCTGTACGCGCTTCAGGAAGCGCTCGATGCCGATCAGCGCCCGCTTGTGCTCCCCTTCCCCGATCTTCTCAGCCGGATCCCACACCTGTGCCTGGAAGGTGATGACGCCATCCTCCACCTTCACCACCTCCGCCCGGCAGCGCACTTCCAGTCCGACCGGCGTCGGCGCCAGGTGGCGAATCTTGAGGCTGACGCCAACCGTGGACTCGCCCGGGGCCAGGTAGGGCTCGACCATCGTGCGGCAGACTTCCTCGATGAACATGACCATGGCCGGCGTGGCGTAGACGCGCAGCGTCCCGCTGCCCACATGGGCGGCGGTGAGCGATTCCACCACCACCTGTCGGGCCTCCGCCGCCAGCCCGGGCTTGATCGTCTCCAGGCTCATGCCTCATCCTCGTCTTCACTGCTTTGCCCGCCGAGCGCCACAGCAACCGCCACGGCATGCTCGTGCGTGTGGCTCAGGCTGATGCTCCAATGCAGCAGTCCCAGCGCGTCCGAGACGCGGCGCGCGTCGCCGTGCAGATGCAGGCGCGGTTCGCGACGTTCGCCGGTCAGGATCTCGATTTCGCGCCACCCGACCTCGCCGATGCCGGTCCCCAGCGCTTTGGCCACGGCTTCCTTGGCGGCGAAGCGCGCCGCCAGGGCCGTCGCCCGCCCGTTGGCGTCGATCAACTCCTGCTCCGTGAAGAAGCGCTCAAAGAACCGGTCCCCGTAGCGCAGGATGGCCTCCACGATCCGCTCGACCTCGATCATGTCGACACCGGAGCGAACCATAGCCCGCCCTCGCTAGTTCCCGCCGGCGCCCGGCCCGGCAACCGTCATCGCCATCAGGTCAGGCTCCAGGAAGCGGGAGGCGGCTGCCCGGACGTGCTCGCGGGTGATCCCCGCCACACGCTCAGGGTAGCGCTGATAGAAGTCCAGTCCCAGCTCGAAGCGCTCCATGTTGACCAGCGCTCCGGCGACGCCCTCGTTCGACTCCATCTGCAGCGGCAGGCGGCCGATGAAGTTCGCCTGGTTGTCGGAGAGCTCCTGCGGCGTGACGCCGCCACGCACGAAGCGGCCGATCTCCTTGCGGATCAGGTCGAAGGCGCGTTCGACATTCGCCGGCGCCACCCCGGCCATCACCTGCCACGGACCGGGTCCCGGTCCGCCGGTGATCGAGCTGGCCACCGAGTAGGCCAATCCGGCCTGCTCGCGCACGACGTCGCCCAGCCGGCCCATCAGGCCGAAACGCCCGAGGATGTTGTTGCCCAGCGCCGCCACCAGATAGTCCGGGTCAAACCGGCTGGGACCGACGCTGCCGACGACCAGGTCGCACTGACTCTTGCCGGGCAAGAGCGCGTCACGGCGGGGACTGCCGGCCAGCCCGCGCACGGACGGCATGGCCGGTGGAGCGGGCTGCTCGGGGTTGCGCCAATCGCCGAGTACGGCCTCGGCCGCATCCAGCGCGCGGGCGGCCGGAACCGCGCCCACGATGGCGAGCAGCATGCCGGCCGGGCCGTAGGCGCGGCGGTGAAAGGCGCGCACGGCAGCGTCCGTCAATCCGCTCACGGACTCGCGATAGCCGTCGCTGGGCAGCGCATAGGGATGGTCGCCATAGAGCAGCTCGTCGAACGCCAGCTGAGCCACGGAAGCGGTATCCTGATCGCGGATCGAGAGCGCCGTCAGCTTCTCCGCCCGCAGGCGGTCGACCTGCACCGGCGGGAAGCTGGGCTGCCGCAGGACGTCATTGAGCAGGTCGAGCAGCACATCCAGGTCTTCGGCCAGCGCCTTGCCACGAAAGGAGGTGGCGTGCGTCCCGGCGCCGATGCTCAGGCTGGCGCCGATGGCTTCGATCGCCTCGTAGATGCGCTCGAAGGGCCGGCCGGAGGTGCCGCGCATCAGGGCCGAGGCCGTGAGATCGGCCAGCCCGGCATTGTCTTTCGTTTCACCCAGTGCGCCGGCAGTCAGCGATCCGGTCAGGACCACCGAGGGGCTGGAGAAGTTCTCACGCGCCAGGATCACCAGCCCGTTCGAGAGCTGACGGCGCCGGATCGTCTCCGGGCCGGGAAGCGAGCGCACGTCGAGCACCGGCAGCCGCGAACGCCGCTCAGGCATGGGCGCGCTCCCCCGTGGGGCGGTAGATCCCCACGACCCGGTTGGAGGGCGCCAGGTACTTCGCCGCCACGGCGTGCACCTGCTCGGGCGTGATGGCGGCGATGCGGTCCAGGTAGGTCTCGAACCACGCGTAGTCGGCAAAGATCTCGGAATAGCCGAGCCAGAAGGCCTGGTTGGTGATGCTCTCGCTGCCGTAAGCGAAGAGCGCCCGGGCCTGCTTGATGGCCTTGGCCACCTCGTCGCCGCTCACCGGGTGGTCGAGCAGGCGGGCGATCTCATCGTCGTAGACCTTGAGAGCCTGCTCCGGAGTGCGGTCCGGCCGAACCGTGGCCTGGATCGAGTACAGGTACGGATCGATGGTGGCGGCCAGGCCGCCGCCGATGGCGGCGGCCACTTCCCCTCCGACCAGGGCGCGGTACAGCCGCGAGGTCTTATTGGAAAGGCCGCCTCCGAACAGG
>DYJB01000146.1 GCA_020723365.1 Candidatus Aquidulcis sp. | reverse complement strand
GAGCCTGACCGTCCTGCCGTCGGGCGAGTCCGGCCAGGCCTTCGGCCCCGGAGCCCGGTTCGCCTGGACGGCCATGGCCGCCCGCCGATCGCCCGCTTCCGCCACGATCGTGCTGCGCGTTCGCCGCGCGGGTGAGCCCGGGACCGCATCCACCGGGCGCCTGCTGCTGGCGCGCGACGTGAGCTTTCCTGTCCGCTCGGCCTTCGGCCTGTCGGCGCGCGCGGCGGCATGGACTTCCGGCGCACTGGGCCTGGCGGCTGTCGGCCTGCTGCTGGCGACGACCCTGCGGCGCACACATTGAGGAGTTGGCGTGATGCCTTCGCTGCTTTCGGTGGTCCCGCTCGTCCTTGGCCCGGTGCAAACCAACTCCTACCTGGTGGCGGATGCAACCAGCGGCGTGGCGGCCGTGATCGATCCCGCCTGGGAGGGAGGGCGCATCGCCGACGAGGCCGCCCGCCACGGCTGGCGCATCACCGATGTCTGGCTGACCCATGCCCACTTCGACCATTTCGGCGGCGCGGGTGGTGTGTGCGATCGTCTCGATCCGCCGCCGAAGGTGGCGCTGCATCCGCTCGATCAGCCGCTATGGCGCGTTCACGGGGGTGCCGGCTGGTTCGGGATCTCGAGCTTCGATCCGGGCCCCGAGCCCACCGTCGATTTGGGCGCCGGCATGACGCTCCGCCTGGGCGAGCTTGAATTCCAGGTGCGGCACGCCCCCGGCCACTCGCCCGGTCACGTCATCTTCTACTGCCGGGAGGCAAAGCAGGCCTTCTGCGGTGACGTCATCTTCGACGGCGGCGTGGGGCGCACCGACCTGCCCGGTGGCGACTGGGAGGAACTGCTCGCCAGCATCCGGCAGCAGATCCTGACGCTGCCCGATGAGGTGGCGCTGCATCCCGGCCATGGGCCGTCGACGACGGTCGGCCGCGAACGAAGGACGAACCCGTTCCTGACGGGCTAGATTGCAGCATGCGAGCAGGGCTCAGCCACGGGCAACTGCCAGCCAGCAGCCAGCAGCGAGCAGCTAGGAGCTAGTAGCTACTTGCCAGCTGCTCCCCCTGTATCCACACCAGCCAATCACGGATCGCCCCGCTCGGTTCCTCGAGCGCCAGCGCCACGCGCGGCGCAATGAGCGGGTAGGCGCTGTCCGCAGGGCCGCCAGCCGCGGCGGGCCGCAGGCCGTCGATTGGCACGATCTGCAGGTGAGGAGGGAGAGCGCTCAGGGGAACGAGTAGCAGCGCGCCGGCGTCCTCCTGCAGCACCGCCAGGCCCTGATCCGGAGTGGCCACCAGGCGCGCGGCGCTGGCGAAGGCGCCGCCCTTCATCAAGGCCTCGTCCAGGAAGGAGCGCACGTCATCGCCGGGGAGGGGCACGACGGGCAGCACCGGTGTGTCGCTTCCGCCGACGGCCGACCAGTTAGTCGTCCGTCCGGCAAGCAGCGCCGACAGCTGGCCGCGCGTAATCTGCCGCACACCCGTGCCTGAGCCCGTCACCACGCCCAGGGCTTCCTCGCCAAGTGGCGTTGCGAACCAATCCTTGTCCGGATCGAGCGAACCGATGGCCAGGGCGTAGGTCCCATCGCGGACGCCCTCGTGTGCAACCCCGGCCTGCACCACCTCCACATCGAAGGGCAGGGGGCCGAAGCCGTCCCTGTAGGCCTGGGCCCATTGCAGGACCTGAGGGGCGTGCCAGGGCGTGACGGCGATGCGTGGAACCGGGCCGGGCGTGGGCAGGGGTGTCTCCGCCGTTGCGCAGCCGGCCAAGAGCGACGCAGCCAGCAGCACGGCCGGGACCCGCAAGGCCCGCCTCCTCAGCTGCTGCCGGACCGCGTCCATCAGCCGCGCAGCCATGAGAGAAGCAGCCCCGCCACGCCGGCTGCCAGGCAGTAGAGGCTGAAGACGGTCAGTGAGTGCCGGCTGACGAAAGCCAGGAGCCAGCGGATGGATAGGTAGCCAACCACGGCCGCCGCCACGAAGCCCACCAGGACAGTGGGAACATACGCGGCTGCGCCGGGCAGCGCGGCCAGATCGAGCCCCGCCACGAGGCCGGCGCCGATCATCACCGGGATGGAGAGCAGGAAGGAGAAGCGCGCGGCCGCCGTCCGCTGCAGCCCGCGGGTGAGCCCGGCGGCGATGGTCGAGCCCGAGCGCGAGATGCCCGGGAAGATCGAGAGCGCCTGCGCCAGGCCGACCCACAGGGCGTCGATCCAGGTCGCCGACTCGAGCGGCGCCGCAGGCCGCCCGAACCTCTCGGCACCGAGAAGCAGCCCGGCCGTCACCAGCAGGAAGACCGACACGGCCGTTGGGCTTCCGAAAGCCGCTTCCACCACCGGCTTGAGCAGCAACCCGGCTGCCACGGCCGGGATCGTCCCCAGGACAACCAGCCACGTCAGGCGCAGATGGGCGTCGCCCGTCCTGCGGCGTGCGATAGCGGCGCGGAGAGTCGAGCGCAGCATCTGCATCAGGTCGGTCCAGAAGTAGATCACGACGGCCACCAGCGTACCCAGTTGGACAAGCACGTCGAAGACGAAGGCCGCCTCGGGGTCCACGTCCCAGCCCAGCGCCCAGGGCACGAGCACCAGATGGGCCGATGAGGAGACGGGCAGGAACTCCGTCAGCCCCTGGACGATGCCCAGCACCAGCGCCTGGAACCAGCTCACCGCTCAGCCCTCCATCCGGTGTTTGTTGTAGCCGGCGCGGAACGCGGCCGCGAAGCCGTCCAGCGTGCCCTCCTGCACGGCGGCGCGCAGATCGTGCGCCAACGATACCAGACAGCGCAGATTGTGGATCGAGAGCAGCGTGGCGGAGAGCATTTCCCCGGCCACGATCAGGTGGCGCAGATAGGCGCGGGTGAAGGTGCGGCAGGTGTAGCAGTCGCAGCCGGGGTCGATGGGGCGCTCATCCTCGGCGAAGGCGGCGTTGCGCAGGTTGAGGCGGCCGCGCCGCGTCAGCGCGGAGTGGTTGCGCGCCATGCGCGTCGGCAGCACGCAGTCGAAGAGGTCAATGCCGCGCACCACGCCTTCCACCAGGTCTTCGGGCGAGCCGACGCCCATCAGGTAGCGCGGCCGGTCATCCGGCAGCAGGGGATCAACGACCTCCAGCATCGCCAGCATCTCGGCCTTCGACTCGCCCACCGACAGCCCGCCGATGGCGATACCCGGGAAGCCCAACGCGGCGATGAACTCCGCTGAGCGCGCCCGCAGGTCGGCAAAGACCCCGCCCTGAACAATCCCGAACAGTGCCTGGTCGTCGCGCGTACGTGCCCGCAGGCTGCGTTCCGCCCAGGCGTGCGTCCGCTGCAGAGCCAGCTCGTTGTAGGCGCGGTCATGCGGCTCGGCGCATTCGTCCAGCACCATGATGATGTCGGCGCCCAGGTCCTCCTCGACGCCGATGACCGACTCCGGCGTGAAGCGGTGCAGGGAGCCGTCGAGGTGGGAGTGGAAGGTGACCCCGTCGGCGTCGACCGAGCGTCGGTCGGCCAGAGAGAAGACCTGGAAGCCGCCCGAGTCCGTCAGGATCGGTCGCTCCCAGGCCATGAATGCGTGCAGCCCGCCGCGTTCGGCCACTCGCTTCGAGCCGGGTCTGAGGAAGAGATGGTAGGTGTTGGCCAGGACGAGGCTTGCGCCGAGTTCACGCAGCTGCTGCGGGGTCACGGCCTTGACCGTGGCCTGGGTGCCGACGGGGGCGAACACCGGCGTTGGCAGGTCGCCGTGCGGGGTGTGCAGGACTCCCGCCCGGCCGCGCTGGCATCGGGCCGTCAGTTCAAACGAGAAGGGGGGCATCCGTCACAGGTTCCAGGCGAAGTGCAGCCCGAGCAGGATCACGGGCAGGATGGCGATCAGCAGCAGGCCCCCGACGCGCAGGTAGTCGCGGGTGGTGTAGCCGCCCGGGCCCATGACCAGCGTATTGACCGGATGGCCGATGGGCGTCAGGAAACCGAGGGATGAGCCCAGCGCCACCGCCATCGCCAGGCCGCGCGCATCGGCGCCGGTGGCCGCGCCGAGAGCCAGCGCGATAGGCGCCAGTAGGATAGGCACTGCCACCTGCCCGCCAATCACCTGACTCAGTAGCCCGCTGGCGAACAGCAGGACGGTCGCCAGCGCCAATGGGGGGAACCCGTCGCTCACGGCGACTACGGAGGTGGCGGCGCTATCGGCCAGGCCGGTCGTGGCCAGGGCCGTCCCCAGAGGCCACATCCCGGCGATCAGGAAGATGGCCTTCCATTCAATAGCCCGGTACCCGTCGTCCATCGACACGCAGCCCGTCAGCAGAAGCAGCGTGGCCCCGGTCATCCCCGCCACGGGCACGGGCAGCCAGGCCATGGCCGCCACGATCAGCGTGACCAGCGTGATGCCCGCCGCCAGGCGCGCCTTGCGCGGTCGCAGGACCGCGTCCGGATCCTGCTCCAGCACCAGGAAATCGCGATCGTCGCGCAGCAGCCCGAAGTTCGCCGCCGGGCCCTGCACCAGCAGGGCGTCGCCGGCCTCCAGCCGCACCTCGGATACACCGTGCGCGACGGGCTTGTTGCGGCGCCAGAGCGCCAGCACGTTCAGGCCGTATTTCTCGCGGAAGCGCAGCTGGCGCAGCGTCTTGCCGGCAGAGCTCGAATGGGGCGAGAGGACCACCTCGCCCAGATCGGCTTCGGGCGAGGCGATGTCAAGGATCGTGTCGGCGTCCGGCACCACGCGCAGGCCATAGTTCAGAAGGTCGCTCTCTCGCGGCGTGCCCTGCACCAGGACCGCGTCGCCCTCCTGGACCAGGTCATCCGCCGATGGCGAGATGGACACATGCCCGTTGCGGATCAGCCCGACGACGGTGAGCCCGAGCCGTTGACCCC
This sequence comes from Candidatus Aquidulcis sp., assembly GCA_020723365.1. Taxonomy (GTDB): domain Bacteria; phylum Chloroflexota; class Anaerolineae; order Anaerolineales; family E44-bin32; genus DYJB01. The sequence continues at coordinate 1,948 of DYJB01000146.1, read as the reverse complement.
AGGCCCCCTCCCGCAGCGAGAGGTCCGCCAGGGCTGAGCCGCGCAGCACGCTCAGCTCGCAGACCGTCTGCTGGATTCCGTACAGCGAGGTCAGCTCGGCGCGCAGACGGACGGCGCGGGCGCTCTGACCGGCGGGGTGGCGTGAAGGCAGCAGCCGCTTGCCGGTGAGCGCCAGCAAGGCGGTGCCGACGAACACGACCGGGAGGCCGATGGGCAGGAAGGACAGCAGGTTGAACGGCTCCAGGCCGGCGGCGCGCAGCGTTCCGCTGACGATGATGTTGGCCGTCGTCAGCAGGGTTGCCATCCCGCCCAGGATGGTGCCGAAAGCCAAGGGCATCAGCAGGCGGGAGGGGGGGATCTGGGTTTGACGCGAGAGGCTGATGACGGCGGGCAACAGAACGCCGGCCGCCGCCAGGTTGTTCATGAACATGGAAAGCAGCGCCGCCGCCAGCGTGGTGAACAGGATCGCCCGGCGCTCGCCTCCTCCGCTGAAGCGCAGCAGCCGCCGGCCGACGGCCAGCGTCAGCCCGGTTTGCTGCATCGCCTCGGAGATGATGAAGATCGAGAGGATGGTGATGACGGCCGAACTGCTGAAGCCGGCGAAGGCCTCCGCCGGCGTCACCAGGCCGGAGAGGGCCAGCGCCACAAGCGTCAGCAGCGCGATCAAGTCCGGGCGGACGCGTGTGGCGAGGAGCAGAATGGCGGCCAGGAGGATGACTGCCAGCAAGAACAACGCCGAGGGCGGCATAGCGCGTGCATTATAGTCCGTCCGCGTGCTAGAATCGGCCGACCCTCCACCCGAGGACCGGCCGCTTGACCCCCTCGACCGTTGGCGTTCCCGCCCGCATTTCCCGACCGGCGACCTGGGTCGACGTCGACCTTGCCCACATCGAGCACAATGCCCGCCTCCTGTCTCGTCTGGCGACCGTGCCGCTCATGGCAGTAGTCAAGGCGAATGGGTACGGCCACGGCGCTGTTGCGGTGGCCGGGGCTGCGCTGCGCGGGGGCGCCGCCTGGTGCGGCGTTGCCCGACCCGACGAAGCCGTGGAGCTCCGCCGCGGGGGCGTCGGCTGTCCGATCCTGCTGTTGGGCTGGGCGCCTTCCCAGACGCTCCCCGAGCTGATCGCGGCAGGCGTTTCGCTGACCGTCTGGAGTCCCGATCAGGTGACCGAAATTGCCGCTGCGGCCCGCACGCTGGGACGCCGGGCGCGGCTTCACCTCAAGGTCGACACCGGCATGTCGCGCCTGGGCCTGCCGCCGGAAGAGATCGTGGAGTTCTCGCGCGCCATCGCCGCCACCGAAAGCGTGACCCAGGAAGGCCTCTTCACGCACTATGCCTGTGCCGACGACCCGGCCTCGCACGTGACGGCCGACCAGGAACGACGGTTGCGCGAGGTGGCGGCCGCCCTGGCCGCCGGCGGCCTTCGGCCAGGTCTGGTCCATGCCGCCAATTCGGCCGCCACCCTCACGCGCCCGACCTCGCGCTTCGACCTGGTCCGCGTCGGAATCGCCCTGTATGGTCTCGAGCCGTCGCCCACCTGTCCCCTCCCGAACGACCTGCATCCGGCCCTCTCCTGGCGGGCGATCTTGACTCAAGTCAAGACGCTGCCTGCGGGGCGCGGCCTCTCGTATGGCCATGCCTACACCACTTCAGGCAACGAGCGCATTGGCACGCTCGCCGTAGGCTACGGCGATGGCTTCCGGCGCTCGCCTGGAAACCTTGCCCTGGTTGGCGGGAAGCGCGTCCCCGTCGTCGGACGGGTGTGTATGGACCAGGTGCTGGTGCAGCTGGACAGCGTGCCGGAGGCGCGGGCCGGCGATGAGGCTGTCTTGATCGGAGAACAGGCGGCCGAACGCCTGCGGGCTGAGGATCTTGCGCGAGCCTGGGGAACGATCACCTACGAGGTGGTGTGCGGCATCACGGCTCGCGTACCCCGCCGGCACGGGT
>DYJB01000323.1 GCA_020723365.1 Candidatus Aquidulcis sp. | reverse complement strand
GGACCCGGACAAGCCGGTGCTGCGCCTCTACGATCACGTCTTCCACGGCTACGAGTACATCCTGGGCTGGCTGGGGGATAGGCGCTACCTCAGCGACTCGCTGGACGGCGACTCGCTCGGCAACTGTGGGTATTCGGGATTGCGCACGGTCGACATCCCGACCGGACCTGGCCCAGACCTGCTGGCCGGGAGCTACAGCCTGCGCGCCTTCGACGCCGAGACGGGCCTGATGGTGCTGGTGCTCTCGCCCTCCCTGGCGGAATTCGATTGCCCCACCAGCCTCGACTCTGGCGTCTACCTGTTCGACATCAGCTCCCGCAAGGCCGTCCGGGTCCCGGATGTCGATCCAGAACCCATCCTCAGCGTGACGTGGAGCCCGCAGGCCGGTGTGTACTTCCTGGGCGGCGGCGACGAGCTGCTGACGATCGACCCGGCCGGCGGCGTGGCCCGCTACCCGTCGATCCAGAGTCTCTTCGACACCGCCCCCGTGGTGGCGCCCGGCGGCGACCAGTGGGTGCTCGCCAATTCCTTCGATGGGACGATGGCGGTCGGCACGCGCGCCGGAGCCCTCATCCCGATCGAGGCGGATCAACCCCAGGATGCTTTCTGGAGCCTCGACGCGGCGTGGCTGTTCTTCTTCGACGGCGGGCTGAACCTCTCCGCCGCGCCGGCGCCCGGTTTCGAGTCCGTTGTCGTGCTCCGGGGCGGGCTGTTGAGTGCGGGCGCACCCGCGCTCGTGAAACCCTGACGGGGTCCACGACGCTCAAGCGGTACACGCTCCGCACCGCACCCGGGTTGATGGACGCCGACCGTCGGGTGCTTGCTCTCGGTCAGGTTTCCGGCGCGTGCTCTCGCCCGCGGCGCCGAGCTAGACCTCGTCCTCAACGCCCCCTTCCACCTCGACAGCGGCGACCCCCTGGCCCGTGCCGCGCACCTGCAGCTCGAGCTCCTGCAGCAGCGCCGGGTTGTCCTTCAGCGTCTGGCGGGCGTTCTCCCGCCCCT
>DYJB01000004.1:26138-46336 GCA_020723365.1 Candidatus Aquidulcis sp. | reverse complement strand
AGCAGATCCTCGTCCAGGACGACGTGCGTCACGCCGTAGCGCTGCGCGGCCTCATCAAGCAAGGCGCAGTTGACATCCCGAGGCTCCTCGCGGTAGACGAAATCGACCAGGCGCAGCCGCTCACGCCACTCGAGCACATCGACATCGCGGTAGGGGATGGACTTGAAATCGACAACAATCGGTGCTCCGGTCGCCAGGCGAAACTCTTGCAGGCGCGCCGGGACCAGATAGACCTCGCCGGGGGCAGCATGCGCCTTCACGTACGTCATCACGCCCCCGGCCGGATCGGCGGCCTGCTGCGAGCGGAGCAGTACGAAGCCCAGCACGCCGGCGGCGGCCAGCAGGCCGATGACGGTCATCGAGAGCAGGCCGGCAACCCGCTGCGCCCGCGCGCCGTGCCGCTCGACGACGGGAGTCAAACGGTTGGCGGCCCAGCCCGCCAGAAGCGCCGTCGAGGCCGGTATCAGCACGGCCGAGACGCGCCAGGGGAAAAGCAGAGCCAGCATGTCGCTGCCGGTGGCGAGTTGCACTGCCGTCAGCAGCGCGGATCCCATGCCCACGAGAGCCAACACACGTGAGATGGACGCCCGGCGGGCGAGCAGGACTGCGACGGCGAAGAGCGCCAGCTGTGCCATCGAGGAGGCGTCGAGCCACAGCCTCGGCAGCGCGTGATGCGGAATGCGCTCCTCGACCAGAATGCGCTGTGCCTCGGCCAGAAGGTCGGGCGAGGTGGGCCTGAGGAAGACCAGGATGTAGACCAGGATCGGAAGGACGATAAGCAGCGCCAGCAGGCCGATGCGCACCCCCGCAAGCAGCCGGCGGGTGCGCCGCCATTCGAGCGCTCCATACGCCAGCACCAGCAGGGCGGCCGAGAGCAAGTACGTCGGATGGACACAGGCGGCCAGGGCGGCCAGGGCGCAGGCCCACGCCGGCCGCCCGCGCACGAACAGCGCAAGCGATAGCAGCAGGAAGACACCGAAGACACTGGGCTGGAGGACCGAGCCGAGCACGCGCTGCCCCGCCAGTCCGCCGTCCCATTGGTGCTCCCAGGCGGCCCCCAGCAGTTGTCCCTGGAACTGGCGGAGTGCGGCGGAATGCAGCAGCGTCAGCAGGGCGAGGAAGGTCAGCGGGCGGAGCCGCGAGCCCCGCAGCGGCCAGACCGAGTCCGCGATCAGCCATGCGGCAGCCAGGTAGACGGCGAGCAGGGCCAGGTACTCGATGTGGAAGGCGGCCGGCGGCAGGAGCCGGAACGTCCATTCGACGATCCCACTGAAGAGCGGCGTGGGGTCGGCGGTGTTGGCCAGCCAGTCCTGATGGAGGAAACCGAGGCCGGCTCGGGCGGCGCCGTGCAGGAAGTACTGATTCTGATTGGAGGTGTAGAGCGGCGCCTGGCTGTAGGCCAGGCCGAAGGCCAGCGCGGCCAGCAGGCTTCCAACCCATGGCCGCACACGCTCCGGCCGGGGCGATGATGGTTCTAGCAAGGCAGCCTGGCCGCCTTCAAGCTGAGTGATCGGCTGGGGCTCCATCGAACCTCAACGCGCAGCCCATCTGAACAGCCACGACACACGGGCTGCCACCATTCTCGCGCCGCCAGCCTCACGCCTGCGGCGCCGGGGCATAGGCCTCCAGCAAGCTCTCGACCAGACGTCCCTTTTCGATCAGTTCCATGCTCTCAAAGCGCCCGATCTCGAACAGGCTTGGGAGCAGTGCGTACAGCTCCGGAAGTCCCAGTATCTCCTCCACCTGCTCGCGGATCCACTTGTTGTATGCGATGGGGTACGTCCGCCGGGCGATGAACAGCGCCTGGAGGAACTCGCGGTAGGCGTTGTACAGACGGTCGAAAGCCTGGAAGTAGAGCTGGCGCGCCAGGAATCCCGGGATGTGCTGCAGGTTGTTGATGCAGTAGCCTCGGACCATATCCAATCGCCGGAGGCGAAGAGCCTCGTCGTAGTAGGGAAGCCAGCGATGCCGGAGCTGCGCAAGGTAGTCCCCGCGCTCGAGCAGCGCCTGGCTATAGACCAGCAGGTTGCCGATCCCCAGTTCGAAACCGTCGGGGCCAGCCGCCTCGTCGCGCTCCTCGGGAACAAAGACACCGTCGACGATGTCGAGGTGCACGACCGAGAAGCGCCCGGCGCTGTGCAGCCGCCGCACAGCCGCACTCTGATCGTGATAGGCCTCCCAGGAGGCCTCGAGCTCCGCCCGGTTGGAGGCGGGCGTCTCCGGCTCAAGTACGACCGCCAGGTCGAGGCAGCTGTCGGCCGTTGCCCGGCCGCGGGCGCAGGAGTTCACCAACAGTACAGATGCCACCGCTGGCCTGGCACGGAAATGCCCGACGATGGCTTCTGCCGCAGCCTCGTGTTGAGGGGTCGGATAGGCGGCTTGCCACGGCATGCGGGGGGCTCCAGCGGAGGGGCGGGGCGTGATTATAACCGGCGGGAAAGCCATCACCCACCGGCAAGGAAATTGACAGGTGCGCGGAAGGCGACATGGTGATATAACGGCGGTGGACGCAGCCCGGAGGGGTCGGACGCCCCGCGCCGGGCACAACGATGGACGACACCGCAGATACCGATTCGAGTGACCAGCCCAACGGGGTCGGGGTGAGCCCGGCCCCCGCACACAGGGCCCCCTTCCGATAGCCTCTCGGCCGGCCGTTGCCTGCCGGGAGGGGTCGAGAAGGTTCGACCCTCCGGCAGGAGACGCTGGCGGCCGACGCCCCATTCCGGCGCCAACGATCCTGACGGCTGCGACCGCTTTCCGCGCCGCGCGCGCGGGAAGGCACAGGCTGCCGCTGATCGGTCTGCGGGAGGAGGGCGCCATGATCACGGTCTACCGCAGCACGCCTCAGGGTGTGGCACAGATCAGCGAGCCGGCGGACGGCTCCTGGATCCACATGGTCAACCCCGACCTGGAGGAGCTCGAGCAGGTCCAGCACGCCTACAACATCCCGCCCGACTACCTGACCTATCCCCTCGACCAGGACGAGATGGCCCGCACCGAGAAGGATGAGGGCGTGACGCTGGTCATCCTGCGCGTGCCGCGCTACCAGGGCGAGACCTCGGATATCCCCTACACCACCGTGCCGCTGGGCATCATCCAGACCGACCGGGTGATCGTGACGGTGTGCTCGTTCGAGAGCGACCTGATCCGCGGGCTGACCAACGGCCGGGTGCGCAACCTGAGCACCACCAAGCGCAACCGCTTCCTGCTGCACATCTTCCTGGTGGCGGCGCAGCAGTACCTCACCTACCTGCGCTCGATCAACAAGACCGTCGATGTGCTCGAGGACAAGCTGCAGCTCTCCACCCGCAACCGGGAGGTGCTCGAGCTGCTCAAGTACCAGAAGAGCCTGACCTACTTCACCACGGCGCTCAAGGCCAACGAGCTGATGATGGCGCGCCTGCAGAAGAGTCAGCTCTTCCGCATGTACCCGGACGACGAGGACCTGCTGGAGGACGCCCTGACCGAGATCGGTCAGGCGATCGAGATGACCAACATCTCATCCGGCATCCTGAGCGCCATGATGGATGCCTTCGCCTCGATCATCTCGAACAACCTCAACGTGGTCATGAAGTTCCTGGCGTCGGTGACGATCATCCTGGCGCTGCCGACGCTGGTGGCCAGCATCTACGGCATGAACGTCGACCTGCCGCTGGACTCGCACCCGTTGGCCTTCTACTACGTGCTGGCGGCGGCGCTGATCGTCTCCATCGGCGTGGTGGTCGTCTTCATCCGCAAGGACTGGCTCTAGGCGCCGGGGCTACTCGCCCGGGTAGCGCAGTCCCCACGGCGCCCGGATCGCATCCAACGTCTCCATCACAGCCAGGCTCTCACCGAGCGGCATCGTTTCACATTCCAGCCTCCCCTGGCGCAGGCTCTCCATGACCGCCAGCGCCTGGTAGTGCAGGCCGTTCCCTTTCCGCCGGTGATGGATGTGCCGGTCGCGCTTGCCGGGCTGGCTCAGCGTCAGATCCTCGGTGCGGTAGAAGTGGGAGTGCAGGCGCAGCCGCCCACCGGTGCCGATGATGCAGGCCTCGGTCGGCGTGACCACGCCCATGGCGGTGTGGAGGACGGCGATCTGCCCCGCGGAGTAGCGCAGGACGATCCCGGACTGATCATCGACGCCGGTGGAGCCCAGGCTGGCGAGGCTGACGATGGCCTCCGGCCGTCCAAAGACCATGTGCGCCAGGGAGACGGGATAGACGCCCAGGTCGAGCAGTGCGCCGCCTCCCAGCTCGGGCGTAAACAACCGGCCCTGCGGGTTGAAGGCGAAGCGCAGCCCGAAATCGGCCGACAGCATGCGCACCTCGCCCAGCGTCCCTTCGGCCAGGAAGCGGCGCACGTCGACGATGGCCGGCAGGAAGCGTATCCACATGGCTTCCATCAGGAACAGGCGGCGCTGGCGCGCCAGGGCGATCAGATCGGCGGCCTGCCGGGCGTTCAGCGTGAAGGGTTTCTCGCACAACACGTGCTTACCGGCCTCAAGCGCCAGGCGGGTGTTCTCCGCGTGCAGGGAGTGAGGGGTGGCCACGTACACCACGTCGACGGCGGGGTCGGTCACCAGGTCGGCGTAGCTGGCGTGGCGCCGGGGAATGTGAAAGCGATGGGCGAAGACCTCGGCCGCCTCGGCCGTGCGCGAACCGACCGCCGCCAGCTCCGCCCCGGGTACGTGCCGCAGGTCCTCGGCGAAGCCGGCGGCGATCTTGCCTGTGCTCAGGATCCCCCAACCCACGCGCGGGGTCATGGTCAGTACCCTCAAGGGGCGGATGCATACATTCGGCAGTCAGGCCGCCGGGGCGGGTGGCGCCACATACGCTGCCATGACGATGAAATGGCTCAGGCAGCCCAGGATCACGAACACGTGCCAGATCTCATGAAAGCCAAAGACGCCCGGCACGAAGTCGGGCCTCCTGGAGATGTACACCGCCGCGCCGACCGTGAAGAGCAGGCCGCCGGCCAGGAGCCAGGCCAGCGCCCCCGCGGGAACATGGATGAGCATCTCCCGCATTCCTGCCGTCGCCAACCAGCCCATGGCCAGGTAGATGCCGGCGGTGAGCCAGCGCGGCGCGTTGAGAATGAACACCTTCACACCGATGCCGGCCATGGCCAGGCTCCAGACAATGGCCACCAGCCCCCATCCCCAGAAGCCGGTGAAGAAGCGCAGGCAGATCGGGGTGTAGGTGCCGGCGATGAGCAGGTAGATGGCGCTGTGGTCGAGGGTGCGCAGGGTGGTGGCGAGACGGGGCTGGGCATCGATCAAGTGGTACGCGGCGCTGGCCGAAAACATCAGCACGAGGCTGAGACCGTAGATCAGCAGGGAGGCCAGGCGCAGGAGGTCGTGGCGACCGACGTAAGCCAGCCACACGGCGCCTGGCAGCGCCAGCAAGGCAGCCGCCAGATGAGAGAGACCGTTGAAGGGTTCACGCAGCCACGGCAGACTTGATGTGCCTCGCGGTCCCCGCGAATCCTCATCCATGCGGCGCATTATAGACGGTCGGCCCTGGGACACAGGCCCGGCGGCTATAATCCTCGCCGATGCCCGTCCTTGACGCCCTCGAGCGGCTGCGCCGCGATGCGGGATTCATGGCCAACGTCCGCGCCTGGGAGCGGCTGCCGCCCAGGCCGGCGCGCTATGCCGAGGCGCCGGCGGGACTCTCGCCGCGGCTGCTCGCCGCGCTGCGCCAGCGCGGCACCTCGCCGCTCTTCACCCATCAGGCGGCGGCGGTTGAGGCGGCCCTGGCGGGCGAGAACCTGGTCGTGGTCACCGGCACGGCCTCCGGCAAGACGCTGTGCTACAACCTGCCCGTCCTGCAGGCGCTGCTCGAGGACGGCGATGCCCGCGCCATCTACCTGTTCCCCACCAAGGCCCTGACCCAGGACCAGGCCGCCGTCCTGGGCGACCTGCTGTCAACGCTCGAGGCCACCGAGCAGGTGCCGGTGCGCACCTACGACGGCGACACGCCGGCGGCCCAACGCCGGGCCATCCGGGACGAGGCCCGCCTGCTGCTGACCAATCCCGACATGCTGCACGCCGGCATCCTGCCCCACCACCCGCGCTGGGCGACGCTGCTTGAGAACCTGCGCTGGGTGGTGATCGACGAACTGCACGTCTACCGCGGCGTCTTCGGCTCGAACGTCGCCAACCTCATCCGGCGGTTGCGCCGGCTGTGCCGCTTCTACGGATCGGACCCGCGCTTCATCCTGACCTCAGCCACCATCGCCAACCCGCGCGAACTGGCCGAGCAGCTGCTCGAGGCGCCGGTGCGCCTGATCCCGCCGGACCTGGACGGCTCGCCGCGGGCCGAGAAGCACATCGTGATCTACAACCCGCCGGTGCTGGACGCGGCGCTGGGGATCCGCCGCGCCTACACGCTGGAGGCCACCCGGATCGCCGAGGTCTTCCTGGAGGCGGAGGTCCAGACGGCGATCTTTGCCCGGGCGCGGCGCACGACCGAACTGCTGCTCGGCTACCTGCGAGACGCGCTGCAGCAGGCGGGCGGCGATCCGGCCCGCGTGCGCGGCTATCGCGGCGGCTACCTGCCTCTCGAACGGCGGGCGATCGAGAGCGGGCTGCGCGATGGCAGCGTGCTGGGCGTGGTGGCCACGAACGCTCTGGAGCTGGGAGTCGATATCGGCTTGATGGGCGCAGCGGTCGTCGCCGGCTACCCGGGCACGATCGCCAGCCTGTGGCAGCAGGCGGGACGCGCCGGCCGCAGGAGCGACGTATCGGCCGCCATCCTGGTGGCCTCGGCCGCGCCGCTCGACCAATTCGTCGCCGGCCACCCGCGCTACATCTTCGAACGGTCGCCGGAGATGGGGCTGATCAATCCCGACAACCTGGCCATCCTGGCGCGCCATCTGCGCTGCGCCGCCTTCGAGCTGCCGTTCGCCGCCGGCGACTCGTTCGGGCAGGCGCCGGACATCCCGGCGCTCCTGCAGGCCCTGTCCGAGCAGGGCGATCTGCACGCCTCGGCCGAGACCTATCGCTGGGTGGCGGAAGAGTATCCGGCCGAAGGCGTCTCGCTCAGGGCGGGAAGCGACGACACGATCGTCATCCAGGAGGCGGGTGAGGGGCGGCCGGTGGTCATCGGCGAGGTGGATCGGGCCGCCGCGCCGGTGATGCTGCACGAAGGCGCCGTCTACGTCCACGAGGGCCGCACCTTCCTGGTCACGCGCCTGGATTGGGATGCGGCGCTGGCCGAGGTGAAGCCGGCCGAGGTCGACTTCTACACCGACGCCGGCGAGGCGGTCGATGTGGAGATCCTGGAAGTCTACGACGCCGACGAGCACGCCTCGGCGCGGCGGGCCCACGGGCGCGTCCAGGTGACGGCTCAGGCCTCCTCCTTCCGCAAGATCAAGCGCTACACGCACGAGACCCTTGGCTACGGCACGATCGATCTGCCGCCGCGCACCTTCGAGACCACCGCCTCGTGGGTGTGGCTCGACCCGGAGCTGGTGCGGCGGCTGGAAGAGGAAGGCGTGCTGCTGCCGCCCAACGACTACGGTCCGGAGTGGGCCTCCGCCCGCCGGGCGGCTCTCGCCCGCGACGAGCATCGCTGCCGGCAGTGCAACGCTCCGGAGCGCCAGGGACGGACGCATGAGGTCCACCACCTGCGCCCGTTCCGCGACTTCGGCTATCTTCCGGGCGAGAACCGGCACGACCGTCTGGCGAACGCCCTCGAGAACCTGGTCACGCTCTGTCCCGCCTGCCATCAGCGCGCCGAAGCGGCGCGAGGCACACGCAGCGCGCTGGGCGGGCTGGCCTACGCGCTGGGCAACATCGCCCCGCTGTATCTGATGTGCGATCCGCGCGACCTGGGCGTGGAATCGGAGACGCGCGCCCGCACCACGCGCGCCCCGACGATCACGTTCTACGATCGCGTGGCCGAAGGGCTGGGGCTTTCCGAGCGGCTGTATGAGCTGCACGACGAACTGCTGTGGGCGGCGCTGGAGCTGGTGCGAACCTGCGGCTGCCTGGATGGGTGCCCGGCCTGCGTCGGGCCATCGGGGGTGGGGGGCGGGGAGGTCAAGGCCCTCACGGCCCGGCTGTTGGAGGCGGTGATCGGCCAAGGTTCGTAGGGGCGGGTCCTGACCCGCCCCTACCAGCGACGGCGATCGGACAGAATCTGCCGGGGCGGGTCTCAGACCCGCCCCGGTGCGTGAGGGATAGGTTTTACGAACGAGTCGGAGTCATGTCTTCTCTTTGGACACGTGCCGCAGGAACACGAACCAGTAGATGATGGCCACCAGCACGGCGCCGCCAATGATGTTGCCGATCGTGACCGGGATCAGGTTGTTGACGAAGAACGTCGGCCAGGTCAGACCGTTGATCTCCAGCTTGGTGCTGGCGACAAAGAGAGGATCGTACTCCTTGATCAGCAGCCCGATGGGGATGAAGTACATGTTGGCGATGGAGTGCTCGAAGCCGCCGGCGACGAAGGCGGTGATGGGGAAGATGATGGCCATGATCTTGTCGACCGTGCTGCGGGCGCTGTAGGTCATCCAGACGGCCAGGCACACCAGCACGTTGCACATGATGCCGAGGAAGATGGCCTGGACGAAGCCCAGGTGGACCTTGCTGTTGGCGATGCTGAGCGCCGCCGTGCCAACGGCGCCGGCGCCGAAGGTGTACTGCTTGCTCATGAACATCAGCAGGGCGGTGCCGAGCGAACCGATCAGGTTGCCCAGGTAGACGATGACCCAGTTGCGCAGGAGCGCCCAGGTCGACACTTTGCCGCCGGCCCAGGCCATCACGATCAGGTTGTTGCCGGTGAACAGCTCGGCGCCGCCGACGACGACCAGAATCAGGCCCAGGCTGAACACCAGGCCGATGAGCAGGCGGGCGATGCCGTAGGGGAGAACGCCGGAGACCCCGGCCGCCACGGTTGTGGCGAAGATGGCCCCCAGGGCGATGAAGGCGCCGGCCAGAATCGAGAGCGTCAGCACCGTCCAGAACGGCATGCCTGCCTTGCGCACGCCGATCGACTCCGCCCGCACCGCCATCTCGGCCGGGAGAAGCGCGTCGATGCTTATCTCATGGACTTCGTGGGTCGTCATGGTTCCCTTTTCCTTTGGCGCTCGAGCGGGGGCGAGCGGCATGCTTACCGTATCCCCGCCGCCCTCGCGCCTCAAGCGACGAATGTCACAAGCGTTGAGGGGCGCCGCTCACCGAGGAAGGTGGCGGCCGACTGACGGGAGGAAGACGCCCGGCTGGCACTTGAGGGCACCGATTCGCGCCAGGCCGGCGCGGCCGGCTTGGTGGGGCGCTTGGAGACGAGGGGCGACGGAAGAGCCGGCGTCAGCCTGAGGGACGGCGAGGGGGCAGGTTGAGCAGGACGACGGCGGACAGGATGAGGGCCCCGCCGAACCACTGCGCCCCGGTCAAGGCCTCCTGTAGGACCACCGCCGCCAGGGCGATGGTGAAGACCGGCTCGAGCGTACTCAGCAGCGAAGCGGCTGTCGGGCCGACGCGGCGCATGCCGGCGAAGAAGGTCGCCAACGGCAGGATCGTGCTGAGCAGGACCAGCCCCACCAGCAGGCCGCCGGCGCGGGCGGTGAGGGGCACGACCCAGGAGTGCGTCAGCCCGCCGGCGAGCCCGTAGGACACCGAGGCGCCCAGCGAGATCCAGGCCGTGCTCACCAGCGCGCCGGCGCGGTGCACGTAGCGGTTGCTGATGACGATGTAGATGCCGTAGCCCGCGGCAGCGCCCAGGACGAAGAGCACGCCGAGCAGATCCGGTCCGCCGCCTGCCAACGCTTCCCATGGGCCGGCGGTGAACGCCGCGCCGATCAGCGCCAGAGCAATGGCGCCCAGCTCGAGCGGCGACGGTCGCCGCCCCTCCAGGATCCACACATTCAGCGCCACGAAGGCCGGATAGACGTACAGCAGGACGGAACTGAGCGAGGCCGGGATGCGCTGCAGGCCGAGGAAGTAGAAGGCCGATTGGGTGAAGTAGCCGAGCGCGCCCAGCAGGAAGAGCGGCACGAGCAGTCGGCGCTCCGGGATGACGGCGCGCCCCATGCGGATCCCCAGTGCGATCAGGAGCAGCAGCGCCGCCCCGCTGAAGCGCAGGCTGAGGAATCCGGCCATGCTCAAACCCTCGGCGAAGGCCAGCTTGCCGAAGATCGAGAGCGTGGCGAAGCCGAAGGCCGATGCGGCGCACAGGCCGGCGCCGATCAGGCGGCTCTCAAGTTCAGGAGATGCAGCGATGGGGTTCGTGGTCAACGGCGGATGTCGCACCGGACAGGACTGCGGTTGCGGGCGAAGTATAGCCTGTGGAGCCGGGGTGTGATTCTCCCGCTTTGGAGAAGCCGCCTTCCGCCGCAGACCCGGTCGGTGCCGCGGCGTCCCCGGCCAGGGTGAGGCCCGCCCAGCCACGGCAGGCATATCCCTGTGCCGATCGTGACCAGAGCCCGGGCGCCTCGGTTGCAGGCTGTCGGCGATCCAGCGCGCTGCCGCCCGTGTCGAGGGAGGATGGAAAATACGACTAAATCAGTCTACAATAGTCCCGCTAGGCGAGGCGGGTGTTCGCCGCCCGCGGTCAAGGTCGTGCATGGAGGGAAGCATGCGCCAGGCCCGAAGTCTGTTGTTGATGATCGCTCTCGCCGCGTGCGCGTGGCTGGTAGCAGGAAGATCGAGCGGCGCCTCGGCGGCGACGCCCACCCCGACCAGCGGCTTCATCATCCTCCAGCCCACCCCGACGAAAGGCATCCTGATCCTCCGGCCGTCGCGGACGCCAACCTCGCCCTCCAGCAGCGTCCAGACGCCCACGCGTACCCCGACGGTGACGACACCGGCTACGGTCACGCCCACGCTGCCGAGCTTCACGCTGCCCTCGCCTGCTCCGACCGACGGCTCGTTTTCCGCCGAGCTTCCGCCATCCCCCACGCCTCACGGTGATCCCTACGTGCCGGATTTCGATCTTGCCGTCGCCAGCTCCACTCCCACCCCCGGCTCCTTCACCGGGCCGGATCTGCCCCAGGTGGACCTGCGAGTCACCGATATCGAGGTGACGCAGGGCCTGCAGAGCCTCGACAACGACATGCCGCTGGTGGAATTGCGTATGACCTACGCCCGGGTCTACGTGCGCAGCGAAGGCGCCGGCTGGTTCCCGGTGCAGGGGATCCTGGAAGGCTGGCGCGACGGGGAATATCTCGGGATGCGGGCTCCGGAGAATGGCCCGATCCCGGCGTTCGCCGGCGGCGGCGATCGGACCAATGTCGATCACACCCTCAACTTCCGCCTGCCCAGCGATTGGCGCTATGGGCAGGTGACCCTGCGCGCCTTCATCTACTCGCAAGATCCGCAATCTCCCTACGACGAGGAACCGTTTTGGGTCAACAACTTCCGCGAGGTGGAGGTCGAATTCCACCTGGCGCAGGGCGTGAGCATGAGCCTGTGGCCGATCCACTTGCACCAGGACTACGACGGGACCAAGCCGGAAGTCGTCTTCACCGAGGACGATCCGGATGCCGCCACCGTCCTTTCCGGGATGGAGCGGCTTCTCCCGGGATGGGGAGTCTTCCTGCACGCGCCGCCGATCGAGAAGCTCTACTGCGCCACCTGGTCGGGAGGCGAGGTCGGGGTGGGCCTGGAGGGCGGGCCGGACGTCCACGGGCCGTGCGAGTTCAACCTGCTGGCGCCCGGCGGCGCCCAGGACGTCAATGCCGATATGGCGCTGATCGACTTTCTCACCGACGACAACTGGGACAATGTGATCAACTACGGCATGGTCCATCCGTCCTTCGTCGACGACATGACCTTCTACAACGACCAGGGGAACCCGCTGACCTACACAGGACTGGCCCTCTTCGGTCAGGCTCATGGTGTCATGGACGTCTCGACCTGGGCCACGACGCCCTGGCAGATGTCGGGCGGCGAAACCCTGGCCCACGAAGTCGGCCATCGCCTTGGGCTCGGCCATGTCGAGTGCGCCGGGAATGAGGAACTGGGCGGCGGCCTGGATCCGGATTTCCCCTGGACGCTGGCCGACTGCGCCATCGCCCAACTCAACCCGTCCGGTTTCTACGGCTTCGACGTCTACTACAGCGACTTCCCTGGACTGTCCGGACCAACTGCCATCAGCAACGACCCCGCTGCCCCGGAACCCAACCGTGGGTTTCCGCTGATGAGCTACCAACCCCCGAAGTGGCTGGACGCCTACCACTGGTGCAAGGTGCTGGGGGGCCTGGGCGTGTCGTGCGACCTCGACACCGTCCCCTTCCTGGCTCAGCGGCGGGGGTTGGGACTGATGGCGCCCGTGCCTGCGGCGCCGTTCGGGCACGCCGATCTCCGTGATCCATTGGATCCCCGCCCGGCCGAGGTCGTTCGCCAAGGAACTGAGGGTTATCTGCTCGTCGCCGGGAGAGTCGACCGCCCCTCCAACGCGGCCGAATTCCGACAGGTGCTGCATGTGCCCGGCCTGGGAGGCGACGATCGTGATGATCTGCTCGCGGGGCCGGGCTTGTTCCGAGAACCATCGGCGTACTCCCTGGTCCTGATGAGCGCCGAGGGGGAGGTTCTGTCCAGCACGCCGCTGTATGACACCTCGGATGCGCACGGTCGGATGGCCCACCTGAGCTTCGTCACGGCGCTCAGCTTTGACGCCCGCGCGGCTGCCCTACAGGTGCGGGAGGGCGATCGCGTGCTGGCAGAGCGCCGGTTGAGCGCACATGCGCCGCAGGTGACCGTCCTGTCGCCGAACGGGGGCGAGGAGCTGGCGGCGCCGCTGGAGATTCGCTGGCAGGCGGCCGACGCCGATGGGGATCGCCTCAACTACACCGTGCAATACAGCGCCGATGGCGGCCAGACGTGGCAGGCAATCGCCCTGGGACTGCAGGATCCGATCCTGCGGCTGGAGAGCCTCGACATTCTGACCGGCTCAGACCTGGGGAAGCTGCGCGTGCTGGCCAGCGACGGCCTGCTGACCGGTCGTGACGAGAGCGACGGGCTGTTCCGGGTTCCGAACTCCCCGCCGCTGGCGGCCTTGCTCTCACCGGCCCACCGCCGGGTCTACGCCCTCGGCTCCACCGTCGTGCTGTCGGGCAGCGCCACGGATCGCGAAGACGGGATTCTCCCTGTTCACTCATTGCGTTGGGAGTCGGATCGGGACGGAATGCTGGGCGAGGGCGCCGAGCTGGCGCTGGACAGCCTCTCAGCCGGCCTGCACGTCATCACCCTGCAGGCGACGGATTCGCAGGGCGCCTCGGATGAAGCCTGGGTCGCCATCGCCATCGATCCGGCCGTGGTCGTGACCCATCTCTCCGACGCTGAGCTCCAAACCGTGCGGGTCGCGCTCGAGGATCATCAGGCCAGCGGACCCGGCATCCCGCAAGAGACCGCAGAGACGCCTGGGGGCGGCGTCCGCGGCATCGTGCTGGTCCTTGGGCTGGTGGGGGTATCGCTCCTTGGGATTCTCGGCCTCGGGCTGCTGGCTCTTGGCCTTCGTCGGCGGAGCGGCTGAGGGGAGGGAGGCCACCAGCTGACACATCTCGGCATAACGTCTCTGCAACGGAGCAGAACGCACAGAGGTACGGGGCGGTGAAGGCCGACCTGCGCCCTAGCCTGGCCGCCCACCCATCGTGCGCCGCATCTGCGACCGGTAGGTCTTGAAGGCCGAGCGCCCTTCCGACGTCAGGCTGCAGACTGTCTGCGGGATCTTGCCGCGGAAGCTCTTCTCGATGCGCACATAATCGGACTGCTCGAGGCGCGCCAGGTGTGACGAGAGATTGCCCTTTGTCAGCCCGGTCTCGCGCTGCAGGAAGACGAAGTCAGCCTCGCCCACCGAGGCCAGCAGGGCCACGATCAGCAGGCGCGCCGGCTCGTGAATCAGGCGGTCGACGTCCAGGATGCGCTGCAGGTCTTCGGCCGGCGCCGGCCCGCCTCGGCCGGCCATCATACGGCCTCGGCCGGAGGCGAGGTCGTGCGCAGGTAATGCGCCAGCACCAGTGCCCCGCTGACGAGGGAGGCCAGCCCGGTGGTGCCGAAGACGGCGGCGGCGCCGATCGAAGGCGGCAATGCCGCCAGGCTTGCCGCCAGCCCGGCGGCCAGCGACGCCAACCCCACCAGCGCCAGCCGCCACGCGCCGATGCGGTAGCTGAGGAAGAACCAAACCAGGGCGACGACGCCACCTTGCACGGCGGGCAGGGCGCTGAGCCACCCCGGGCGCGAGGCCAGGAGCAGCGCCAGGGACAGACTGACCAGGCCGCCGATCAGGCCCGCCAGCACCTTGCGGGCCGGTCGCGTGCGCTCGTAGGCGACATACCCTGTGCGGGGGAAGGTCAGCCTGCGCTTGACGGCGCGCAGCACCAGGCTGAGCAGAAGCATCCCGCCCAGCAGGATCAGCGGCAGCCACAGGGCGGAAAACCCCGCCGGCAAGCTGCCGGCGGGGGCCAGCGCTTCCAGAGTGAACATGGCGGCCATGAGCACGAGCAGCAGTCCGGTGCCGAGCTCGACCAGCCCGTCGGCGTACCAGTAGCCGGCGGTGCGGCGGGGGGCCTGATCGATCTGGGTTTCCATCGCAGCCTCGGTTCCTTGCATGACCTGTCGCCAGTGGTCTGCAATACAAACTAGTCTGTAGGAATTATCGCGCTCCGGTTTCTGGGTGTCAAGGAGCAGTTGGGCGGGGGGGCTCGGCCGGAGGTCTCGGCCGGCAGGCCCGACGGTGCCCGCCGCCGGCGCGGTAGAATGGAACCCGCCATGTCCACCCGCGACCGACTGCGCGCCGCCCCGGCTGAGACGCCACCGCCCGCCCCCCAGCGGCGGCCGGAGTGGATCCGCGTGCGCGCCCCGTCGGGCGAGACGGTCGAAGCGCTGCGCACGATGATGCGCGCCAAGGCGCTGCACACCGTGTGCGAAGAGGCGATGTGCCCCAACCTGGGCGAGTGCTGGGGCGCCGGCACGGCCACCTTCCTGATGATGGGCGACACCTGCACGCGCTCGTGCGGATTCTGCGACATCAAGACCGGCCGCCCGGCGCCGCTCGATTGGCTCGAGCCCGAACGCGTCGCCCGCGCCGTCCAGGCCATGCACCTGCGCCACGCCGTGATCACGTCCGTCAACCGCGACGAGCGCCCGGACGGCGGCGCCCCCATCTTCGCCATGGTCATCCGCCGCATCCGCGAACTCCACCCTGGCTGCTCGATCGAGGTCCTCATCCCGGACTTCAAGGGATCGCTCGCGGCGCTGCGGACCGTGGTCGAAGCGCGGCCCGAGATCCTCAACCACAACGTCGAGACCGTGCCGCGCCTCTTCCGCAAAGTGCAGCCCCAGGACCGCTACGAGTGGGCCGCCGCCACGCTCTCCAACGCCAAGCGGCTCGACCCCGAAGTGCTGACCAAGTCGGGCATCATGCTCGGGCTGGGCGAGACGTTCGAGGAGGTCCAGGCCGTCATGCGCGACCTGCGCGCCTGGGGGGTCGAAATCCTCACCCTCGGCCAGTACCTGCAGCCCTCCAAGCAGCACCTGCCGATCGAGCGCTACGTCACGCCCGACGAGTTCGCCGAGCTCAAGCGCTACGGCCTCGAGATCGGCTTCCGCTGGGTCGAGTCCGGGCCGCTGGTGCGCTCCTCCTACCACGCCGAGCAGCAGGTTCGCCAGCTCAGCCTCGTTCACCGCAAGCTCTACACCCCCTGACGTTGCACGCCTCCGCCCCAGCCGCCGGCCATACGGCCGCCGCCTGGGGCTGCGGCGCGGATCGGCCGTGCCTGCCACGCGTCCCGGATAACCACCGCCCGCTGCCAATTGTTCGTAGGGGCGGGTCTCAGACCCGCCCCAACACGATCCACCCCGCGCTCGGCTTGACCGCCTTGCCCCGCCGTGCTATGCTCCTCACCTAAGGATTTCCTTAGCGATATGCCCGACCTCGCTCCCCTGCGCTCCTACGAGCACCTCAAGCTGGTGGCCGACCCCCGGCGCCTGGCCATCCTGCAGCACCTGATGGCGGCCCCGGCCACGCTGACGCAGCTCGGCCTGGCGCTGGGCGAACACCCGGCCTGGATCCGCCATCACCTGCAGCGGCTGGTCGAGGCCGGCCTGGTCGAGCTGGTCGAGCGGCGCCGGATCCGCGGCGCCGAGGAGCGCTACTACCGCGCCTCGGCCGGCGGCTACCTGCTCCAGGAGCTCATCCTGCCCCAGTCCTCCGGCCGGCCGGTCCTCGTCTTCTGCGGCAGCCACGATCTGGCCGTCGACCAGCTGGCGGCGGAACTCGCCCCGCATCTCGATGTCCTTACCCTTCCGGTCGGGAGCCTCAATGGCCTGGCCAACCTGCGCCTTGGGCTTGGCCACCTGGCCGGCTGTCACCTGGTCGACCCGCAGGGCGAGTACAACCAGTCGTTCGTCCGTTCACTCTTTCCCGACCGGCCGGTTCACCTGATCACGCTGGCCCACCGCGTCCAGGGATTGATGCTCTCCGCCGGCAACCCGATGCAGGTGCGCACGATCGAGGACCTGGCGCGGCCGGGGTTGACCTTCCTCAACCGCAACCGGGGGTCGGGCACGCGCGTGTGGTTCGATCGCCGGCTGACCGAGCTGGGCGTGCCGCCTTCGGCCATCAAAGGCTACGAGCGCTGCGCCAGCACGCACACGGCCTGCGCCGAGGCCGTGGCCTCGGGCAGTGCGGACGTGGCGCTTGGGCTGCAGGCCTCCGCTGCCGCTCGGGGCCTGGACTTTCTCCCGCTGTTCCATGAACGCTACGATCTGGTCGTACCTGACGACCAGCTCCAGGCGGTCTCGCCGCTTGTGGATCGCTTGAATGAAGGGACCTTTCGCCGCTGGGCCGAGAGCCTGACCGGCTACGAGATGGCCCATGCCGGTGAGGAAATCGAGCTGTGAGGAGAGGCAGCACGCCGCGCGACTTGCACACCTCTCGTTGGCGTGGCCTGCTTGTTGGCCTGGCTCTGCTGCTGGGGGCCTGTGCCCCGGCTGCCGCGCCCACGCCCGAGCCAACGGCTCCGCCTCCCGCGAAGGTCTTGCCTACCTCCATGCCGGCGCCCACGACCATTCCGGTACCGGAGAATGCGAACATCATTCTGGCTACGACCACCAGCACGCAGGACTCGGGTTTGCTGGACGTGCTGGTGCCGGCATTCCAGGTGGCCACGCTCTACAACGTGCAGACGATCGCCGTCGGGACGGGACAGGCGCTCAAGATGGGCGAGGAGGGCAACGCCGACGTGCTGCTGGTGCATGCGCCCTCGTCTGAGGTGACCTTCATGGACAACGGCTTCGGCTCCGACCGGCGGCCGGTGATGCACAACGACTTCATCCTGGTTGGGCCGCAAGCCGATCCGGCGGCCATCCAGGGCCTGAGCGCCGTCGAGGCCCTGCAGGCCATCGAGGCCGCCGGCGGGACCTTCGTCACGCGCGGGGACGATTCCGGCACGCACAAGAAGGAGCTCGACCTGTGGAAGAAGGCCGGGCTTGATCCGGCCGGACAGCCCTGGTACGTCGAGACGGGCCAGGGCATGGGGGCCTCGCTGGTGATCGCCTCGGAGAAGGCAGGTTACATCCTCACCGACCGGGCGACCTTCCTGGCGAATCAGGACAAACTGCAGCTGGCGATCCTGTCCGTAGGCGATCCAACGCTGCTCAATGTCTACCACGTCATCATCGTCAATCCGGGGAAGTGGCCGAAGGTCAACCAGGCCGGCGCCACGGCCTTCGCCGACTTCCTGGTCTCGGCCGACGGGCAGGCGTTGATCGGATCGTACGGCGTCGAGGAGTTCGGACAGCCGCTCTTCGCGCCCGATGCCGGCAAGGCCGAGTCTGAGCTCGGACTGTAGTCAACCGCAATCCGCGAGGGCGAGACGCGCCGGCGCGGTGCGCCTCACCCTCCATCCCGGGGTGTCCTGACGCGTGAATGAGGTCTTCTCGATCACGGTCCTCTCGCTCGAAGTCTCGGGCCTGGCGACGATCCTCAGCCTGCTGGTCGGGCTGCCGCTGGGGACGCTGCTGGCCCTCGGACGCTTTCGGGGTCGGGCTGCGCTGCTGAGCGTGATCAACACCGGCATGGGCCTGCCGCCGGTCGTCGTTGGGCTGGCCGTTGCCATGCTGCTGTGGCGCTCGGGGCCGCTGGGCGACCTGCGCCTGATCTACACCCCGTGGGCGATCATTCTGGCCCAGTGGGTCATCGCCGCCCCGGTCGTCACCGGATTGACGGCCGTGGCGCTGCAGCAGCTCGACCCGCGGCTGCAGCTGCAGCTGCTCGGGCTGGGCGCTTCCGTGCCGCAGATGGTGCTGGCGCTGTGGCGCGAGGCACGCCTGCCGCTGATTGCCGCGCTCATCGCCGGCTTCGGCAGCGTCATCTCGGAGGTCGGCGCCTCGATGATGGTCGGCGGCAACATCCGCGGTCAGACGCGCGTCCTGACGACGGCCATCGTGCTCGAGACCGGCAAGGGCGAGTTCGAGCGGGCGCTGGCGCTGGGCGGCCTGCTGCTGCTCCTGACCTTCCTGATCAACCTGGCGCTGACGTTGATCCAGCAGCGCGGGGCGCGTCAGCGGGGGCGCCCGTGATCGAGGTCACTGACCTGCTCGTGCAGCGCGATGGACGCGCCGTGCTGGCCATCGACCACCTGCGCATCGAGCGCGGCGAGGTGCTGGCTGTCCTTGGTCCCAACGGCGCCGGCAAGACGACCCTGCTGCTCGTCCTGGCGCGGCTGCTGGCGCCCGAGCGAGGCCGGGTGACGTTCCACGCGCCGACCGGCCCCATCACCTCCGATCTGGAGCACCGCCGGCGGATCAGCGTCGTGATGCAGGATCCGCTGCTGCTCGACCGCTCGGTGTTCGACAATGTGGCCGCCGGCCTGCGCTTCCGCCATGTGGCCCCCGAGGAGGTCCGTCGTCGCACCGAGGCCTGGCTGCACAAGCTGAGCATCCACCACCTGCGGGATCGGCCGGGGTTGAAGCTCTCGGGCGGGGAGGCGCAGCGCGTGGCCCTGGCGCGTGCCTTCGTGCTCGAGCCGGACCTGCTGCTGCTCGATGAGCCGTTCAGTTCACTGGACGTCGCCACGCGCCAGACGCTGGCCTCCGAGCTGCGGCGGCTGCTGCACGACACGCGCACGACGACCGTCTTCATCACCCACGATCAGGCCGAGGTGCGCGACCTGGCGACGCGCACGGTGTGGCTGGAGGACGGCCGGCCGCCGACGGACACCCCGTAGCGTTGTCGCCGGTCGGCATCGACCCCCTGGCGATGCCTGGCCCGCTGCCGCTTGCCTTGTGCGCCTTCCTCCTCTAGATTCAGGCTGCGGTGGCCACCGGCGAAGCCTCGGTCACTCCGCCCTGCGCTCGCACGCACCCCCATCCCCGCCTTCGAGCGCATGCAGACGGGCCGGCGAACCGTTGAGCGAGCTGCTGCATCACGTGGCGCCCTC
Source organism: Candidatus Aquidulcis sp. (assembly GCA_020723365.1). Lineage (GTDB taxonomy): Bacteria > Chloroflexota > Anaerolineae > Anaerolineales > E44-bin32 > DYJB01. The sequence goes on along the minus strand of DYJB01000004.1, from coordinate 26,965 downwards.
GCCGGGGTCCGTTGAGGCCGGAGCCCGAGCAGTTGCGTCAGGAACGACTGTGGACTCCAAGGAGGGGAGCATGAAGGCCATCCTTCTCGCTGTGATGGCGGCGATTTCACTCGTCCTGGGAGGCTGCGTCTTCCCAGGGTCGAAACTCGGTCCCGGCGACAAGATCGGTGATATGGAGCTGACGACCGAGTTCGACATCAACGTCCATGATCTGTGTACCTTCGAAGAGCTGGGCGCCGGGACGTGCGTCATCCCGGTCAGCGTCCAGGTCCTGGGCGTGTCCGTGGGATGGTCCGAGGACACGCCGGAAGCGCTCGAAGCCGCATGGGCCACTTCGAAGTGGGAGCTCACCATCGACGGCCGTCCGATTGACCTGGATGCCTTCGGAACCTTCGACCTGGACTGGGGGGAGAAGAGGGCGCGCGTCTGGGATGTGGGGCTGATCGGCCTGTCTCCCGGCGAGCACCTGGCGCGCTACGAGTTCTTTGTGGACGAAACCGTCGAGCGCGGAAACCACGAGCAGATCTATCAGTTCACGGTGGCGCCCTAGCTCGCGCGGATCGTGCGGGAGGGCCTTCGATTGCCTTGCCCTCCCATCCCTTGGGGCGTAGAGTGGAGCCAGCGGTCGTATCTCCTGCGACCGAGGCCAGTCCGACCGTGCCGGGGGACGGTGGTGGACGAGATCCTGACGCGCTGCGGCTACCGCTGTGATCTGTGCCTGGCCTACCGCCCCAACGTCGAGGCGAATCCCTCCAATCGGGTGGTGCTCAGCGACGGCTGGCACGCCTACTTCGGCTTCCGCATCCCGCCCGAGGACATCCTGTGTG
>DYJB01000004.1:0-26128 GCA_020723365.1 Candidatus Aquidulcis sp. | reverse complement strand
CCGACAATCCGAAGCTCATCGACCGGTCCTGCCCGGTGCGGCCGTGTGTGATCGAAAGACAGCTGTCGAACTGCGCCGCCTGCCCGGAGTACGGATGTACCCGCCTGGCGGAACGAATCGTGGTCTACGATGAGCTCGCCGCCCGAATGCCCGCCCCGATTCCGGAGGAAGACCGCCGGCGTTTCATCGCCCCCTACGAGAACAAGCGCCGGCTGGATGCGCTTCGCGAGAGGGACGCGTGAAAACCTGTGAGCCCTGCCCGTCAAGGATCGCACGCAGCACTCGGGCGGCGCGGCAACGGGCCTCCGTCAGCTGCGCCCTGGCCGCCGCGGCTGCGGCCACGCTGGGCTGCATGGTCGACTACCAGCTGGGGGAGGATCGAGCGGCCGGTGTCGTGCGCGTGCTGGCGGATCACGCCTGGACCGATACCGGCATCGACGTGCTCTCCGGCGAGTGGCTGCAGATTGACTACCTGCGCGGGATGTGGTCTCCCTGGCCGGGCGATGCCTTCGATGCCATCGGCTCCGGAGGCGACCCGCACTGCGACTGCAATCAGATGGCCGGCGTCTCGCACGCGGCGCTGATCGGCCGGATCGAAGACGGCGAGCCCTTCTTTGTCGGTGATCACTGGCTCCAGGCAGCCGGCGCCAGCGGCCGGCTCTACCTGGGCATCAATGACACCCGCCTGTCGGATAACAGCGGCTGGTTGGACGTCGTTGTCTTGCAGGAGGATTGAGCGGGCAGCCCGGAGCTGGGTACGGAGGCGAGTTTCGGACATCCGCAGCCTCCGGACCCAGCGCCGCACGGAGGGGGACATGCTTGAGGGTCGGGTTCCCGGACACCACGCCGAGCGCATCTTTGAGGCGGTCAAGCGCTTCCGCTCCCACTGGATGCACTACCATCGGCCGGAAGACGTCAACCAGCTTCTGCGCCTTTTCCCAGCCGTGCGCCTGCCGCGCGGGCATATGCTCGACTACCTGCCGATCGGAGGCGTGGAGACCGGCTGGATCTTCCCCTTCGCCCGGCGGGATGTCATCTCGGCCGGCGAATCGCCGATCCCGCCCGCCCTGGCGGCCATCGAGCGCGATCGCATGGCGGGCAAGCGCGGGAGCGGAGAGCTCCGCCGCCTGGAAGTCGAGCACCTCTACCGGCACCTCAGCTATGAGGCCAGCCCCACGGGACTGTTCGAGTACGCCTTCTTCATCGGGGAGCTGTGGGCGACCAAGTCGGCCTCCAAAGCCCGGGACTGGCTCGACCTGGAGCCCATCTTCACGAAGCGGCAGTTCGACAGCATCGTGCGAGGCGCCAGGCAGGTCGTGCGCGTCGTCCGGCCAGACTCGTGTGACCCGCTGACGCGGTCGGCGCCAGCCGGGGGCGGTCAGGTGGAGTTCATCGTCTACCAGGGCGGCGCCTGGAAGCGCATCTTCCGGCTGCGGTCGACGATCGACGCCGAGGGCGGGGTTCGGCGCGAGCCGGGTGAGGTTCTGGCGAACCTGTCCTAGGCCGAGGCTGCCTTCGCCTCGAAGCCCGGCTCACGGAGTGGGGAGGAAGGCTCGCGGATGAGCGTGGACATCGTCTACCGGCCTATCGGCATCCTGCACACGCCTTTCCAGGACTTGGCCGGGATGCCCATCCAGCCGACGGGCGAGGCCAGTGCGCCCGGAACTGCCGAGATCTTCCCCTCCTTCGCCGACGGGCTGAAGGACCTCGAGGGCTTCTCACACCTCATCCTGCTGTACCACCTGCATCAGGTGCCGCGCACCGATCTGCGCGTCGTGCCCTTCCTGGGCTCGGAGGCCCGCGGCGTCTTCGCCACGCGCGCCCCGACCCGGCCCAACCCGATCGGCCTGTCGGTGGTGCGGCTGCAGGCGATCGAAGACAACGTGCTCCACCTGGCGAACGTCGACATCCTCGATGGCACGCCGCTGCTGGATATCAAGCCCTATGTGCCGGCCTTCGATCGGCCGAAGCGCGCCCGGGCTGGATGGCTGGAGGCCGCGCAGAGGGAGGTGCGCACGCGGCAGTCGGACGATCGATTCCGCTCGCGCGGAGGCTGACCCCGGCCGGAGCTGTCCGGTCACCTGCCGAGAGTCAGGTCGCCATCGCCGCCCGGGCGCGGCGGCCAAAGCCCGCCGCCAGCGCCATGGCGCAGTAGCCGCCAAAGGCGCCGTTGAGCAGCATCCACGGCAGGCTGAATATCGCCCGTGACGAGAAGAAGATGAAATGCGTCTGCTGCGAGGCGGGCGAGGCATAGAGCGTCGTCATCGCCACGGTGGTGGTGAGGAACAACGCCAGCCCGGTCAGCGTCCCGGTGATCGCTCCCCTCCAGCCCGCAGCCAGCCCGGCCGGCAGGTAGCGGAAGGTCACATCGGCGACCAGGCCGACGAGGACTCCCAGGAGCCCCCAGGCAAGCGCGCCCCATGGGCTGGCCAGCTGGCGCTCGGCCACCCACTGCATCTGATACTCGATGTACGAGCCGGCCGTCAGGTACGGCAGAAAGACGGCCGTGGCCGCGCCGAAGCGCCGCAGGCGCGCCGCCGGGTAGACGATGGTCAGCACGATGAAGAATGCCGGCGTAACGTACATGCAGCCGGCGTCGTTGGCCTCGACCAGCATGCCGAGGACTCCCATCACAAGGAAGAAGAGCAGACCGAAGGTCTGCGTCGTCAGCCAGAAGCGCAAACGCGAGGGGCGATCGGTGTCCATCTCTGCCTCCACTGCCATGTCGCCGCTCCAGCCCAACCGCTGGAGCCGGTGCGCCTTCCACCCAACCGGGGATGATAGTCCCGTGTCTGGGATCGGCCAGGGGGATGGCGGCGGCGCGAGAATGGCACCTCGCCGGAGCTGCGCCCCCCGTCCTGGCCGGCTGGATGGAATCCCGCGGAGGGGGAGAGAGCATGCCGAGTTCGCCTGAGCTGGGCGCCTACCTGGCGAGCCCCTCGAGCGGGAAAGGCCGGGGCGTCCTGGTCATCCATGCCTGGTGGGGGCTGAACGACTTCTTCCGCAGCGTCTGCGACCGGCTGGCGGCCGAGGGATACGTGGCGCTGGCGCCGGATCTCTTCGAAGGGCGGGTGGCCTCCACCATCCCGCAGGCGCGCAGGCTGCGAGCGCGGCCGAAGAAGGAACCCACCTACAAGACGCTGCTGCGGGCCTTCGAGCGCCTACAGGGCTTGCCGCAGGTGCAGGGAAGTTCGATCGGCGTGATCGGCTTCTCGATGGGCGGACACTGGGCGCTGTGGCTGGCCGCCAACCGTCCGGAGCTCCGCCTTGCGGCCGTGACGACCTTCTACGGCGCTCGCGCCGGGGACTACAGCGCAAGCCCGGCTGCCTTCCAGGGACACTTCGCCGAACGCGACCCGTGGGTCTCCGACTCGGCTTTGAAGAAGCTGCGTCAGAGCCTCGAGCAGGCGCCGCGCGGCGCCGAGGTGCACGTCTATCCCGGGACGGGCCACTGGTTCTTCGAGTCCGACCGCCACGAGGCCTACCAGCGGCAGGCGGCGGATCTGGCCTGGGGACGAACGGTGGCCTTCCTGCGCAAGAACCTCAAACGCTGAAAGCAGGCACCGCCCTGCCGCCTATCGGCACCGCGATCCCCTGCACAAGGCCTGGTCCTTAAGGAGCGACCCGAGAATGACAGCCCGCCGCCTCACCCTGCTGCGACTTCCGGAACGCTATGCCGTGGCGCGCCTGGATCCGCAGGCAGAGGTCCCGCCCTGGGCGGGCAGCAGCACGTTCGTCTGCGTGACGCGGACCCGCCAGGAGCTTTCCATCGTGTGCGATGAGGCTCATGTCCCGGCCGGCGTGACCGCGCAGCGTGGCTTCTGCGGCCTGCAGGTCGAAGGTCCATTGGACTTCTCGGAAACCGGGATCCTGGCCTCGCTGGCCGGACCCTTGGCGGGGGCCGGCATCAGCATCTTTGCCGTCTCGACCTACGACACCGACTACCTGTTCCTGCCCGTGGAGCGGGAGTCGGAAGCGCAGGCCGTCCTGTCCCGGGCCGGGCATGCCATCCGGGAGACGCCGGCGGCCTGACCGCGATTCCCCGCCGCATGAAGCGCCGCGACCCCGGAGTCGGATGCCCGTTCAGGCAGAGAACGGTGGGAGCCGGTGCGGCGGCGATCCTCACGCGGCAGGCCGGCCGCTCTGGTAGCATTAGGATATCGACAAGCAGCCGGCGCTGTCCCGTGGCGCCGCGTGGGGAGGCAGACATGGCGTACACCGTAGTCCTCGTGCTGCATAACCTGTGGCGCTGGCTGGTGGTCCTGGCCGCCATCTACGCGACGGCGCGCGCCTGGTTCGGCTGGCTGGGCAAGCGCCCCTGGACCAAGACCGATCAGCGAGCCGGCGCGCTCTTCGGCATCAGCCTCGACATCCAGCTCCTGCTCGGATTGATCCTGGCCATCATCAGTCCCCTGATGCAGGCAGCCTATCAGGATCTGGCTGGGCTGGCGATGCAGGCCCCCTTCCGCACCTTCCTGATGGAGCATATGCCCATCATGTTCGTGGCGGTGATCCTGGTGCATGTCGGATCGGCGGCCGCGCGCAAGGGGGCCGACGATGGCGCCAGGCACCGGCGGGCGGCGCTGTGGTTCAGCGTGGCCGTGCTGCTGATCGCCGTCGCCATCCCGTGGTCGCGCCCGCTCTTCCGCTTCTAGGCGGGGCAGGACGCTCCCGGTTTGGGCATGGCCGACTATCACTTCTTCCATCCCATCGAGGTGCGCTACGCCGACATCGACGCGCAGCGTCACGTCAACAACGTCGCCTACTTCGCCTACATGGAATCGGCCCGGGCCCGCTACCTGCAGCACGTCGGTTTGTGGGACGGCAAGGATTTCCAGGCCATCGGCATCATCCTGGCCGAGACGTCCTGCACCTACAAGGCCGCCATCGGCTACGGTCAGCCCGTGCGCGTGGGCGTGCGGGCGGCGCGTCTGGGCACCAAGAGCCTGGAGTTCCACTACTCGATCCAGGAGGCGGGCACCGGGGAGGAGATGGCCACCGGTCGATCGATCCAGGTGGCCTACGATTACCTCGCCGGTCAATCGATCCCGATACCGACCGCCTGGCGCGCCGCCATCACGGCCTTCGACGGCCTGACGCCGGAGCAGGGCGGGGCGGCCGCGTAGCGCCGCCCGCCTCGGCGAACCTCGATGCACCTCGACGCCATCCTTCCCCCCACCTCGCTGCGCGCGCTGCCCGAGCTGGCCCGCGCCGCCGAGGCCGCCGGCTTCGGGGCGCTGTGGACGGCCGAGACTCAGCACGACCCGTTCCTGCCGCTGGCGCTGGCGGCGGAGCACACGCAGCGCGTGCACCTGGGCACGGCCATTGCCGTCGCCTTCGCCCGCAGCCCGGCGCTGCTGGCCTACAGCGCCTGGGATCTGGCCGATGCCTCCGACGGCCGTTTCATCCTGGGGCTCGGGACGCAGGTGCGCGCCCACATCGAGCGCCGCTTCGGCATGCCGTGGCCGGAGTCGCCGGTCGGCAAACTGCGCGACCAGATCGCCGCCGTGCGGGCCGCCTGGAGGACGTGGCAGACGGGCGAGCGCCTCAACCACCGCGGCCCGTACCACAAGCTGCCGCTGATGACGCCCTTCTTCAATCCCGGCCCGATCGACCATCCGGCGATCCCGATCTACATCGCCGGCGTCAACCCGGCGCTGTGCCGGCTGGCGGGCGAGGTGGCCGACGGCTTCCTCTCGCATCCCTACCATTCGGTGGACTACCTGCGCCGCGTGGTGCGGCCGGCGATCGACGCCGGCGCCGCCCGCGCCGGACGCCATCCCGGCGAAATCCGCCTGACGGTCACGGCCATGACCGCCGTCGATGACAGTGAGGCCGGCTTCGCCCGCATGCAGATCGCCTTCTACGCCTCGACGCCCACCTACCGGCCGGTGATGGCCCATCACGGCTGGGGCGAGGCGGCCGATCGGCTGCAGGCTTTGGCCCGGCGGGGCGCCTGGGACGAGATGGGCAGCCTGATCTCGGACGAGATGCTGCGCACCTTCGCCGTCGTCGCTCCGGAGGCCGATCTGCCCGCCGCGCTGCGCGAGCGCTACGCCGGGCTGGCCGACCGGCTGTCGCTGTACACGCCCTACAGCCCGGGCACGCGCGACGCCTTCTGGGCGCGGCTGGTGCAGGAGCTGGGCGCGGCATGAGGTTGATCGTCGACGCGCACGAAGACCTGGCCTGGAACATGCTGACCTTCGGGCGTGATCCGATGCGATCGGCGGCCGAGACGCGCGCCCTCGAATCGGCCGCTGGGGCCGTCAACCCCCAAGGCGAAGCCCTGCTGGGGTACCCGGACCATGTGCGCGGCGGCGTGGCGGTGACCTTCGCCACGCTGCATGTCCTGCCCGAGCGCCGCAAGTTGCACGACTGGGAGACGCTGTCCTACGCCGATGCCGCGCAGGCGCACCGTCTGGCGCGCCGCCAGCTGGAGGCCTATCAGCGCCTGGCCGACGAACACGGGGAGGCCTTCCACATCGTCGGGAGCCGCGCGGCGCTGGAAGCCGGGCTGCGAACCTGGGAGGGGGACCCACCGGTTGCGCCGCGCCTCGGCCTGGTGCTGCTGATCGAGGGCGCCGACTGCATCCGCCAGCCGGCCGAGGTCGAGATGTGGGTGGAAGGCGGCGTGCGCATCGTCGGGCCGGCCTGGGCTGGCACGCGCTACAGCGGCGGGACGCGCGAGCCGGGCCCGCTCACCGACGAAGGCCGCCGCCTGCTCGATCGCATGGCCGACTTGGGCGTGATGCTCGACCTGTCGCACATGGCCGAGCAGGCCTTCTTCCAGGCGCTCGATCGCTTCCCCGGAACGCTCTTCGCTTCGCACAGCAATCCGCGCGCCCTGCTCGACGGCAGCCCGGTTCCCGACCGCCACCTGAGCGACGCCATGATCCGCGCCCTGGCGGCGCACGACGGAATTCTGGGCATCGTGCCCTACAACCGCTTTCTCAAGGGCGGCTGGCTGCCGGCCGACGGCCGCCAGGCGGTCACGCTCGACTTCATCGTGCGCCACATCGACTACGTCTGCCAGCTTCTGGGTGACGCCAGCCACGTCGGGCTGGGCAGCGACTTCGATGGCGGGTTCGGCCTGGACCAGATTCCGGCCGGACTTGACAGCATCGCCGACCTGCGGTTTATTGGCGAGGCCCTGGAGCGATCCGGTTACCAGCCGGCGGACGTGGACGCCATCCTGTCCGGCAACTGGCTGCGGATCCTGCGGCAGGGCCTTCCGGAGTCCTGAGATGCCTTCGAGCCTGACGCCACGACAGATCACCTGGGCGCGCCGCTGGATGACGCTCGTCATCCTCGGGATGCTGGTGTTCGTCGTCGGCATCAATCCCGACCTGATCGGCATGAACCGCAGCCGCGTGATCGGCTTCATCCAGATGGGCGTGTGGCTCAGCGGCCTGGGACTGCTCTTGCTGGGCGCCGTCCTGACCGTGCGCGTGGTGCGCAACGGGCGCCCGATGAGCCTGCGCGCCGAAGTCGGCACGCGGCTGATCGCCACCGGCTACGTTATCTCGGCCGCCGCCTCGCTGGCCGACTTCCTGGCCATCGGCTCGCACCGGCTGCCGTGGGTCTACCTCGGCCCGCTGCAGGTGGCCGGGCTGGCGGGCGGTGTGGTGATCAGCCTGCTGGGCGTGCTGCTCTACTGGCCGCGCACGCCCAAGCCGCCGGCGGAGCCCGAGTCGGCCTGACTTTCCCCGCACCGCGAATCACAACGGCCTCCAGGCGGAGGCCGTTCTGCTTTCGGGGCGGTATCGCCCGGGCTACTTGCGTTCGCTCGAGTGGCCGGGGAAGACCTTGCCGCCGGGTTTGATGCGGGCGTAGGCGTAGTTCACCGCCACCGTGACCTGCCCGAAGCCGACGACGATCAGGTTGAGCGCGTCGACACCCTCCTGGGCCGTGATATCGCCGGCGGCGTACACGCCCGGCAGGTTGGTCTCCATGCGGTTGTTGACCTTCACGTAGCGCCGGCCGGCGGTCTCGATGCCCCACTCGCGGATCGGCCCCAGGTCGGCCTTGAAGCCGAGCGCCAGGACAGCCTCCTCGATCTCGAGCGTCGTCTCTGCCTGCGTGCGGTTGTCGAAGATCACGGCCCGTTCGAGGCGCCCCTGGCCCTCCAGCCGGCGGATCTCGTGGAACAGGCGCACATCGACCTTGGAGGCCTGCAGGGCATTGACCGACGAATCGTGCGCCCGGAAGCCCTCGCGGCGGTGGATGAGCGTCACATGGCGGGCGACCTTCTCCAGCGCCAGCGCCCAGTCGACGGCGCTGTCGCCGCCGCCGACGACCAGCACGCGCTTGCCCTTGAAAGACTCGAAGTCCGAGGCGATGTAGGCCACGCCCTTGCCCTCGAAGGGCGGGATGCTGTCGTTGGCCAGGCGCATGGGCTCGAAGGCGCCGATGCCGGCGGTCAGGATGACGGCCCGCGTCAGGTAGATGCCTTTGTCGGTCTCGATGCGCCAACAGCTCTCGTCCGCCGCGCCGCCGGGGAGCGGGACGCGGGTGAGCGTGGCGGCGCGCTCGCCGAGCAGCAGTGTCGGGTTGTACTTCTTTGTCTGCTGCAGCAGGTTGGCCACCAGGTCCTTGGCCAGGATGGCCGGGTGGCCCGGGACGTCGTAGATCGTCTTGTCGGGATAGAGCGCTGTCAGCTGGCCGCCGGCGAGCGGCAGCACGTCGATGATGCGCACGCTCAGCTCGCGCAGGCCGGCGTAGAAGGCGCCGAAGAGCCCGCTGGGGCCGGCGCCGATGAACGTCACGTCCACCACAGGCGTGGAGGGTTCGGGGGTCATGCGTATCTCGTCTCCTTGGCGTGCATGGGAAGCGTGACGATGATACCAGACAACACGACGTGACACGTGGCAAAGCCACGTGTCACGTCGTGTGTCCCTCCCCGTTGACATCGCCGAGGCGGCTGTGCTACAGTCGAAGCACTCGGATCGCAGGGCAGGGGGATGCACGCCAGCCGAGACCGGGTTCCCATTGCGGCGGCCACCTGGGCCGCTGCCTGTCTTTCCCCCGCCCTCCTGTAGTTGACGCGCAACGAGCCGACCCTCGCCTCTTTGGAGGGGGATCATGTCGCGGCCTGCCGTCCCGTCGCCCGAGACCACACCCTCCTGGGCCTCCGGCGTCCGCCGGCGCCTTCCCTTCTACCTGCTGGCGGCGTTGCTGCTGGCGCTGCTGGCGGGCGTCGTCACCTTCATCTACCTGGAGCAGCTGCGCGCCTCGATGGTCCCCGCGGCAGCAGCGCTGGTGGCGCGCCTGTCGATCCGCCCCGGCGAGACGATCACCGAAACCATGGTCGAGGTGCGTGCCGTTCCCGAGGCGATCGTACCGCCCGAGCGGCTGACCTCGGTGGCTCAGGCGATCGGCCGGACGGTGCTTGTGCCTCTGGCAGCGGGCGAGGTCATCCTGCCCCAGCGGCTCAGCGGGGCAGACGAAGCCGGGCTTTCGCGCCGCCTGCCCGACGGCCGCTGGGCGATGGTCCTGCCCGGAGCCTGGCTGGCCAGCCCGATCCCGGAGATCGGAACCGGCGATCGCGTGGACTTGCTGGCCTACCAGTCCGGGCAACCGGCCGATCAGGCGGCGGTCATCGTGTCGGCCATCGAGGTGCTCACCGTGGCGGGAAGTCCGTCCCAGGCCGAGGCGCTGACGGTAGCGGTGGAGCTGGAGGAAGCAGCCGCCGTCACCTACGCCCGCGCCAACGGCTTCCTGCTCCTGCCGCTCCTGCGCCCGGCCGGAGGCTGACGATGGGCCTGCTTACCATCTTCTCCGCCAAAGGCGGCTGCGGCGCCTCGCTCATCGCCACCAACCTGGCCGTATCGCTGGCGCGCGCCGCCCCGACGGTGCTCATCGATCTGCACGCGCAGCAAGGCACGGACGACCTGCTGCTTGACCTGCGCCCCGGCCACGCATGGCCCGAGCTGCTGCCGGTCGCACCCGAACTTACCGATCGACACATCGAGCTCGTTGGCTGTCGGCATGCCGAAGGACTGGTGCTCCTGGCGGCGCCCACCTCGCTACCGGCCGATCATGCGCAGGACATGCGGACGCGCTTGTTGCTCGATGCGTTGGCACGTCGCGTGGCCTGGGTGGTCGTTGACGCGCTGTCCGGCAGCTGGAGCCCGACCTGTGCAGAGATCAGTGACACGCAGCTGCTCGTCACGACCGCCGATCCGCCGGCGCTGCGCTGTGCGCGCCGGCTGCTGAACGTCAGGCCGCCCGCAGGCGACAGCCGTGTCGGGCTGGTGCTCAACCAGTTCAGCCGGGGCCAGCCGGCCTCCGCCTCGGACTTGGCTGATTCGCTGGGGTGCCCGCTTCTGGCAGTGGTTCCCGTGGATCCGCGTGGGGTGGGCTATCAGGTCAACTTCGGGCACCCATGCGCCCTGGATCGGCAGAGCGCGCTCGGACGATCGATGATGGCGCTGGCCCGGCGGCTCGTTGCGGGCGGGAGCCGCCGGCCCGAGACCTCTCCCGCGCTGGCCTCGACCGCAGGTCGTTCCCGATGAACTTCGAGCCGCGCGCCTGGCTGGAGCTCGAGGACCAACTCCATGCCCTCCTCTCGGAGCAGTTGGAGGCGGAGATGGAGGGCGGGCTGCGGCAGGATCTCCCCGATCGGGAGGCGCTGCGCGCCCGCGTGCAAACCCTGGTGGCCGACTACCCGGCGGTGCTGACCCGCTCGGACGCTGAGCGCCTGGTGCAGGCGGTCGTCGACCGCGTCGTCGGCCTGGGGCCGCTCGAGCCCCTGCTGGCCGACCCGGCGATCACCGAGATCATGGTCAACGACCCGGCCCACGTCTTCATCGAGCGCGACGGCCGGATCGAAGCCTGCGGCGTCAGCTTCCGGGACGAGGCCCACCTGCGCCACGTGATCGACCGCATCGTGGCGCCGCTGGGACGCCGCATTGACGAGAGCAGCCCGCTCGTGGATGCTCGCCTGCCGGACGGCTCACGCGTGAATGCCATCATCCCGCCGCTGACGCTCGGCGGCCCGGTGCTGACCATCCGCAAGTTCTCCCGCCAGCCCTTCACCCTGCAGCGGCTGGTTGAACTGCGCACGTTGCAGGCGGACATGGCCGCACACCTGGAGCGCTGCGTGCGTGAGCGGTTGAGCATCGTCGTCTCGGGCGGCACAGGCTCGGGCAAGACCTCCACACTCAACGCCCTGGGCCGAGCCATCCCCCCCCATGAGCGGCTGATCACCGTGGAGGACTCGGCCGAGCTTCAGCTCGGCCATCCGCACTGGGTGGCGCTGGAGGCGCGTCCCCCCAACATCGAGGGCAGGGGCGAGATCCCCATTCGCTCGCTGGTGCGCAACGCGCTGCGCATGCGGCCCGATCGAATCATCGTCGGCGAAGTGCGCGGCGGGGAAGCCTTCGACATGCTGCAGGCGATGAACACCGGCCACCGCGGCTCGATGACGACCCTGCACGCCAACTCGCCCGAAGACGCCCTGATCCGTCTCGAGTCGATGGTGCTGATGGCGGGCTTCGAGCTGCCCGTAGCCGCCATCCGGCGCATGCTCGCCGGCGCCGTTCAGGTGATCGTCCAGCAGGATCGCCTTCCGGATGGGCGCCGCGTGGTGACCTCGATCGTTGAGCTGGAACGATCGCCGCGGGGCGAGATCGGGCTGCGACCGGTGTGCGCCCCAGGCAATCGGCAGCCAGCAACCGGCAGCTAGCTGCTAGCTGCTGATTGCTAACTGCTGATTGCCAATTGCTGACCGCTCGCCGCCGTCTGAATCGAGCACCGTCCAATCCATGCGCTTGCGCCTGACGGCCGCCTGGTTGTGGGGGATCGCCATCACCGCCGTGCTCGCGGCGGCGGCGTGGTTGGCGCGCCTCGATCTGAACCGCGTGGTCTGGGCCTGGCCCAACCTGGTTCCAGTCGCGTTCGTTGCTCTGGCAACCACCTGGGCGCTGCTGGTTGTGAGCCTTTGGGTCGAGTCGGCGGCGCTGCGCACGGCCTGGCGAAAGCGGACATCCCAGGTCGCCGGCCTGCCTGAGCTGCGACCCGAATCTCTCCCGCGCCGGTTGGCACGGCGCTTCCCGGATCCGCTCGAACGCCTGAGCCGGCCTTTCTTCGCCACAGCGGCGGGGCGATCGGTGTGCGGCGAATGGCAGGATGCCGGGCTGGGGCGCAAACCATCGCGCTACCTGCTTCTGCTGGCCCTGGCGGCCGCCGTCGGCGGGATCGCCGGAGCCCGCATCGGCGGTCCGGTTCTGGCCGCGGCCCTGGCGCTCGCGGCGCCGATCCTGCCATGGCAATGGGTGTCGCGCCGGGCGGAAGGAGAACGGCGCCGCTTCGGGGAGCAGTTGCCGCATGCGCTCGATGTCCTGGCCAGCGGGCTGGCCGCGGGGCTGTCCTTCCAGCAGGCTGTCGAGTACACCGCTTCCGAGACAACGCCGCCTGTCTCAGGTGCCATGACGAAACTGGTGCGCTGGATGACGCTGGGCCATGCCACGGAAGAGTCCCTTCGGCATCTGCTGCTGGCGGTGCCCGAGGAGTCGCTGGCTCTGGCGATCGAGGGCATCGAGCTGCAGCGGCAAGTCGGCGGTGATCTGGTGTCGATGCTGGAAAGCACCGCCGACCTGCTTCGGGAGCGGGTGGAACTGGAGCGCGAGGTGCGCGCCGTGACCGCCCAGGGACGCCTTTCGGGTGCGGTCATTGCCGCCCTGGTGCCGATCTCCGCCGGCATCCTGCTCAGCGCCAACCCGCGCTACATCGACGTGCTGTTCGACTCGCTGATCGGCCAGCTGCTGCTGGCTCTTGCCGTCGCGCTCCAGCTGGCGGGATGGGCCATCATTTCGCGCTTGATGCGCGTGCGCTATTGAGAGGAACGCGTGCAGCTCCTACCCGTACTGGCTTCGATTCTGGCCGGCGCGGCCGTCGGCCTGATCTGTGTGGCGGGCATCGAGTTCGTGCGGATGAGAAGCGCAGGCGAGGGAGCCCGCCATCGGCACACGATCAGCCGCGGCCTGGCGGCCGTTGTGACCCTTGTGGTCCTGCCGCGCGGCATCGAGGAGCGCTGGGCCTCGCAGGATCTCGAGCGCAGGCTGCGCTACGCCGGCCTGACGCTGGACGGCAGGGCTTTCGCTGCCGCCCGCTGGCTGGTGTTGTGGCTTGGGCTCCTGCTGGCGGTGGGCGTCGGCGTGATTCGCGGGTGGGATCTACTGGGCCAGTTCGTCGCCTTCCTGCTGCTTGCCGGTGCATGGCTGGGGCCGGGGATCGGGCTGCAGTGGAGAAGCGAACGCCGACGCATGGAGATCGATATCGCCCTCCCGGACTTCCTCGACCGCCTGGCGCTGGGCCTGGATGCGGGGATGGGCTTTGAGGTGGCGCTGCGCCGGACGGCGACCGACTTCCGGGGCCGGCTGGGAGAGGACCTGCGCCGCCTGGTGCGCCAGCTTGATCGCGGGCACCCGCGAGCCGAGGCGCTGAGGGCCATGGCGGACGCCACGCCGTCGGATGACCTGCATGCGTTCGTCGCCGCCGTCCAGCAATCGGATCGCCTTGGCACCTCGCTGGCGCGCGCCCTGCGCGTTCAGACGAACCTGCTGCGCGCCCGCCGCCGGCGACGGGCTCAGGAGGCAAGCCGCCGCCTGCCGATCCTGATCATCTTCCCGCTGGTGTTCTTCTTCCTTCCGGCGCTGCTCATCATCTACCTCGCCCCGCCGCTGCTCCACCTCTTTCTGGGGCGCTAGCCATGCGGGGTGCCAGTCGTCCGTCACGGGCGAATCCCCGGCGAAAGCGCCGAGGCCACGGCGCGGGCCAGTCCGTGGTCGAGCTGGCCATCACGCTGCCCATCCTGCTGCTGCTGATGCTGGGCCTGGTCAACCTGGGGATCCTGATGCACGCGCAGATCGTGCTGACCAACGCCGCCTGGGAAGGCGCCCGCGCCGGCGCCACGATCACAGACTCGGCCCACGGCGACGAGGAGATCATCGGCGCCGTGCGGCGGTCGCTCTCCGGGCTGGACGCAGCACGGGTGACGATCGATATCGACCCGGAGCAGGACGAGCCGCCGCGAGACCAGGACGGGCCGATGCCGCGCGGCCAGCCGCTGGCCGTCAGCCTGGAATACAGGCTGACGATGAGTCTGCCGCTGGTGATCGAGGTGCCGGTGCGCGCCAGGGCCGTCAGCCGCATGGAATACCGCAACCCATGAGGCCTCGCGGGCAGATGCTGATCGTCGTGGCCATTCTGATGATGGTGGTACTGATGATTCTGGCGGTGGCCGTCGACGGCGGGCGGCTGCTGGCCGAACGGGCACGTCTCCGCCGTGCGGCACAGGCGGCGGCCGACGCCGGCATCGGCCTGGTGGCCGAAGCGATGGTGACGCAAGCTGCGGCGCGCCAGACTCAGGCGGCGGCGCTGCCCACCTGCGCACCGGCGGGCCCCTGCACGCCCACGCCGGCGCTGAACGGTGTGCCCGGCTGGTTGACGGACGAAGACCGCGCCGCCCTGGTGGCGCCGCCGATGCAGACGCAGGTGGCGGCCGAGGCGGTCCAGTACGCGCAGTACAACGGCTTCCCGCAGGCGGAGGTCAGCTACCCGCAGACCTACGACCCGGCCGCCCCGGTCGTGCGCATTCAGGTCACCCTGCGGCGTCGGGCGCCGATCCTGCTCGCCGGCCTGCTGCGCGAGGAATGGGTGGACCTGATCGCGCCGGGCCTCTCGCAGGTACCGCAGCGCTGAGCTGAGGCATGTCACCCCTGGCGTTCATCATCCGTGTCGTCCCGGTCTACCTGCTGTCGCTCGCGCTGACAGGCGTGGGCGCTAGCGTGCTCGGGCCGTGGATGCCGTCGACATGGCGTATGCCCCTGGCCATCCTGGCTCTCGTCGAGTTCGCGGCGCTGCTGACCTTCCGAAGGGCGCGAACGTGGTCGACACTGCTGCTGCTGGCCTTCGCGATTACCGTTGGCGCGCTGCTGCGGCTCCTGGTTGCGCCCTGGCGGCTGGATTGGGGTCTGGCGCTGGCGGCCAGCGTCGCCTGGCCGTCGATGGTCATCACGGTCGGATGGAAGACCGGGGCTGGGTTGCGGACGTTGGGCTGGGGGACATGGGCGGCGGCCTGGATCTACATCCTGAGCTGGTTCGCCCTCCTGCTGCTCGTCGGGCGTCCGCCGGCGTCGGCAGCCTGGGGCACCGCCGGAGTGGCGATCTTCTCCGCCCTCACCCTCACCTGGGCTGCTGCACTACCCACGCGTCGGGCGGATGAGCCGGCAAGTTCGATCGCCGCCGAGATCTACCTCATCGGCATGAACCTGAGCCTGGCTGCGAGCATGCTGCTGAGATCCTGATCTCCCGGCGGCGCATGCCGGACGGAAGGCCGCGACCCCCGCCGGATGGGATAGAGCGGGGGTCGCGGCAGCCTGAACGGGTATGGCGCACGTGCCGGCCGACCAACGCGGTCGAGTCGGTGCGCCGCAGGCGAACGCTAGCGCACGACCGGCGTTGCGCAGCTGACCGGCGTGGGACCTCCTCCGATGGGCGTCGGACATCCGGGCAGGCGCCGCGGGACGATCGGCAACTGCAAGCAACTGACGGGCGTCGGTCCGCCGCCGATCGGCGTGGGACAACCGCTGCCCACGACCGGCCCGCAACTGACGGGTGTCGGCCCGCCGCCAATGGGCGTTGGGCAACCACCAGAAGGTGCGGGCACGCCGCCTGTTTCGCAGCTCACCGGCGTCGGCCCGCCACCGATGGGCGTGGGACAACCGCTGCCCACGACCGCCCCGCAGCTCACGGGTGTTGGCCCGCCGCCAATGGGCGTTGGGCAACCACTGCCTACAACCGGCTCGCAACTGACAGGCGTCGGTCCGCCGCCAATCGGTGTCGGGCACCCGCCTGAAGGCTCGGCCGGCCCACAGTACACGGGCGTCGGCCCACCTCCGATAGGTGTGGGACAACCACCCATGGTGGCCGGCTCACAGCTGACGGGTGTAGGCCCGCCGCCAATGGGTGTGGGGCAGCCGGCGACTGGGGTCGGCCCGACGGGCGTGGGTGTGGCGGGCGCGGTGGGAATCGGAAGCCCCGTGAGCACGCCCGAGACCAGGGCCGCCTCGGCCTTCAACCAGCCGACGATCGAGGCGTCGGCCGGATCGCGGATCACCAGGTAGTCCCCCGCCGCGCTGACGCCCACCACCTCGAATTCCTGCCCGGGCTGCAACACCCCCACGAGATCGTAGGCCTCGCCCGGCCCGGCCCGGTAGTCGGTGGGGGCCTGCACTTGAACCCTCAGGCCCGCCGGCGGCGGCGCCGCTTCGGGCTGCAGCATGTTGCAGCCGGCGAGGAGCAACATGCCGGCAACCAGCAAGGCGGTGCGGAAGGTTCTCATGGAATCTCCTGGAAGGCATCAGGCCTGGTGAACAGGACGTCCGGCAGTCGGCGGGGGAGGCGGGTTCGCCGCGCCTCGGGCAAGGCCGCCGGACAGCATGCCATTCTCGCACCGGACGGCCGGCCGCGCCACACCTGAACCCGCCGGCGGAGCAGCGAAAGGGACCAGCCCGGTTCCGGCGCCTCTACTCGGCGGCCAGGACCTCGATCTCGCGCCAGCCGACCCACGACGGCGTGGTCGTGGTCTCGATGCGCAGGAAGCGGATGCCTTTCAGCGGCTCCGCGGGGGCGAACACCAGCACGTCCGAGTCGTCGGTTGCCCCGGAGAAGATGTGCAGCTGCTTCTTCTTCCCGCCGGTGCTGGCCCCTTGTCCGTAGACAACGTGAATCGTATTTCCCGCCGGGGATTGAGCCACCGTCAGGCGGATTTCCGCCACGTCGTAGTCGGCGCCCAGATCGATCTGGATCCACTTCAGCGGAAAACCGCCCGAGTTCCAGGACGTTCCGGGATCGCCGTCGACGGCCAGGGCGCCCGCCTGATCCCCAAAGGCGTTCGAGACCCGGGCGGTCTTTTGGAAGGCAAGGTTGGCGCCGGGCCCCTCCCGCCGGATACCGAGGGAAGAGCGATCATCAAAGTACATGCGCACAAAACCGGTGAAGGTGTAGGGTTCGTCCTCGGGAAGAGCGCGGTCGGGCCGGTCGTGCCATGACTGGAACAGGACGTGCTCGGGCCGGCCGCCGGCCTGGCCCTCGTAGCGCAAGACGCGTTCGCCGGCGATCGACAGCCAGGCCTCATCCGTGGCGTCCTGGAAGTTGCCGGTGTAGATCAGCCCCACCGGGACGCCGAAGGTGCGGCCGAAGTCCTCGATGGACTTGACCTGCGCCGGCCAGGAGGGCCGTCCCCAGTCAAGGTCAATGTGCAGGAAGGCCAGGTCGTAGCCGTTGACCTGGCGGAAGGTCTCGAGCCAGCGGGTGTACGCGGCGGGCGTCGAGGCGGCGGCCAGGGGCTCGGTGTCGCCCACGAGAACCCGAGGGAAGAAGCCGCGCATCACCCCGATGTACTCGCCGACCTCGGAGGCGACGCGCGCCGGCTCCCAGCGGCAGGCCTTCGGGCCATCGTAGATCGAGGCGAAGAACAGCGGTTCGTCGAGGGCGATCAGGTCGATGCGCCCGCCGGCCTTCAGGATCCGCCGGGCGATCAGGCGCCCTTCTTCGGTGCCGGCGAATCCTTCGATTCCCTGGCCGCACTCCGCCGAAGGATCCAGGGGCCCGGCCTCAACCGCCAGCGCCAGGCCCAGGCGCCGGATGCCCTCGACGGCTGTGCGCAGCTCATCATCGCTGGCGTGGTACGCCACCCACTCGCCGTACAGCTTGAAGACGTGCAGGTGACCTGCCGCCGTCGCCCAGGAGGCGTCGGCCTCGAAGAGTTCGAGGAAGTCATCTGATCCGGTGAACATGCGCCCGGGCCCGGTGGGCATCGGGGGCAGCGGAGCGAACCAGACGAGCGGGCGAGGGCCGAGATCCGGCGGCGGGTCCTCCGTCGCCGTCGCCATGACCGCAGGCGTCGCCGGAAGCGTGGCGGTGGGCGGCGCGGCGGTTGACGCCGAGGGGGTGGCCGGCGCCGGGGCGCAGGCTGCCCCGAGCAGACCCAGGCAGGTGAGCACGAGAGTCGTTCGCCAGAGTGACCGCATCGGTTCCTGCCTCCTCGACCTGGCTGCCGGCGCCCCGCCATCCTGGGGCCTGCGCCCTTTCACGACGACGGCAGTCGGCGGCTCCGGGACAGCCGGCAGGCCCGGCCTCCCGAGGACGCACGAACTCCCCCGGGCAACTTCGATTGTATGGTATTCGGAGGGCGGGTGCCCTCGGCATTGCGCGCTGATCCCCGCGCTGGAACGTGATGAGCCCCTCGCCTTGCCAGGCGGTGACATCTCCCCTGCGATGACAGTCTCGCCTTGTGATGCTGGACGTACCTGGAGCGTGCAGATAGCCGATCGCGGTCTTCCCGGGTGCGCGCATCCGGGCAATTCGGCTAGACTCGGAGGACATCCACGCGCGTGGCTGGGCCGACGGCCTGAGTCCCGGAGGAACCGGAGGAGCGACGCCATGGACCTGCGCCTCGATCTGATCCAGCTTCTCGAACGCACCCGCGAGGAGGAAGAGCTCTACATCGCCCGCCTGAGCCCGCAGGAGCGCGAGCAGGTCGGGCGCCTCGACGGTTGGTCGGCCAAGGACCTGATGTCTCACCTGGCCGCCTGGCGATTGCGCATGGCGGACCGGCTGGAAACCGCGCAGCAGGGTGGCGCTCCACCTCCGGACGCTGAGGTGGAGGCCGAGAACGCTGGCATCTGGGCCGAGTACGCCGGCAAATCGTGGGACGAGGTGCGCCAGGCGCTGGCGCTCAGCCACCGCCGGCTGGCGGACAGCCTGCAGGCGCTCAGCGATGAGGAGCTCACCGATCCGCAGCGCTTCGAGTGGCAGCGCGGCCAGCCGCTGTGGCGCGGCGTGGCCGGCAACGGCTGCACCCATCCGGTCATGCACCTGGCGGACGCCTACGCCAGGCGCGGGCAGATGGACGATGCCGCCGCCATGATGGAGGATGTCTCGGCGCTGCTGGCCGAACTGGAGGACGCCCCTCGCTGGAAGGGCGTCGTGCGCTACAACCTGGCGTGTTTCTACGCCCTGGCCGGCGCGAAAGCCCGGGCCGTCAAGCTGCTGGGGGAGGCGCTGGAGCTGCACCCGGGACTGGCCGAGTGGTCGAAAGAGGATACCGACCTGGCCTCGCTGCGCGGGATGCCGGAGTATGATCGGCTCTACGCTAGGTGATCCGCCTGCCGAAGCTGCCGGCGGGAGTGTCACAACAACGGCGTCGCCGCCGTTGGTAGGATAGAAGCCGGGGCCGGCTGTCTCGATCCGGCCGCCCACGCAACCCAGGAGCAACCCTCATGACCCCTGCACTGCGCCGCGCCTTTGCCGTCGTGATCCTTGGCCTGCTGACGCTGTCCCTCGCCGCCTGCGGCGGCGGTGCGCCGGTGTGTGTCGACGAGTACATCGTCAACAAGACGGCCGACACCAACGATGGCGCCTGCACCGCGGATGACTGCTCGCTGCGCGAGGCGGTGCGCAATGCCAACGTCTGCGCCGGCTGGCAGATGATCACGATCCCGGGCGCAGCCTATCCGCTGACGATCGCCGGGGCGGAGGAGGATGCCGCCGCCACCGGCGACCTGGACATCACCGACGACGTGACCATCGTCGGGGAGGGCGCTCCGTCCATCGACGGCCAGGCGCTGGATCGCATCTTCGAGGTGCATGCGCCGGCGGTCGTGCGCATGGAGACACTGATCGTGCTCAACGGCCAGGCGCAGATGGGGGCCGGCATCTACAACCACAGCCAGCTGACGCTCGACGGCCTCTCCATCCAGGGCAACCATGCCGTTGTCCCGCCCGGGGGTGCGGGGACATCGGCCGGCGGTGGGATCTTCAATGAGACCGGGCTGCTGACGCTGGTGGGAACCCAGATTTTCGAGAACAGCGCCGAAGCCGGCGCCGGGATCCACAACTTCGCCACCGCGCGCATGGAGGCCACCGGCCTGCTGCTCGGGCTCAATGCCGCAGCGGGGGATGGCGGGGGGCTGTGGAACAACATGGCCGCCGAGGCCGTGCTGAATGACGTCACGCTGGACCGGAACACCGCGCCGGGCCGGGGCGCGGGGATCTACAACGATGGGCGGCTGGAGATCAACCTGGCCACCTTCGAGCAGAACACCGACGCCGACCAGGGAGGCGGGCTGTACAACCTGGACGGAGCCGAGGCCTTCCTGTATGACGCCTGGTTCACCAACAACTCGGCCGTGGAAGGCGGAGCCGTGTGGAACGAAGGCCTGCTGCACCTGTACCGCTCGAGCCTGACGATCAACTCGGCCCTGGGTGGATTGGGAGGCGGGGCGTACAACAAGTCCCCCGGGGCGCTCCTGCTGCGCAATGTGACCGTCAGCGGCAACATGGCCGAACCGGCCAAGACCACGGGCGGCGGGATCTTCAACGGCGGCGGTGAAGTGCGGGTCGAGTTCACCACGCTGGCCTATAACAGCCCGGACGGGATCCTCAGCGGCGGCGGGGGCGTCGTCGACCTGCGCTCGACGATCCTCGGACACCACGCGCTCGGCAACTGCCAGGGTGTCGGGTCGTCCGGCTACAACCTGGCCGATGACGACACCTGCTCGCTGACCGAGGCGAGCGACCTGCCCGACACCGACGCGCTGCTGGTTTGGCTCGCCAACAACGGGGGCAACGGACTGAGCCACGCGCTCTCCCCGGGCAGCCCGGCCATCGACAGCGGCACGCCCGACCTGTGCATCTCGGAGGATCAGCGTTCGGTCAGCCGCCCACAGGGCGCCGGCTGCGATCGCGGGGCGATCGAGATGGAGGCCGCGCCGCCGACGCCCACGCCCGTGGCCACACCCACGCCCGTGGCCACCCCCACGCCCGCCGGCGTTTTCGGGGCGCTCAACAAGAACGGCTTCTGCCGCCGCGGCCCCGGCACGGCCTACTTCGACGTCGACGCCTACACCCAGGGCCAGTCGCTGCGCCTGGAGGGCATCAATGCGCCGGGGCAGCCGGTGTGGTATTGCTGGATCTCGGCCGCCGTGCTCGATGTGACGGGTCCGGCGGACACGCTGCCGGTGATGAGCGGACCGCCGCTCCCCGGGACTCCGACCGGCGTGGTGATCGGCCGGCAGATGTGCGAGGTGACCAAGAAAGTCTACGTCGTGCGGGTGGAGTGGAACGATGTGGGCGGCGAGACCGGCTACCGTTTGTACCGCAACGGGGCGCTGCTGGCGACGCTCCCCGCCGGCTCGACGAGCTACACCGACAACCCGCCCCTCGGCGGACCGTACACCTACGCCGTCGAGGCCTACAACAAGGACGGCGCCTCAGCGCAGGCGACGGTGGTAGAGGAGGGGTGCAAGTAGCGGCGGACTCGCGGCCCGCCGACGCATCTGCGCCGAAAGCGGAATCAGGAACCGGCCTGCACGCAGGCCGGTTCTCATTCCGGTACGGGTCGGTGCGGCTACGGGGTAGGCGTGCCGCTGGTCGGCGCCGGCGTGAGCGATGCGGCGGGAGGTGTACCGGTCACGGGCGGCGTCGGCGTGGCCGCCGGCGCGGCGCCGGTGGCGGGCACAGGCGTCTCGGGCATGCCGGCCGCCACCCACAGTTCGAACATCTCCACCCATTCGGGCTTGAGCGGCCGTGCCGGAGGCATCGGGTCGAGGTCCTTGATCTCGGTCACTTCTTCCCGGCGCAGCAGCCGCAGCAGCAGGCTGTTGGCATCGCCGGCCACCATCACCGGGGAGTTGTCGCCTGTGTCGAGCACCTCACGGTACGACCCCATCAGGTAGTTGTTGTTCTTCTTGCCCTCGCGGTGGCAGGAGAGGCACGTCCGCCGCACGATGGGCTGGATGTGTACGCTGTAGGACGGAATCTCGCCCGGGGCGAGCGCCGGCACGGCGCCGGCCGAGGCCACGTCCTGCGGGATCTCCATACGGTCGTCCCAGGTGTAGCGCATGAAGGTCACGATGGCCTGGATCTCGCCCGGCGACAGCTCCCCGCCGTAGGCCTTGCCGAAGGGAGGCATGCCCAGATCCGGCTGGCCGTAGGCGATGATCGCCGCCAGGGTGTCGTCCTCGCGGGTGTACATGTAATCGCCGACGTTCATGGGCTTCATCAGGAAGCCCTCCAGACCCTCGACGCCGGCGATCTCGCCGCCCTGTCCTTCATCACCGTGACACTCGACGCACTGGATGCTGTACAGGTCCTGGCCGGCCAGCAGGCGGTCGCCGAGGCTGGTCAGCGCCGCCGTCTCTTCTTGAGGCGGGGTCGTCACGGCCGCCACGATCGTCAGCCCGATGATGCCGGCCATGGCGGCGCCCATGATCGCCAGCGCCAGCTTGCGGCGGCGCCAGTGGCGGAAGGGCGAGCGGTCGTAGAACGGCAGCAGCAGCAGCGCCAGAACGGCGAGGCCCGGGACGACGGCCGTGCCGATCCACTCGATCTGGCCCGGGAAGTACTTGAGCAGCTGGAACAGGAACAGGAAGTACCACTCGGGGCGCGGGACGTAGGCGGCGTCGTTGGGATCGGCCGGCGGCTCGGGCTTGACGCCCAGGAAGACGGCCAGCAGCAGCAGCAGGACGAAGACGCCGAAGGCGGCGATCATGTCCTTGTAGATGATGTCGGGGAAGAACTTGACGCCGTGCTGCTTGGCCTGCTCGTGCCGGGCGTCGATCTCGCGCTTCTGCTCGTCGTTCACGCCGCGCTCCTACTCGTCCGCCGCGGGCACGTGCGAGATGCCCAGGCGGATGACCAGGTACATGTGCACGCCCACCAGGCCGAGCAGAGCCGCCGGCAGCATCCAGATGTGAGCGCTGAAGAAGCGCGTCAGCGTCAGCGTGCTCAGATCGGTCCCGCCGCGCAGCGCCTGCTCGATGATCGGCCCGACGAACGGCACGGTGCCGGCGATCGACGTGCCGACGGTCGTGGCCCAGTAGGCACGCTGGTTCCACGGCAGCAGGTAGCCGGTGAAGCCCATGCCCAGCGTCACCAGCAGCAGCAGCACGCCGGTGATCCAGGTGATCTCGCGCGGGTACTTGTAGGCGGCGTAGAAAAACGTGCGCAGCATGTGCAGCACGACGGTGATGACCATCAGCGTGGCGCCCCAGTGGTGCAGGCCGCGCACCAGCCAGCCGAAGGGCACGCCGGTCATGATGTAGTTGACGCTTTCGTAGGCCTGGTCGGGATGGGGCACGTAGTAGACGGTCAGGAAGACGCCCGTCACGCCCTGAAGCACGGCCAGGAACAAGGTGGCGCTGCCGAGGGTGAAGGCCCAGTTGACCTTGGGGATCTTGCGGTCGAAGATGGTGCGGTAGATGCCGGTCAGGCCCAGGCGATCGTCCAGCCAGCGGAAGGCGCGTGCCGCCATCTCAGGCCTCCACGATGTGCACGAACAATGTGCCGTCCTCGATCTTGAGAGCGAAGCGATCCAGCGGCCGCGGCTGCGGGCCGGAGACGATGGCGCCGTCGCGGGCGAAGTGCCCGTCGTGGCACGGACAGAGGTAGGTATCCCGCTCGGGGCTCCAGGTCACGCGGCACGAGAGATGGGTGCAGACGTTCGACAGCGCCAGGACCTGCCCGCCGGCGCGCAGGACGTACACGCCGTAGCTGGTGGCGCTGCGCTCCCAGCCCAGCTGCTTGGTGCGCGTGAAGGAGAAGAGCGTCGGAACATCCACGGGGATGTTCTCGACGGGGCCGAGCGGCACCCAGGCGTCGCTTTCCTGCTTCTTGAGCGACGGGCCAAGCCAGTAGGCGACGGCCGGCAGCCCGACCACGGCGGCGATGATGCCGCCCAGCAGCCCGACGACGCCGGTGACGAAGGTGCGGCGGCCCAGGCCGGCCGATGATTCAGACTCCGCCATCGATACCCTCACCCAGCACCCGGCCTCGACGGAGGATCCCGCGCCGGAGGCTGGCCGAATTCTACCAAATCCGACCCACTCGGCCCGACGTACGCTCCGGGGGCCGACCTCGGTATAATCAGCCCATTCCGTCGCCGCGGGAGGGGATATGCCGGCCAGCCGCGGGGTAAGCGTGCTGCAGGCCCTGCGCTACCGGGGGCGGCAGGGGATGCTCGCCTGGACCCTGCACCGCCTGACCGGGCTGGGCATCGTGCTGTTCGTCGGCATGCACGTCGTGGCCGCCTTCTTCCTGCAGCAGTTCGGCGATCCGCTGGCGACCGCCCTGACCGCCTTCTACGAATCCTGGTTCACCCAGATCTTCGTCTACTTCTGCGTGCTCTACCACGCGCTGAACGGCGGACGCCTGGCGCTGATGGACCTGTTCCCGGGCTTGCTGCGCTACCAGCATGAACTGGTCTGGCTGCAGTGGGCCGTGTTCGCGCCGGCCTTCCTGGTTCCGGTCTTCTTCCTCATCCGCAGCGGGCTGTTCCCGTCCTGAGGCCGATGATGTCGATCTCGCCCCGCGCCCGCCCGACCGGATCCTGGGAACACCTGCTGTGGACCTTCACGCGCCTCTCCGGGCTGGCGCTGCTGCTGTTCGGCGCCTTCAGCCTGGCGATGGGCTTCGTCTACGGCGGCCGCACGCAGCTCGACCTGCCCGGCTTCATGCGCTGGATGTTCTTCCCCAATCCCAACCACGTCGTCAACAGCGACATCCCGGATGTCACCGCCGGCTGGTCGAACGCCTTCTGGCAGATCTACTCGATGCTGATGATCGCCCTGGCTTCGGCCCATGCCATGAACGGCGTGCGCATGGTGCTGGAGGACTACCTGAAGCGCCCGCTGGCGGTGGCCGTGCTGCGCATGCTGATCGGCGGGCTGTGGATCGCGGCGCTGATCGTGGCCGTCTACGTCATCCTGGCATCCTAGGCCGCGGAGGCCGTGCATGGTGCATGAGTACGAGGTCGTGATCGTGGGCGCGGGAGGCGCCGGCCTGATGGCGGCGCTGCACGCCTCGCGCGGGGCGCGCACGGCCGTGCTCAGCAAGCTCTACCCGGTGCGCTCGCACACCGGTGCGGCCCAGGGCGGCGTGTGCGCCGCGCTGGGCAGTGAGGAAGAGGACAGCCCCGACTGGCATGCCTTCGACACCGTCAAGGGCAGCGACTACCTGGGCGACCAGGACGCCATCGAGTTCATGTGCCACGAAGCCGTGGCGGCCGTCTACGAGCTGGAGCACATGGGGCTGCCCTTCAACCGCACCGAGTCGGGCAAGATCGCCCAGCGCCCCTTCGGCGGCCACACCAACAACCAGACCGGGCGGCCTGTGCGCCGCGCCGCCTACGCCGCCGACCGCACCGGGCACATGATCCTGCAGACGCTCTACCAGCAGTGCATCCGCAACCAGGTCACCTTCTTCGACGAGTTCCAGGTGCTCGACCTGCTGCTGCAGAACGGCGCCGTCTGCGGCGTGGTGGCGGTGGAGCTCGCCAGCGGCGAGGTGCACACCTTCCACGCCAAGGCGGTCATCTTCGCCACCGGCGGCTACGGGCGCGTGTGGGAGATCACCTCCAACGCCTACTCCTACACCGGCGATGGCATGGCCGTGGCCCTCCGCGCCGGGCTGCCGCTGGAGGACATGGAGTTCTTCCAGTTCCACCCCACCGGCATCTACAAGATGGGCATCCTGATCACCGAGGGCGTGCGCGGCGAGGGCGGCATCCTGGTCAACGACGCCGGCGAGCGTTTCATGGAGCGCTACGCCCCGCGCGTCAAGGATCTGGCCTCGCGCGACGTCATCAGCCGGGCGATGTACCTGGAGATGCGCGACGGGCGCGGCATCGGCGGCAAGCGCTTCCTGCACCTGGACGTGCGTCCGGAGACCGTCAACCGCTACGCCGCCCTCGACGGGCGCACGCGCCCGGATGGCACGGCCTACCGTGTCACCGCCCCCGAACTGCTGGCCAAGCTGCCCGACATCATCGACTTCTGCCGCACCTATCTGGGCGTCGACCCGATGACCGAGCCGATGCCCGTGCAGCCGACGGCTCACTACGCCATGGGCGGCATCCCGACCACCAAACTGGGGCAGGTGATCGCCGACGCGCGCAACACATTGGTGCCGGGGCTCTTCGCCGCCGGCGAATGCGCCTGTGTCTCGGTCCACGGCGCCAATCGCCTGGGGACCAACTCGCTGCTCGACCTGATCGTCTTCGGCAAGATGGCCGGCAAGCAGGCGGCCGAGTTCGCCCAACGCGAGTCGTTCCTGCCGCTGCCGC
>DYJB01000145.1:4778-6880 GCA_020723365.1 Candidatus Aquidulcis sp. | reverse complement strand
CCCATGGCTGCCGCCGATGGAACCGATCCTGGCCGGAGGCGGCGTCCTGTCGCGTGCCCCGCGGCCGGGCTACGCCGCGCTGGCCTTGCTCGACGCCCTGCAGCCGGGCGGGATCTCGACCCTCGTGCTCGATCCCCACGGCCTGACGCCGGCGCTAGGCGCGGCGGCGGCCGTGCTGCCCCTGGTCAGCGTCCACGTGCTCGAGTCCGGCTCGTTCGTCAGCCTGGGCACGGTCGTCTCACCCATCGGCGGGGGCAAACCCGGCCGGGCGGTGGCGCGCATCAAGCTTGAACGCGAGGGCGCCGCTCCGGTGGAAGGCGAGGTCAGGCTTGGGCAGCTGGTGGTGCTGCCGCTGGGACCGGGCGAAGTGGGCAAGCTGACCCTCCGCCCGCAGCATGGTTTCGACGTCGGATTCGGGGCCCCAGGCAAGGCGGGCGTGATGCGCGTGACCGGCGGGGCGGTAGGACTGATCATCGACGCCCGCGGCCGCCCGCTGGTCCTGCCCAGGGATGAGGGCCGGCGGCGGGAGCTCAACCAGAAGTGGCTGTACGACATCGGAGCGCTGCAGTGAGCGCCTGGCACCAGTCTTGCATCCTGGGGCTCACCTGGCCATGAAGGCGAGCTATTTGCCCCCCGTTTCGCACGTCGTGCCGCTGACCATCGTCCGGCGCGATCGCACGCTGCCCTTTCCCGGGACGGTCACGGCGCGCCTGAACGAGCGCGTCCAGGCCGTCGACGTGATTGCCGAGGCCGAGACGGCTCCTCGTCACATCTTCCTGGACCTGGCGCGCGGGCTGGGCGTCTCCGCCAAAGAGGCGCCCGGCTTCCTCGTGCGGCAGAAGGGAGACCGGGTGGAGATGGGCGATACCATCGCCGGCCCGGTGGGCGTCGCCCGGCGCACGGTGCGCGCCCCGAGCGACGGCCGCATCGTCGCTTTGGAGGGCAGCCGGGTGCTGTTCGAGGTGCGCGGCGAGCCGATCGTCCTGCGCGCCGGCATGCCGGCCATCGTCGTCTCGTCCGACGGCGTGCAGACGGTCACCCTGGAAGCTCCTGCCGGTCTGGTGCAGGGCATCTGGGGCAACGGACGCCAGGATTTCGGCGTGCTGCGCACGCTGGGCGGAGGTCCGGCGGCGCGCATCCAGACCGACATGCTCGACATCAACCTGCGCGGCGCCGTGCTGGTGGGCGGAATGTGCGATCAGCCCGCGCCGCTGCACCAGGCGACCGAGCTGAACGTGCGCGGCGTCGTGCTCGGGTCGATCACCTCCGACCTGATTCCGGCGGCGCTGCGCCTGCCGTATCCGCTGATGATCACCGAGGGCTTCGGCTCGCTGCCGATGAATTCGGCCGCCTACGCCCTGCTGACGGGCAATGTCGGGCGCGAGGCCGCCGTCGATGCCCG
Organism: Candidatus Aquidulcis sp.; assembly: GCA_020723365.1. Lineage (GTDB taxonomy): Bacteria > Chloroflexota > Anaerolineae > Anaerolineales > E44-bin32 > DYJB01. The sequence goes on along the minus strand of DYJB01000145.1, from coordinate 5,478 downwards.
CCCGGGCGACCGCTACTCGTATCAGCGCCCGGAGGTCATCATCCCGCTCCCGGCCGCCAAGCAGGCCGACGTGCCCGACGACGTCATCCCGCTGGCCAAGGGCGTGCGCGTGCGCGTGCTGCGGGCACCGTTCCACGGCGCCGTTGGCTTCGTGCGCGACCTGCCGCAGAAGGCGGCTGATTTCCCGAGCGGGCTGCTCGCCCGCAGTGCCACCATCGAGATCGAGGGCCTGGGGAACCGCTTGATCCCCCTGGCCAATCTGGAAGTGATTCAGTAGACTGCCGCCGGCGCCGGAGGTTGACCTCCGGCCGGAGGGGCGGGAGGAGAGGCAATCATGGCAGAAGACTTCGAGGTCGGTAGCGCGCCGCCGGAGGAATCCTCCAATCGGACGTTTGTCATCGCTGCGGCTGCCGTAGGCGGGTTGCTGGTGCTGAGCATGATCTGCCTGGGACTGTATGCCCTGGTGGTCGCGCCGCGCCAGCAGCAGGCGCGCGACGCGCAGGCGACCCAGATCGTCATCGACAACGCCACGATGGCTGCCGGACAGACAGCGACGGCTGGAGCGCTGGACCCGACCAACACCCGGGCTCCCACGCGCACGCCCGTCCCGAGCGCCACGGTCACGCCGACGGCGGTCGTGGTGGTGGCTTCGCCCACGTCGACGCCGGCCGCCACCATCGATCCCGGCATCGCCACCGCC
>DYJB01000145.1:0-4768 GCA_020723365.1 Candidatus Aquidulcis sp. | reverse complement strand
TCTGGTGATCCTGGCGCTGCTGCTGGTGGTGGTCGTCATCGTCTCGCGCCGGCTGCGGATGAGCGCCACCGCCTGACGTGCGGGTCGCCAGGCGCTGCGGTTCGTTGATGGCCCGGCAGGGTCGACCGTGGGTCGGCCCTGCCTTCGCGTCTTGACGGGGGGAATCCCATGGCGACGCTGCCCTACGAGTCCACCGCCCGCGCCGTGCTGACCGATCTCGCCGCCGGACGCTGCGCGGCGCTGGTGGGTCTGAGCAACACCGGCAAGTCGACGCTGATGCAGGCGCTCTCCGGCCAGACGGCCGAGCGCATGTACACCAAGCTGTGCGGGCGCAAGGCGGTGCTGATCTACGTCGACTGCAACCGCGCCGTGGCCATCTCCGCCCAGGGTTTCTACGAGGTCGTCCTGCGCTCGCTGCTCGAGGCGCTGGCCGATCAGGTGGCGCTGGACGTGACCGCCACGCTGCGCTCCCATCATCAGGAAGTGACCGACGCCGTCACCGCCTTCAATGCCTCGCTCTCGTTCAACCTGGCGCTGACCGAGCTGTGCGAACACCTGGGGCGCGACCTGTGCCTGCTGATCGACGAGTTCGACGAGCTGTACACGGCGCTCGACGATCGGGCGCTCCTGAATCTGCGGGCGCTGCGTGATCGCTTCAAGGATCGGCTGGGGTATGTGACCGCCACCGTGCGCACGCTGCCCGAGCTGCGGGGCGCGGCGGTGGAGGACGAGTTCGCCGAAATGTTCGCCCGCTCGACCTACCCGATGCCGGCGCTGGAGGAGGACGAGGCGCGCCTGGTCGTCGCCTCGCTCAACATCTCGAGCATGGGTGCGAAGCGCGTCGGCACCTGTCTCGAGCTGGCTGGCGGGCACATGGGATTGCTGGTGGCTGCAGCGCAGGTCGTGGCCGGCCTGGAGGCCGAGCAGCTGGCCGAGGCGCTGGAGGCGGTGGGCCAGGAGCCAATGCCGCGGGCGGAGTGCCTGAAGATCTGGAACCAGTTGACGGCCGAGGAGCAGGAGGCGGTCAGCAGCATGGCGCTCGATCCCGGGGGCAGCCTGCCTCCGCAGCAGCTCGAGCATCTGGAGAACCTGGGTCTGATGCGCGGCGGGAGCCTCTTCTCGCCGCTCTTCGCCGCCTTCGTGGCCCGCCGCCTGCGGGCAGGCGGCGAGGCCGCCGCGGCCGGCGTGCGGCTGGATCCCGATTCGGGCGACGTGTGGGTGGACGAGGTGCGCATCCCTGTCCTGACCGATCTGGAGTACAAGCTGCTGCAGCTGCTGCACGACCGCCGCGACAAGCTCACCGACAAGTACCAGATCGTGACGGCCGTCTGGGGCGAGGGCTACCTGGACGAGATCGATGACGCCCGCGTCGAGAAGCTCGTCAGCCGGCTGCGCTCGAAGATCGAACAGGATCCCGCCAATCCGCGCTACCTGATCACGCAGCGCGGCCGGGGGTACAAGCTGCTGTCGCATCCCAAAGCCGAGTGAGTCAGCGATCCGAGTGATCCACGACCGCGCACCCCGAGAGGGGTGCGCGGCGTTCTGCCCGCCACACCGGGGGGGAGCCCAGCCGGAAGATGTAGAATCAGACGCCAGGCCGCCTGCGCCCGTCCAAGGTGGATCATCAACCCGTCCCCGAACATCCAGCCTGCGGCCCTGTCCCTTGGGGGCCAAGACGAGCCTGCCGGCACAACCGCAAGGAGGGACACGGTGAATGGATCTACGTCCCATGCCTGTACCTTCCTTGCCTTCGTCGGTCTTGCGATGTTGGTCTCCGGCTGCAGTACGAGCAGCAGTCTGCCCTGCCCGGAGGCGGGGGAGCGCATACCAACCCCGGGCCCTGGCCAGGAGTATTTCGCCACCACGCCGAAGAACGAGTCGTGTATGAGCGTCTGTGTGTTGCTCGTCTCGCCGGATCGTTGTGAGTACATGGGCGGCGAGAACTGGGTTGAGGGGCACCCCCTCCGCAGTGGGGAGTCGGTCACCAGGGATCTCCCGCCTGGGAGATACGCCGTCTGGTCAGAACTATGCACTGAGGAGTATCTGGCGGAGGAGGGCCTGAGCTTCCGATCGGATACGGTTCACCCAATCACGGATGCCAAACCCGGCAGCTCACCTCCCTGTGGCACATCGCTCACGATCGTCAACAACTCAGCTGTCCCCATCTGCGATCTACGCATCGGGATAGGTGAGAGCGTCCATGTCGGATGGAATTGGATTGGCACGGAGCCGATCCAGCCCGGTCACTCACTCGCCGTCACACTGCGACCTGACACATACTTCATTCGGGCAGAGGGTTGTGATTCCACCTGGTTGCGCTCGGATGTGGATGTTGCAGTCTCCGGCCATCAGACCTGGACGGTGCCGTAGGGCGCCGGTCGCATGTGCCTCCCCATTGAGCACGAGGCTGGCTGGTGCTGTGCATTGAGGCGGCCCAACATCTCGCTGGAGTCCTGGACAATCGCCAGGATCTGAGCCTGCCCCCCGGGAAAGTCGCCCGGAACCCTCAGCCGGCGGACCGAGCCATGGGGTAGGGCGCCTGGCCCGCCGACGTGCGCGAGAATAGGCGCTACCCTGCTCGCTCCCGCCGGGCGGCCCAGCTCGAGGCCGTTCGATGCCCGGCTGGATGGTCATCCCGTGCGAAGTGCCCAAGACCGTGTGTGACCGAGCACGGGAAGGAGACGAGATGAGGGTTGCTGGTATCGCCATCGTCGCAGTGGTTGCGTCCCTTCTGGCCTGCGGGCGCAGCACGCCTGTTGTCGTGCCTACCTCGCCGGAGGCTTGGGTGGAGCCTACCCAGCCGGCCCTCGGTGCCTCTCGCTTCAGCCCCGCACCCTCTGGTACTGCGATCCAGATCGATGACATGTCGCTCTCCGTCACCGAGGTTGTCTTCCCGGCGGATGCCCTGGTCCGCGACGGGAGCTTCCTGAATCCCACGCCCGAGGCAGCCTCAGACTACGTGCTCGTGGGATTGGCGGCCACGTGCACTCTCCCCTCAGACTCCAGCTGCCGCCTTAGTGGGCTGGAATTCTCGCTGGTGGACACGGCCGGCATTGCGCACAACCCGCGCCTCTGGATAGCGGGAGTACCGGGGAAGTTTGAAGGCAGCGAGTTCTTCGGCGGGGCGACCAAGAGCGGCTATCTCATCTACGTGATTGAAGGAGACCCCGCCGACTACATCCTCAAGTACGAGGCGCTTTTTGGAGGGGAGGCGTACCTGACGTTGCAGTGAGTCCCCCATCCGCGAATGCCAGGCGCTCAGCAACCCGCTGAAGCCGACTCGGCGGGCGTGCGGATACCTCGGCGCCCGGTGTCCGCCGGCGTGGGCTACCGAAGTGCCGGCGTGGCCGTTCGGCGAGTCGGCGTGCGATTCGCCTTCATCGCCGGCGGAGGCTGGAGTGTGGGCCCTGCCGCCCGCGTCCGCCGGGCGGTCTGGCTCGAGGCCGTCGGGCGGCGACGACCCGCTGCCCCTGTCGGAGGGAACCAGAAATGCGCCTCGCGAGACTCTTGGCTGTGTGTGCCCTCACCAGCGCGCTGCTTGCCGCTTGCGCGACCGGTGGCACTGTTCCCCCCGTTGCCGATGCAACAGGCCCGTTGGAGACGCCAGTGCCAACTCAGCAGGCCCCATCGGCCATGGAATCGAAGCCCACGGCTGCCGCATCACCCACCGCCTACTCGCTGCCTGAGGCCTTCCCGTTGTCCGAACCCGGCACCTACTTCGCCAGCAACACCTCCTTGATCCTGGTCGACGATTCGCGCAACGGGCGTGAAGTGAGGGTGACCCTCTGGTATCCGGCACTTAAGGAGACAGACGAACAGGGCAATCTGAGGGTCCGCAACGCGACCCCCGACCGAAGCCTCGCCCCATACCCGTTGATCCTCACCGAACCGAACACCGGCGAGATCGTCCTCCTGCAATCGCACCTTGCCACGCATGGCTTCGTACTGGCAATCGTCCGCTTCCCGGACCGCTACGACAACTGGGATTTCGGCGTCGTCGACCACCCCCGCGACATAGCCTTCGCCCTCGACCAGCTCGCCTCCAATCCGCCGGAGGGCCTGGGGGGCGTTATCGACGCTGAGCATGCCGGCGTTGTGGGCTATTCCTGGGGCGGTTTCTACTCCCTTGCCCTCAGCGGGGTGCGCATCCATCCGTCCGCCTACCTGGAATGGTGTGCGAACGCCCCAGCCATCGAGGACCCACTTCCCGATTGGTACATTCCTTACGCCTGTGGGCTTGCCGGAAAGTGGGGGGAGTTCGAGTCCCATGTTGGGGGCGAGATTGCCACACCAGAAGAGGGACTCTGGCAGCCGATAACGGACGAACGGATTCGGGCGGTAATGCCCATGGCGCCGGACGGCGCCTGGCTCTATGGCGAGAGTGGCCTTGCCATGGCTGACCGCCCTGCCTTCATCATCGAGGGGGCCGAGGACGAGCAGGCGTTCGAAGCCGAGCACATCTTCACCCACCTCGGAAGCCCCGACCGCACGATGGTCTCCTTTGTCGGAAGGGGACACATGATGGTCACGGAGCCCGACGTCTCGGCCCGAATACGCCACTTCGTGACGGCCTTCTTCGGCTATCACCTCCAAGGCCAGGAAGCATATCGCGACTACTTCTCCGAGGAGTTCGTCGCACAGTTCAGTGACCTGATCTGGCACTAGGGCCAGCGTGCCGGTGCAGGTCCAGAGGAAATCTGCGCCGCCCAACAACGTGTCGAAGTCCTGGACGACCGCCAGGAGCTGCGCCTGCCCCCCGGGAAGGTTC
>DYJB01000322.1 GCA_020723365.1 Candidatus Aquidulcis sp. | reverse complement strand
AGGCTCGCCCGAACCCGAGCCCCGGAACAACAGGCCGGGGTTGTGCCCGGCGTTGGCGAAGTCGAGCTGGCCGGTGTGCGGGTCGAGGCTCCCCAGGAAGACTGTGACGAAGCGGGTCCCATCGGTGTCCGTCAGCAGCCGGGCATTCGTGGCGGTGACAGCCCTGGCCGGGTCCTCCGGGAACTCGAAGGTGAAGGTCCTCAGCAGCGTCCAACTCAGAGCCATGAATAGCGCCGCCGCCGCGCCCTTGTCGACGACGTCGCCGACGATGATCCCCAGCCGACCGGCAGGGAGCTCAAAGAGGCCGTAGAAGTCCCCCGAAGTCTCGCGCGCCGGACGGAAGGCGGTCGCCATCTGCCATCCGGGCAGCGTCGGCGCCGGATGGGCCAGGAAGCTCTGCTGCAGGCTGCCCGCCAGCGCCAGCTCCTGCGCGTAGCGGCGGTTGGCCTCCTGGAGTTTCCGCTCCAGCCGCCGAAGCCCCAGATGCGCACCCACCCGCGCCAGCAACTCCTGCACCTGGAAGGGCTTGGTGATGTAGTCGATCCCGCCGACGGAGAAACCCCGCAGCTTGTCGTGCACGTCGTCCAGAGCGCTGATAAACAGCACGGGAATCTCGCGCGTCTGCGGATCGGCCTTCAGCCGGCGGCAGACCTCGAAGCCATCCATTTCCGGCATGCGGATATCGAGCAGCACCAGCTGCGGAGGCGTGGCGGCCGCCGACTCCAGCGCACGCGCCCCGCTGGCGACCGCCCGCACCAGGTAGCCGTGCTCCGCCAGGATCTGCGAGAGCAGCTTGAGGTTGGCGGCCGTATCGTCGACGATGAGGATGCTGTCGGCCGACTCGGAGCTTTCACCCGGCATGGAAGCCCGCCGCTTCGCGCACCAGCGCCAGGATGTCATCATGACGGAACTGGGAGGAGAGCCCGATCAGGTGGTCGCCCAGACCGGTATCGGCGGCGCGGACGTCGGCCAGCAGCAGGTTGATGCGCTGCAGGTCGCCCACCACGGCAGCCCGCTCGAG
>DYJB01000321.1 GCA_020723365.1 Candidatus Aquidulcis sp. | reverse complement strand
CGGCAGATTTTGCGCCGGCTCGGCGCGGCTACGCGCACGCAGGCGGTCAGCCGCGCCTATCGCCTCGGCCTCGTTCAGCTGGACTAGCCGAAGATGGTCCACCTGGCCCCCCGCAGGATGCCCCAACTGCCGGATGACCGGCGCGGCAGGCGTGCCTAGGATGTCAAGGGGCACAGGAGCGCACATGGCCGACGTCACCGACTCACCAATGCATCCCCGGAGCCTGCACGCCAACGGCGAGATCGAGCCCTCCGTCGTCCTCCAAGTGGAGGGTCTCACCACCGAGTTCGCCACCGAGGAGGGGGTGGTGCATGCCGTCAACGGCGTCAGCTACTCCCTCAAGGAAGGCGAGACGCTGGGTGTCGTCGGCGAGAGCGGGTGCGGCAAGACGGTGCACGCCCTCTCGGTCCTTCGTCTGGTTCCCCCTCCCGCCGGCCGCATCGTGGCCGGCGAGGTGCTCTACCTGGGCATCGACCTGCTGCGCCTCTCGGACGAGGAAATGCGCCAGATGCGCGGCCGCGAGATCGCCATGATCTTCCAGGATCCGATGACCTCGCTCAATCCGGTCCTGACCGTCGGCGAGCAGATCATGGAGCCTTTGCTCTGGCACATGGAGATGACCAAGCGCCAGGCCCGCACGCGGGCGGCGGAGCTGCTCGACCTGGTCGGATTCCCCGAAGCGGGCCGACGGCTGGACTCCTACCCGCACGAGTTCTCCGGCGGCATGCGCCAGCGGGCGATGATCGCCATGGCGCTGGCGTGCGATCCCAAACTGCTGATCGCCGACGAACCCACCACCGCTCTCGACGTCACGATCCAGGCCCAGATTCTCGACCTGGTCAACCGGCTGCGCGAGCGGCTGAAGATGTCGATGATCTGGATCACGCATGACCTGGGCGTGGTGGCCGGTTTGGCCCACCGCGTGATCGTGATGTATGCCGGACACATTGTCGAGGAGGCTCGCGTCCAGGACCTGTACGCGAATCCCCGGCACCCGTACACGCTCGGGCTGCTGGCCTCCCT
>DYJB01000003.1:44683-46986 GCA_020723365.1 Candidatus Aquidulcis sp. | reverse complement strand
AGGACGGCGATCTTAGGATTGCGCCATACGATCCCCGGAGGGCCCCATGAGGTTTCAATTCGGCTCTGACATCGTCGGCTCATACAGGCGTCTGGCCTACAAGCCATGGCACGCGATAGGCGAGTTCGTCGACAACGCGACACAATCCTACTTCGACAACCGCGAACTCCTTGATGCTTCCTACAATGCCACAAGTGACGTGCTCACAGTCCGCATCGTCTACGAGAATGGTCTACTGAGAGTGTTCGACAATGCGATGGGCATGAATGAGTCGGACCTGGAGAGGGCCCTCTATCTGGCGCGGGCTCCAGAGCATCCCACCGGTAGATCCCGGTATGGCCTTGGCATGAAGACCGCTGCGTTCTGGATCGGCAACAAGTGGTCGATCCGCACTAAGAAACTTGGCGACACGGTCGAGCACACGGTCACTATCAGTCTAGACAAGATCATAGCCGGCGACTTGGACCTCACTCATCAGAAACTGGGAGGCCGCGATCCCAACGATCATTACACCATTGTAGAAGTCACGGATCACAACCAATCCTTCAAGGGCAAGACCCTCGGCAAGATAGAGGACTACATCAGGTCAATGTACAGGCAGGATATTAGGAGCAACACCCTCCTTCTTGAATGGCGCGGCAAATGCCTAGACTGGGAAGATCCTGTCCTTCTCATCAATGCAGAAGGCAACCCCTTCTATAAGGGGTTCGAATTCGAAGTCGAGGGGAAGCAAGTACGTGGTTGGGTCGGCATCCTTGAGCGAGGGAGCAGAGCGAAGGCCGGTTTCTCGATCCTCCAATCCGGTCGCGTGATCCGAGGGTGGCCGGATGCGTGGCGCCCGCGCGAGCTCTTCGGTCAGGAGCAAGGCTCCAATGATCTCGTCAACCAGCGCCTTGTCGGTGAGATCCATCTGGATGAGTTCGAGGTAAGTCACACCAAGGATGATATTCAATGGCTCGGCGACCAAGAGGATCTGGTCGAGACCGGTCTGCTTGAGCACTGTCGCGACTACCGAAGCTACGCTCAAGAATACAGGCCAACCAAGGCCGATGGCAGGGGTCCATCCGAGGCAGCTACATCCACTGCTATCGATGAACTCCGGCGCGAGCTCGAGTCACCGGAGATGGTGGATCAAATCGATGTCGCCCTTCCGCTTCCTCAAGAAGCCGTCAAGGATGTCTTCGACACTGTCGTTGAGAACGCCATCGAGTCAAGAGAAGCGACCCTAAGGGCGAATGTCGGCCCACTCTCCGTCGTCGTCTACGTACTGGAAGACATGTCTCCCAACGATCCGTACGTGGCGAGCCAGCCATCCCAAGACAAGGTCATCGTGATTGTGAACAAGGCCCATCCACACTGGATCATGCTTGACAACGTCGAGGTGGCCAACTACCTGCGCCACTGCATCTACGACGCGATAGCAGAGTGGCAGGCACGGTCCAAGCTCTCCCGTCTGGATCCGGACACGATAAAGCTACTCAAGGACCAGTTGCTCAGGATACCGTATTCGATCGAGCAGCATGCAGCCACAGTCTCGGACGCATGATCTTGGCGAGGGGGAACAGGAGCAGCTTGGGCTTTCCCTGGTGGGCTATGTGAGAGTGGGGGTTCTAGAGCACAAGGTGGCAGGTTCGACTCCTCCACGCCCCACTTAACACCTGTCATCGCCATTGCTCCCCCCATCACTTGAGTAGGATGAACAGACCATCCTGCAACATTCGCGATTTCGAATAGCCTATAGAGGAGGAGCCTGCCCGCATCCAGCCTCGGCTCGCCAGACCGCCACGCACGACCTCGACCAAGAAGCGCAGGACCGTCGGATTGGAACAAGGGGGGTAAAGTGGCACCTCGGGCTGATCTTCCACCTTCCATAAGAGACCAGATAGTTACCTCTACCCTCGACAAGCTCCAGGCCTCGGGTGAGTTCGGGGCTCAGTCACTCGAGAGACTGCGCGAGCTCGCTCGCTCCGGGGCTCTTAGACGTACTCCCCGTGTAGTCGAAGCCCTCAAACTGGCTGACCAATCGGCGGAGGCCACTGCCGATGAAGCTTCTTGAGATCGAGATCCGTTGTATCCGAGGAATCCATTCGCTCAAGCTAGCCCCCAACGGCAGGAACCAGGTAATCTGGGGCCCGAATGGCTCCGGCAAGAGCGCGGTCGTCGACGCCGTCGACCGCAACCTGCTCGGCCGCGCCATCACCCTGGGCGCCCGCGCCCTCTGGGAGCGCGACGACCAGCGCGGCCGCCTCTTCCTCGGCGCCGGCGACCTGCTCGGCAGCCGCGCTGCCATGCAGGCGTTCCTC
>DYJB01000003.1:35580-44673 GCA_020723365.1 Candidatus Aquidulcis sp. | reverse complement strand
GACGCGGAGCAGGGGAACTAATCCTGGCCCAGCATGCTCCCCACGTCGACCACACACAGGAAGAAGCCGTCGTAACCGGGACATTCAGTGTGCCGGGTGTGCCGGGATCCCTCACGCTCTCTCGTTGTCTCGCAGACCCCGGCACGCTCGTATGCGACGAAGCCTATGCGGCCAGTATTGAGCCAATCCTCGCCCTTGCCCGCCGGGGGCAACATGTGTTGAGCCGTCGCGAAATCCTCAAGTACATATGGGCGGAGGCCGGCACCCGGGCAGAGCAGATACAAGAGCTCCTAAACCTGAAGGACATTGAGGACATCAGGCAAGCCTTGGTTAGGGCTGACAATGACCTCGCCCGAGACCTCGCCGCCGCAACATCCACCCACAAGCAGGCCTGCTCTGAGCTTGTCGGGCCACTCCAGCTCGCCACGTTCGACGCCGCTACGGTCTTGGAGCTCGCGAATCAGAACAGGGCTCTTCTGGGCGGAGAGAGACTGGCGGCTCTGTCGTCCGCAAGGCTCAAATCCGACATCAGGCCCCCCACCGTCATATCAACAGACCAGGGCGTGAATGTCACGCTCCTAGACAGGGATATCCGCGCCATCTCGGACCTTCTCTCGGCGACCAACGAGAAGAGACTCGCAACAGCAGACGCGGCACTGAGAGCGACTCTCCAAGAAGTCAGAGCAGACCGCGCCCTCGCCCACGATCTCTCACATCACGAACTCCTCAAGAGGGGAATCGCCCTCTTGGACGAGACAGGGCGTTGCCCTCTTTGCGGTACGGAATGGCCCGCCGGGAAGCTCATCGCGCATCTCCAGGCGAGGCTCGCCACCGCGGAAAAGGCCGCGCAGTATGCGACTCGGGTCACAACTTCCGCGAGGGACATCGCAGATCTTGCCGACAGGCTCCGAGGACTCCTGCCGCGTCCCATTGCCGCAGCCCAAGCGCTTGCAGCCAAGGACGTTACACAAGAGTTGCAGTCATGGCTTTCGCGCCTCGATTCACTTTCCACCGCGCTTGCCGAACCACTGCGCGACTACCCCCAAGTCGGAGTTGCGGCCGATCAGATTCAGCATCTGCTCGCCGCTCCTCATGTCCTTGAGAGCCTTGAGTGGCTCTCCAAGTCCGCCGCCCAGAGATACCCCGTCAGCACTGCCGAGCAGAACGCGTGGGATCTCCTCACACAACTTGAGGTGCGCCTCGACGCCATTGAGAAGGCTATCGACGCCGAGGAACAGGCACGTCTCTCTCACTTACGCGCCTCATTGCTCCTCGACGCGTTCCTCAAATCGCGCGACCAAATCCTTGAGGGCCTGTACAACACGATTTGCGACAGGTTCGTGCACCTCTATCAGCGGCTCCACGCCCCTGACGAGGCCTGCTTCTCCGCACAAATCACCCCCGATGGCGCGGCTCTCCGGATCCAAGTGGACTTCCACGGGCGTGGACCGAGCCCACCCCATGCACTGCATAGCGAAGGGCACCAAGACAGCATGGGCGTTTGCCTCTTCCTCGCTCTTGCGGAGCACTTGACGGGCGGCCTCATGGACCTCGTAGTCCTGGACGATGTCATCATGTCCGTGGACGCCGACCATCGCCGACGATTGTGCGAACTCCTGGCAACCGAGTTCCCGAACAGGCAGTTCCTGATTACTACTCACGACAGGAGCTGGGCCACTCAACTGCGCGCCGCCGGGATAGTAGACCGCAAGGGATCAATCGAGTTCTTCAACTGGAGCATCGACACCGGCCCTCAGGTCAACTACGAGGCAGAGATGTGGGCCCGGATGGCCGAGCAACTTGCATCCAATGACGTTGCAGGAGCAGCGGCCGCTTTGAGGCGAGGGCTTGAGGAGTTCTTTGCCTTTGCATGTGACGACCTCCATGCCAGCCTTCCCTACAGGCTCTCCCGTGCCTACGAACTCGGGGACTTCCTTCCTGCAGCAGCAGGCAGATACTTGAGACTTCTCGACAAGGCCAAGAAGGCCGCCCTCTCCTGGGGCCAGAACGATGTCGTCGAGCGCCTCACCGAACTCAGGAGCGTATTCACCACCATCTATGCCCGCACAAATGCAGAGCAGTGGGTTGTGAACAAGACCCTCCACTACGACCAATGGGTGAACTCGACACCTAGCGACATGAGGCCGATTGTCGAAGCCATGCGCGACCTGCAGCTCCAGTTCGTCTGCACAAGTTGCGGCGGCCTCCAGAGAGTCACTGAGGTTGACCACCAAGACTCAGATCTCAGGTGCTCATGCGACAAAGTCCACTGGAATCTGCTTGCCAAGAGCGACGCCCCTCCTGCCCTTGAGCAGATCTCCTAACCGGATCCGCTCATCTCCTGTCAACCCCCGCAACATGGGGGCTTTTAAGCACACGGCTGCAGGTTCGAGTCCTGCACGGCCCACTCAGGCTTCCACACCTCAGGGCCCGCCGTCCGGCGGGCCCTTGCCTCGAGCGGCGCGACAATCAATGCCCGACCCCTGGCGCCGCCCCGGCGCCCGGGCGGCATGCCCGGCGACAGCGGACAACATCGCCGGAGCTCAAGAAGGCCAGCCATGAACCCAACCATCGAACTGATCCACCGCCGCAAATCGATCCGGGACTACGAGGACCGGCCTGTCCCGGACTCGGTCCGGGACGAGATCCTGCGCGCCGCCCTGCGCTCGCCGACGGCCGGCAACATGATGCTCTACTCCATCATCCACGTCAGCGACCCGGCCGCCAAGGCCACGCTGGCGCGGACCTGCGACAACCAACCCTTCATCGCCCGCGCGCCGCTGGTCCTTCTGTTCCTGGCGGACTACCAGCGCTGGTACGACTACTTCCGGCTATCCGGCGCCGAAGAGCTCAGCGCCCGGCGAGGCCGGCCCATGCAGACGCCCGAGGAAGGCGACCTTCTCCTGGCCTGTTGTGACGCCCTGATCGCCGCCCAGACGGCCGTACTGGCCGCCGAGTCGCTGGGCCTGGGCTCGTGCTACATCGGCGACATCCTGGAGAACTGCGAGGAGCACCGCCGGCTGTTCAGCTTACCCCGCTACGCTTTTCCCGTCAGCTTGCTGTGCTTCGGCTATCCCACCCAGGAGCAGCGCCAGCGCCCGCTCACGAGTCGCTTCGATCGGGACTACATCGTCTTCGAGAATCGCTACCGCTCACTCCAGCCGCACGAGTTCCAGATGATGTTCCACCAGGCACTGCAGGAGATGGACGCATCGGGCGCCCGAAACCCCGGGCTGCGGATGTACCAGCGCAAATTCACGGCCGAGTTCAGCCGGGAGATGCGCCGGTCCGTGAAGCGCATGCTCGAGTCCTGGGCACCGGATTAGCCGGCGGCGCCTCGCCGCGCCCGAGGTCCCGGCGGAGAGCGGCGCCACGCAGCCGGCAGACTCATCCACCTCCCTCCGCGGCGCGGCCGAGTCAGCCCGCCCGGCGGACCTGGAGCCTTGGCCTCGCCCGCTCCCGGGCAAGGAGAATCGCGTGAGAGAGAAGCTCGGCCCCCGCCCCTTCCGCTGGATGATGAACCTGTGGCCGTGCTACCGGGGGACCGGGGCGCGCGTCACGTACATCGCTCCGGACTGGAAGGAGGTTCGGGTGCGGCTTCCCCTGAACTTCCGGACGCGCAACTACGTCGACTCGATCTTCGGGGGCAGCCTGTACGGCGCCGTAGATCCCCTCTACATGCTTATGCTCATTCGCCTGCTCGGTCCCGCCTACATCGTCTGGGACAAGGCCGCCAGCATCCGCTTCCTCAAGCCGGGCCGAACGACGCTCTATGCCACCTGCCGGGTCGGCGACGGCGAGCTGGCCGAGATCCGGCGCCTGCTGGAATCGGAGCCCAAGATCGATCGCACGTACACGATCGCGCTCGTCGATACGCACGGAACGCTCCACGCGGAAGTGGACAGAGTGATCCAGATCCGCAAGAGGGCAGCCGCAGGCGGCGCGGCGCGAGCGGCATGAAACCGACGGCCCTCCTGCCTGCCGCCCTTCTGCTGTCCCTGCTGGCCGCGTGCGCGGCTCCCTCGGACGATCGCCTCACGCTCCCCGATCCCACCCCCCCACACACACCCGCTGCAGCGCTCACGGGTACGTCCTGGACGCCCCGCCGCACGCCGACGGCCGCGGCAACGCGCCCCTCCCCCACGTCCACGCCGCAGCCGATGCCAGGGCCACCGGACCTGTCCATCGGATCCTCCTGGAGCCGTCCCGTCGATGATATGGTCATGCTCTACGTTCCCGGCGGCGAGTTCCAAATGGGCACCGATGACGATCAGATGAGGATCAGCCTGAAGGTCTGCGGCGTGACCGCCTCCCGCATGTTCGGGCCCGGGAGCCGGTGCCTCTCGTCGGAATTCGCTGACGAAACGCCGGCGCACCCGGTCGAGCTTGACGGCTTCTGGATCGACCGCACGGAGGTGACCAACGCCCAGTACCGGGAATGCGTCAGCGCCGGCGCCTGCCGGCCGCCCGTGGAAAGCGGATCCTACTCGCGAGAGTCGTACTACGGCGACGCTGCCTTCGACAACTACCCGGTGGTCTGGGTGGGATGGCAGCAGGCGGTGGACTACTGCGCCTGGGTGGGTGCGCGCCTCCCGACGGAGGCCGAGTGGGAGTACGCCGCTCGCGGCCCCGAAGGCTTCCTGTACCCTTGGGGTGACGCCTTCGACGGCACGCGCTTGAACTACTGCGACGCCAATTGCGATCTCGGGCCTAACGACCCATCGATCGACGATGGCTATCCGGACACGGCGCCGGTCGGCAGCTATCCCTCCGGCGCGAGCTGGTGCGGCGCGCTAGACCTGGCACGCAATGTACGCGAATGGGTTGCCGACTGGTTCGGCCCCTACTACGGGCGGCAGGCCAATCCACACGGACCCCGCAGCGGCGACATGATCGTCTCGCGCGGCGGTTCATGGCTCGATCCGCCCGAGAACGTTCGGAGCACCAAGCGCGGCCGGAACACAACGGACTTCGCCATCTACAAGCTTGGCATCCGCTGCGCAAGGTAGACCGGGCACTTGCCCAGCTACGCCAGAGCTATCTCGAGCCGGGCCTCAATCGGGCGGCGCAAGTTTCCTGGGTATACTTGGGCGGCCCACCGCAGGGCACCCGCCATGGGTTCCACGGCAGGCGTCGCGCGGAGCATGGCGCAGCGGTGACGTATGGATCGGCTGAGAGCCAGAGCCGAGCGCAGGGCGGCCCCCCTCGCGTCAACCCGCCGTGGCACGTATCCGGCTGAGGCAGGTCGAATGGGCAGCAGGTCGCGACACCACATCCGGCACGGCACTCGCCTCGCCGAAGCAGCTGCGGCAAGGGTTCCAATGGCCGGCGAGTTCCTACGGGCGCAGGGTGCCTCGGCTGAGGCCGGCACGCGCTTCACGGGCCTGGGTTGCTGTCGCCCCGCCGGGGCACGTGCATGATCATCGCCTCTGTGGCGGCCGGATTCGGCGCCGCGCTGATCGCCCCTGTCGTCACACGCTGGCTGCGCCACCGCGCCGGCTGGCTGCTGGGCACTCTCCCGGCGGCGCTGGCACTCTACTTCGCCTCCCTTATCCCGCAGGCCGCCGGCGGCTCAGCCACGACCGCCCGCCTGACGTGGGTCGAGGACCTCGGCCTCTCGTTATCACTGCGCGCCGACAGTCTCAGCTTGCTGATGGCCCTGCTGATCAGCGGGATCGGTGCGCTGGTGGTGGTCTATGCCGGCGGCTATCTCAAGGGCCACCCCGCCCTAGGGGCGCTGTATGCCTGGATCCTGGCCTTCATGGCCTCGATGCTGGGTGTCGTGCTGGCGGACAACCTGCTGGTGCTATTCGTCTTCTGGGAACTAACCAGCATCACCTCCTTCATCCTGATCGGTTTCCATCACGACAACGAGCAGGCGCGCGCCGCCGCCCTCCAGGCGCTGCTCGTCACCGCCGGAGGCGGGCTGGCGCTCCTGCCAGGGCTGGTGCTCCTGGGGATGGCCGGGGGGACCTTCGAGCTTTCTGAGCTCAACCTGCAGGCGGCACGCATCCAGTCGAGCCCGCTCTTCGGGCCGGCCCTGGCCTTGGTCCTGATCGGCGCCTTCACCAAGTCGGCCCAGTTCCCATTCCACTTCTGGCTGCCGAACGCCATGGCGGCGCCCACGCCGGTCAGCGCCTACCTGCATTCGGCCACGATGGTCAAGGCCGGCGTCTACCTGCTGGCCCGCCTCTCCCCGGCGTTGGCCGGCGGACCGGCGTGGGCTTTCAGCGTCGGCGGTATCGGCGCAGCCACGATGCTGCTCGGCGGCGCGATGGCGCTGGCGCAGACCGACCTCAAGCGGCTGCTGGCCTACTCCACCATCAGCGCTCTCGGCCTGCTGACGCTGCTGATCGGCATCGGGACGCCGCACGCGCTCGAAGCCGCCATGGTGCTGCTCCTGGCGCACGCGCTCTACAAGGGCGCGCTCTTCCTCGTCGCCGGTGCCGTGGAGCATGAGACCGGAACGCGGCAGGCCCCTCTGCTCGGCGGGCTGGCGCGGGCCATGCCCTGGACGGCGGCCGCCGCCGGCCTGGCAATGCTCTCCATGGCGGGACTGCCCCCCCTGCTTGGGTTCATCTCCAAGGAGCTGGTCTACGAGTCCGCCTTCGAGCTTGGCTGGCCCCTGGCCGTGACCATCGCTCTGACCCTGGCGTTCAGCGTGTGCGTGTCCGGCGTGGTCGGCCTGGTTCCCTTCTGGGGCAGGCCGAAGCCGCTCGAGCGCCATCCGCATGAGGCGCCGCCCAGCATGACCTTCGGCCCGCTGCTCTTGGGCGGCCTGAGCCTGGTCTTCGGACTTGCCCCCGGGCTGATCGACGGCCGGCTGGCGGGTCCGGCGGCGGCCGCCGCCCTCGGGGCCCCGGTTGCCCTCAAGCTCTCCCTGTGGCACGGCCTGACCCCGGCGCTGGGGTTGAGCGCGGCGACACTGGTTCTCGGCCTTGGCCTGCTTGTCTTCATCCGGCTCATGCGGACCCGCCTGCATGCGGCGCTAAGACCCTGGGGATCCGAACGCGTCTACCAGGCAGGGCTCACGGCGCTCAACCTCGCGGCCCGGGGGCTGACGCAGCTACTGCAGAGCGGGTATCATCGCCGCTACCTGACGATCATCGTCCTGACCACCGTCGCCGCAGGCACCTTCACCCTGATGCGCTCCGGGGCCTTCAATTGGCCGGCGGCGGATTCGCCTCCCGGCTACTACGAGCTGGGCGTGGCCTTGCTGATCGTGGCCGCGGCCGTGATGGCGGTGACCACCTCGTCGCGACTGGGGGCCGTGGCCGCCATGGGCGCCGCCGGATACGGCGTGGCCCTGATCTACCTGATCTTCGGCGCGCCGGACCTGGCCATGACGCAGTTCCTGATCGAATCGCTGACGGTGATCCTGTTCGTGCTGGCCTTCCACCATCTGCCCCCCTTCGCACGCCTGACCACTGTCAGCGAGCGGGCGGGCGATGCTGCGCTGGCGCTGGCGGCCGGCGCCATGATGACGGCGTTGGTGCTCTCGGCCGTCGGTGTCCAGCTCTACCCCAGCATCTCCCCCTACTACGTCCAGGCGGCCGAGTCCCTGGCGCACGCCCGCAACATCGTCAACGCCATCCTGGTCGACTTCCGCGGCATCGACACGCTGGGGGAGATCTGCGTGCTGGCCATCTCGGCCCTGGGCGTGTTCGCGCTGCTCAAAATGCCGCGGCGGAAAGCGGAGGGCGCTCCGACGCCGGAAGCGGATCCACAGGCGGAGACGGGCCGATGACGTCCTTCATCCTGACGACCACGGCGCGCCTGCTGATGCCCCTGCTGTTCATGTTCTCGCTGTTCCTGTACGCCCGCGGCCACAACGAGCCGGGAGGCGGCTTCGTGGCCGGGCTGGTGGCGGGCGCGGCGTGGGTTCTGTACGCGCTGGCCACGGACGCTGCCCAGGCCCGCCGCGCCCTCCGTGTCCAGCCACAATCTCTCATCGGTTGGGGGCTGCTGGCCGCCCTGACCAGTGGCTTGATCGGCCTGGTGCTCGGCTACCCGTTCCTGACCGGGCAGTGGATCAGGCTTGACCTTCCCGGGTTCGGCGCGTTCGAACTCGGCACGCCACTGCTCTTCGACCTGGGCGTGTACCTGACCGTCCTGGGCGTGACGACGACCATCGTGTTCGCGCTGGCGGAGGAGTGAGCATGGAGACCGTGCTGGCGTTTGTCATCGGCGGGCTGTACGCGGCGGCGATCTACATGCTCCTGCGGCGCAGCGTGGTCAAGCTGTTGATCGGGCTGGGCCTGCTCAGCCACGCCGCCAACCTGCTCATCTTCACCGCCGCCGGACTGACGCGCGGCCGCGCCCCAGTGGTCACGGCCGGAGCCCCTGCCGCCGTCATCGCCGACCCGCTGCCGCAGGCGCTGATCCTGACCGCCATCGTCATCGGATTCGGCGTCACGGCCTTCGCACTGGTGCTCGTCTTCCGCGTGTACTCCACCCTGCGCACGGACAATCTGGACCGGATGCGCGAGGCGGACGCTTGAGCACGGGTCGCCTGGGGCCAAGCGGCGCATGAATCCCTGGCTGGTCCTGCCGCTCCTGATCCCACTGTTGACGGCCATCGTCACGGTGCTGGCGCATCGTTCGATCCCGACGCAGCGCCAGGCCAGCCTGGCTGGCGCGCTGGCACTGTTCCTGTCCGCCCTCGGCCTGCTGCGCGAAGTGGTACGCGACGGCATGGTCACGGGCCAGATGGACAACTGGCCCGCACCCTTCGGCGTAACCGTCGTCGCGGATGTGTTCAGCGCGGTGATGGTCCTGCTGGCCGGCACGATCGGGCTGGCGGTGGCCACCTACTCGCTGGCCGGAGTCCATCCCGAACGCGAGCGCTTCGGGTATCACTCGCTGGTTCACTTCCTGCTTATGGGGGTGTGCGGAGCGTTTCTGACCGGCGACCTGTTCAACCTGTACGTATGGTTCGAGGTGATGCTGCTGGCATCGTTCGTCCTGATGGCGCTGGGCGGCGAGCGGGCGCAGATGGCCGGCGCCATCAAGTACGTCACGCTGAACCTGATCTCGTCCGCTCTGTTCCTGGCGGCGCTCGGCCTGCTGTACGGCATGGCCGGCACACTCAAC
>DYJB01000003.1:11691-35570 GCA_020723365.1 Candidatus Aquidulcis sp. | reverse complement strand
GGCCGATTTGGCGGCCAAGCTGCACGCGCTGGGCAGCGTTCAGCCGCCGGGCGTGATCACCGCGCTGGCCATCCTGTTCCTGATCGCCTTCGGCATCAAGGCCGCCATCTTCCCGCTGTTCTTCTGGCTGCCCGCCTCCTACCACACGCCGCAGGTGGAGGTCTCGGCACTGTTCGCCGGGCTGTTGACCAAGGTTGGCGCCTACTCTCTGATCCGCGTCTTCAGCCTGGTGTTCGTGCAGGACACGGGCTTCACCCATACCCTGATACTGATCCTGGCCGGCCTGACGATGCTGACCGGGGTGCTGGGCGCCGTCGCCCAGTACGACATGCGGCGCCTGCTGTCGTTCCACATCATCAGCCAGATCGGCTACCTGCTGATGGGCCTCGGGCTGCTGACGCCGCTCTCGCTGGCCGGTGCGGTGTTCTTCATCTTTCACGTGTCCGTCGCCAAGACGGCGCTCTTCCTGGTGAGCGGGATCATCCACCGCACGGCCGGCACGTATGACCTGCGCCGGCTGGGGGGGCTGTATCGCTCGCAGCCCGGCCTGGCGATCCTGTTCCTGCTGCCGGCGCTGTCACTCGCCGGCCTGCCGCCGCTATCGGGATTCTTCGGCAAGCTGACGCTGATCCAGGCCGGCCTCTCGGCGCGCAGCCCGCTCATCGTGGGCCTGGCGCTGGGGGTCAGCCTGCTGACGCTGTTCTCGATGATCAAGATTTGGAACGAAGCCTTCTGGAAGCCCGGGCCGGCGGACGCGGCGCAGGCGCCCGGCCGTGCCAAGCCCGGCTTGCTGCTGCCGACCGCCATCCTCAGCGCGCTGACGCTGCTCATCGGGCTGGGGGCGGGGCCGGTGATGTCGCTGGCGCAGCGGGCCGGCACCCAGCTGGCTGATCCCGGGATCTACATCTTGACCGTGCTGGGGTCTGCGCCGTGAGCCACTTCCTGCTGAACATCCTGCTGGCCCTGACATGGGCGGCGCTGACCGGCGGTTTCACGCCAGCCAACCTCCTGCTCGGGTTCGGCCTGGGCTTCCTGGCCCTGCAGGTCGCTCGCCGGCCGCTGGGGCAGACGGGCTACTTCAGCACCCTGCCGCGCATGGCGGCCTTCGTGTTCTTCTTCCTGGTCGAGATGATCATCGCCAACCTGCGCGTGGCGGCCGACGTCCTGACCCCGCGCTGGCACATGCGCCCCAGGGTGCTGGCTGTTCCCCTGGAGGCGGCGACGGATGTTGAGATCACGCTGCTGGCGAACCTGGTATCGCTCACCCCCGGCTCGCTCAACCTGGACGTGTCGAGCGACCGGCGTGTGCTCTACGTCCACGCCATGTATGCCGACGACCCGGAGCTGGTCCGGCGGCAGATCAAGGAAGGTTTCGAGCGCCGGCTGCTGAGGATCACACGCGGCTTGGAACGGGAGGACGAACCTTGAGCACCGGCGGTGTGACCAGTGTGGTGTTCGGCGCACTGATCCTGGCCTTCCTGCTGGCCTTCGTCCGCCTGGCGCGCGGGCCGAGCCTGCCAGACCGCGTGGTGGCGCTCGACCTGATGGCCACGCTGGCGGTGGGCTTCATCGCCACGTACGCCGTGGCGACCGGGCAAGCGCTGTACGTCGATCTGGCCTTGGTGCTGGCGCTGGTGGCCTTTCTGGGCACCGTTGCCTTCGCCCACTACATCGAGAAGGGAGGCAGGTCATGGCGGCGTATCTGAGCGCGGCCTTCATGCTGATCGGCGCCGCCTTCATGCTGATCGCCGCGCTGGGGGTGGTGCGATTCCCAGACCTGTTCATGCGGCTGCATGCCAGCACCAAGTCCGCCACGTTGGGTGTAGGGTGCCTGATGGTCGCCGCCGCGTTGCAGTTCGAGAGCCTGGCGATCACCACCCGGGCGTTGGCAGTGGTCGTCTTCCTGTTCCTGACCGCCCCGGTAGGGGCGCATGTCCTCGGGCGCGCAGCCTACTTCTCCCGCATCCCGCTGTGGGACGGGACGCTGAGCGACGACCTGCGCGGCCACTACGACGCGTCCACTCACGCCCTGGCCGGGCCTGAAGCGCCTCGCGTTCCCTTGCCCGAAGAAGTCGACGAGGAGCAGGGAGCGTAGCTTCGGGGAGGCGCGGCGGCCCAACAGCCCCGCTCGCCCCATGCACCAGACCTCGCAAGGCCCGCAACCCGTGACCGCCATTCCGCCTTGCAGCGGCGCTTCGCTCACGCGCCCGTCCCGCGAGGCGGACGGCCGCGTGCGGAACCGGGCGGCAACGACCCGCTCCCCTGGCACGGCTCAGTGCGGTTCCCACCCCTCCGCAGGAAGCTGACGCCTGCGTTCGCCCTACTCTTCGCGAGCCGAGTCGATCCTCCGTCAGCCCCCTGCCCCGCTGCCGTCGTCGACCTACTCCATCACCAGCCTGTACATCGCCGACAGCATCACCACGTCGAACACCACGAGGTTGATGCTTGCGCCAAGGGTCACCTGGGCCATACCGGCCCCAACGATACGACTCGGGAACGGACCGAAGACGCATAGCAGGTGAGGTCGCCGGATAGCTTCCTCCGCCGAGCGCACCCTCCAAGGCGATCGATGGCCGGCGGCAGGCGCGATCCTGGCGTGTCCCTCAGCCTGCCCCAGGCCGGGACACGACCGGGCAGGCAGGGGCTGGGTGCGTCGACGGTCGCCGACCGCACCGGGCGCGGGTCAGCCGCCAATCCTGGATACCGATACCCGGCTCGGGGATGCCTGGCGACCACCTCACCCAGCTCCCCGGACCCCCTCGAATGCAAGTCTTCGGGGGAGCCCCCGTCCCGTGCACGCTGCCCCTCAACCAGGCGGACGCGGCCGGACGCGTACGAGGTGCCCAACCACGACACGAAGCCGCGCCCTCCACTCTCAGGCCACGATCGAACGCCGGCCTGACTCCTTCCTGGCGATCCGCAGGCCGGCGAAGGCGCGGGATCAGCAGGCCGCGCTGCAGGCCTGTTACAATCGCTGCCAATCAGCCGCTCGAGCACAGCTTCCGATCCAAGTTCGAAACGGCCTGTTGGGCCCCGCCGCCGGCGGGGCTCGTCTTGAACCCCGGCCGCGCGAAACCTCGCCGGCCGAAACCGACGGCGCCATGCAGCTCTCCCTGCTCGGTGAACTCGCCGCCCTTGCCACCGCCGCCTGCTGGACAGGCTCGGCGACCTTCTTCGGCGTCGCCAGCCGGCGCGTCGGCTCGGTCGTCCTCAATCGCGTGCGCCTCCTGCTGGCCACGTTCTACCTGCTGGCCATCCACACCCTCCTGATCGGCTCGCCCCTGCCTCTGGATGCCGCACCCGATCGCTGGCTGTGGCTCGGCCTCTCGGGCGTCGTCGGGCTGGCCATCGGCGATGCCATGCTCTTCCAGGCCTACGTCCTCATCGGCCCGCGCCTGGGAATGCTGATGATGGCCACGGCGCCGGTGATGAGTGCGCTGCTTGCCTTCGCCTGGCTCGGCGAACGCCTGCTGGCGCTCGAGTGGTTCGGGATCCTGCTGACCGTGGCAGGCATCGCCTGGGTGGTCACACGCGGCAGCGGTCCGCTGCTCGATCGCCAGCGGCCGCACTACCTGCGCGGCCTGATCCTCGGCCTGGGCGCGGCCGCCTGCCAGGCCGGCGGGCTGACCCTCTCCAAGCTCGGCCTGGGCGGCGACTTCCCCGCCCTCTCCGGCGTCGTCATCCGCATGCTGGCTGCCTTCGTCGCGTTGTGGGGCTGGACGGCGCTGCAGCGGCAGGCCGGCGACACGCTGCATCGCATGGCGCACGAACCGGGCGCGCTGGCGCCCGCCGTCGCCGGCTCGATCGTCGGACCGTTCCTGGGGGTCTGGTTCTCGCTCGTGGCGGTTCAGCTGGCGCCGGTCGGCATCGCCAGCACCATCATGGCTCTGCCGCCGGTCTTCCTGCTGCCCATCTCGCACTTCATCCTCAAGGAGTCGATCAACTGGCAGGCGTGGGCCGGCACGCTCGTCGCCATGGCCGGCATCGCCCTGCTGTTCCTGATCTGAGGGGTTGGGCCTTCGCCGGCGCCCTCGGCGCTGGCCTCGGCCGCCGGCTGCGGCTGACGGTGATGGCAGCGCCCGGCGCGTCCCATCGGACTCTCGCTCCGAAGCTCAGCCGAGCCCGCTAAGCGCCCCGCCGCGAGCGAAGAGGACGAGGCAGCCGTCCTGCACCACGCGCCGCGTGCCCTCATCCAGCGGCGCCTCCGCCCACGCGGCATCGGCGACCCCGAACTCGACCTCCAGCCCGCCGGCGTACGACACGCGCACCGACTGCACGCGGCCCCAGTCCTCGCGAGCGCTCTTGATCGGCCGGCCGAAGGCGCCGATCCACGCTGCGTTCTCAAGGACCGCAGACGGCGACTCGCACACGATCACCAGATCGACATCCGAGTCGGACCTGGCCGCCCGACGCGCGTACGATCCGACCAGCGCCACGCCAAGCACATCCGGCCGAGTTTCAGCCCAGGCCTGCACATCCTGGATTAGCCGCGCCACAGTGTCCGGAATCGCCGGGCACATCATCTCATCCTCGCGCCGGGGCGGCTTGCCGCCGTCCCGGCGCCCTCCGACAGAGCCGGGACAGCCTCACGCATTCCGAGCCAGCCAGCGCCGCGCCTCCAGCCATACCTGAAGGTCAGCCTCAACCGGCACGCGGACCGCCCAGTCCTCGTGGTCGAACACGCTCTCGTAGCGGCAGGACTCAACGTCCCGCAGGCTGGCCGGCCGACGGTCGGCCGGCACAAGGTCGTGTAGATGCAGCGGGTAGTTCACCGTCGGCGGGAGATCGGCGATCTCCTCCCGCCCGAGCGCCGCCAGAAGCGTCCCGGCCAGCGCCGCCTGATGGAAGAACAGCCTCTCTCGCCCGCTCAGCGTGCGAAACTCAGCCTTGCCGGCCAGCGACAGAAGTCCCGCCAGCCATCCGCGCAGAAGCCGCGCCTCAGGCCGCGCCACCAGGCAGCCGGCATTGAAGTAGGCGCGAATGGGCTGCCGCTCGATGGTCGTCTTGACCGGGAAGACCCGCTCGCCCTCGACTCCACAGCCGGCGTAGATGGACTTCCACAGCGGATCCGGCGCCTCATCCCACGGCGATCCGATTAGGCGCAGGTCCACCGGCCGGCAGCCGATGCGGGCCTGGGGCGCAATCCGCAGTCCCAGAGGCTCGCGCAGGATGAGCGTGTCGCTGTCCAGCCAGACGAGCAGCTCCGCCGTCGCCTGGGCCTCAACCTCGGCCTGCGCCGCGCCGGCAGCACGCTGGGCCAGCGGCACGCCGCTCAGGGGCGCAGGCAGCGCAAAGGGTACAGCGGAGATCTGCCCAGCCAGCATCTCCGCCTCCAGCTCCGGGGTCAGCAAGACGCCTGTGGGGATCAGCGCCATCACGGGCGAACCCTCCAGGCTTCCGCCGAAGGCACGCAGGCTCTGCGCCAGCAGCAGTGCATGACGCGCCTCGGCCTCGGACCCGGCCAGGCAGGCAAAGGCCATCTCGACCATGCCATCAGCGTACACCCACTGGCCGGCGGCGTCACGCCCAGGCGTTCCCCCTTGACCCCCGGCCCGGCCAGGTGCCTGACGATTGCTCCTCTTGCGCTCATCACCTGACAGGTGGCGAAGACACCTGTCAGGTGGGGGGTGCGCCAGGCCCGCCCCCGCTTGCACCGAGGGCCCATCTCGGCTAGCCTAGTCCCAACAGAGCCCTTCGCGCCGGATGGTGCAGTGGAGAGACCATGCTGATCCTTCAACCGGAAGACCTGGGCAAGATCCTGCTGGCCATGCTGCTCGGTGGACTGCTGGGGGCGGAACGAGAATTCCGCGATAAGGCCGCCGGCTTCCGCACGCTGATCCTGATCAGCGTCGGCGCCTGCCTCTTCACGCTGTGGTCGATGCATCTGGGCGACCCGGACGATCCGACGCGCATCGCCGCCAACATCGTCACCGGCATCGGCTTCCTCGGCGCCGGCGTGATCCTGCGCGAGGGCGGGCGCATCACGGGCCTGACGACGGCGGCCATGATCTGGCTCTCGGCCGCCCTCGGCATGGGCGTCGGGAGCGGGGCCATCGGGCTCTCGGTTGCCGCCACGCTCATCATCCTGGTCGTGATGTGGATCTTCCCGCTCCTCGAAGGCGCCATCGATCGCATGCGCGAGACCCGCACCTACGAGATCACGCTGCCGATCTCGGCCCAGAAGATCAGCCAGCTGGAGGGCGTCTTCCAGGAATGCGGACTGCGCGTCATCAGTCACCGCCAGGTCAAGACCGGCGACAACATCATGTGCACCTGGGAAGCGCGCGGCACGCCCGGGAAGCACGAAGCGATCGTCAAGGCGCTCTTCGACGACACCGACGTACGCGGATTCCGCTACTGAGCTGGACAGCCTTGCCTCCAGGGCGGTGAAGCGGGGCTGGGCCGCTGACGGGCCCAGCCCCGATGCGTTCTCGCCCCGGGATGTGCCTGAGGGTGACTACGCGCCGCCTGGACCTTCGGCCGGTTGCGGTCGCGGGTGAACCTGGCGCCATGCCTGCACCGCCTCGCGCAGTGCCTGACCGGCGTCCTTAATCATCCCGGCCGCCTGGCGCAGCGCGGCGCCGGCGCTCTTCACCGTCTCGAGCGCCGGGTCAGGGTCGGTGACCTTTCCGCCACCGTTGAACCCGACGTGGGCATCGAGGATGGCAGCCGCTTCGTCGTGGGAGCGCTTGGCGGCCCCGATGGCCGACTCGAACGACGCAAGCGCCGCTTCCAGGTCACCGGTGTCAACGCCGTTGGCCTTGGCCTTGGCGATCAGTTCGCCCAGCTTGTCGGCCACGGCATTAGCCTTGCCCAGGTTCGCCGCCTGCCTCTCGAGCCAGTCCTGCTCGCGCTCGAAGGCCCACTCGAGCCGTTCGCCGCGATCCTTGCCGCGCTCGGCCCCCGGCGGTGTTCCTTCATCCGCGTACGCCGGGGCGGCCGGCAGGACGAGGAACGCCCCTGCGACAAGCGCCATCGCCGTCAGCAGGCCGACGGTCTTCCACAGAATGCGCATTGCGTTCTTCATGATCATGCCTCCTTGTCACCCTTCCTGGCCTCGATTCTCCACAGCCGTGTTGCTGGGCAGGTTCGGGGGTGTAAGAAGGCTGTAAACCTCCGGGGCTGCCGGCCGGCGTTGCACCCCCGGTATTCACGGCTGGCTGGCCCTGCCCACTCGGGTGACCCAGCGCCACCTCCTGCACCCCGGGGTGGCCCATGCCGTGGGGCCCAAGCGCTCGCTCAATGGCCCATCACCCCGGCTGCACGAGTGGGGCTACACTTGCCGCACCATGCGCGGAGCCGCACCGATGCCCGAGAAGGCCTACGATGTCCTTGGACTGGGGGTCTCGACCATCGACCTGCTGATGCGGGTCGATCACCTGCCGGCGGAGGAGGAGATCCTACGCGCGGATGGGTTCAGCGCCCAGGGCGGCGGCCCGGTGGCCACGGCCATGGCGGCCGCCGCGCGCGCCGGCGGCCGGGTCGCCATGATCGACGCGCTGGGTGACGACTGGCGCGGCGACGCCATTGTCGAGGGCTATGCCCTCGCCGGCGTCGCCACCGAGTTGCTCGTCCGCCGGACGGGGCACACGTCGGCGACGGCGGTCATCCTGGTGAAGCGCGGCAGCGGCACGCGCACGATTGTCTGGTCCCCCGGCACGGCGCCGGAGCTGGCGCCGGAGGAGATCCCCTTCACCGTTATCGAGCAGGCCGCGTACATGCACGTCAACGGCCGGCATGGCGAGGCCTGCCGGCGCGCCTGCGAGCACGCTCGCCGCCATGGCGTGCAGGTCTCCTTCGACGGCGGCGCCGGCCGCTACCGGGAGGAGACGCGCCGGCTGGTGCCCCTCTCCGATGTGTGTATCGTCGCCCGCGACTTCGCCGCGCGCTACACCGGCGAGGACGACCCGCTGCGCGCCGGCCCGGCGCTGCTGGCGGCAGGACCTTCGCTGGCCGCCATCACCGACGGGGTGCGCGGCAGTTGGGTCTTCACCCGCGCCAGCAGGAAGGGGTTCCATCAGCCGTCCTTCCCCGTCGAGGTCGTCGATACGACCGGCTGCGGGGACGCCTACCACGGCGTCTTCCTTGTTGCGCTGTGCCGGGGGCTGCCTCCGGAACGGGCGGCAGAACTGGCGAGCGCCGCCGCTGCCCTCAACGCCCGCCACCTGGGCGGACGCCTCGGCCTACCGACGATGGCGGAAGTGGAATCGTTCTTGGCCTCGCCGCCGGCGCACTAGGGGACACGACTCCGGGCGCTGGGGTACGTTTGTCACTGCGCCCCGACTCACGGCTGGGTTACTCTGCCGCGGTCGTCGCACGCGCCGGTCACGAGCATGACCCGGCAGCGACGAATTCCGAGGGGCAGGAGCGGAGAATGGCTGGAAGGATCCTGGTCGCCTACGCGACGAAGTACGGCGCAACCCGGGGGATCGCCGAGGCCATCGGCGAGACGCTGCGCAGCGCCGGGCGGGAGGCGGACGTGATGCCCGCCGACAAGGTCGGGGACGTGAGCGCTTACGCGGCCGTCGTTCTTGGCAGCGCCGTGTACGCAGGCATGTGGCAGAAGGCGGCCATCAGCCTGCTCGAGGATCGTGAGCAGGAATTGGCAGGCCGCCCGGTGTGGCTTTTCTCCAGCGGCCCCACCGGTGAGGGCGACCCCGTCAAGCTGATGAAGGGGTGGGTTTTCCCGGAGGCCCAGCAGGCCGTCGCGGATCGCGTCGGCGCTCGCCAACGCGTGCTGTTCCACGGGGCGCTGGACGAAGGCAAGCTCAGCCTGCCCGAGAAGCTGCTGCTCAAGGCGATGAAAGCTCCGATGGGTGACTTCCGCAATTGGGACTCGATCCGCGCCTGGGCCCACTCCATCGCCGACGCGCTGGCGAAGGAGAACCTCTAGACCGCTTCGAGCGCGCCGATGGCGCCCCGGCAGCGCAACCTACGGGCGGGCCCATGGCCTGCCCGTCATCGTGTTGAAGGTAGACGGTGCGGCTCGGTGCACGCCACCTTTCGCCCCCGCTACGCGCCCAGCAGCGCCGCCAGCGCCGCCCACAACAGCAAGGCCAGCGAGGCCGCGCAGGACAGCGCCATCAGGCGATCCCGTCCTGCGCTCAGCCTTCGATAGTAGGGTGAGGCATAGAAGGCGCGCGTGGCGGAGATCCGGCCCGCCTGGGACGGCCTGAGATCCACGGCATACCCCTGGGCGCGCAGGGCCGCCACGCGTTCCTGATGGGCACGGTGAACGGCCTCGAGTTCCTCGCCGGGAACATTCCGGACCGACAGGCCGGGCGACTCGGCCTGGGCGCCGCCAGCGAAGTCCCGCGTGAAGGCCATGCCGCCCGCAGAGAGCGGCGTGTAGAAGTACACGCTGGCCGGCGCGCCGAACGGCTGCAGGACGATGGAGGCGAAGGCGGACTGATCCCGCGCCGCCAGGGCGACCTCCGAGAAACGGCCTCCCCACAGCGGCATCTTCTCCACCTTCACGCCAAGGAGAAAGAAGTGCAGGCGCTTCAATCGATCGACGGCTTCTTGGAGCACGGGGGAGCCGTCGAGGATACGTCCCTCGTCCTCCGGCCCCAGGAAGGTGCACGCCAGCGACTCAGGTCGCCAGCGCAGAATCAGAGCCGGCAACCCGCGGCGGACTGTCAGCATTACAAGCCCCAGGGCCACCAGCAGTTGAGCCCCTTGCAGCGAACTCACATCCGCCTCCATCGCCATCCGGCTGGCCTGCCCCGGCGAGTCGCGTGCCATCCGACGGGTCCCCGCCGCCCCGGCTACCGAGCTGATGCGTAGCTTCCCGTCCACTCGGCGAGGCCGAGGATGCGGCCCTCCGCCGCCGTGATCGCCTCGGAGGCCGGAGTCCCGCCCGGCAATCCCAGCGGCCGATCGAGCGCCACCAACCGGAAGACGTAG
This sequence comes from Candidatus Aquidulcis sp., assembly GCA_020723365.1. GTDB lineage: Bacteria > Chloroflexota > Anaerolineae > Anaerolineales > E44-bin32 > DYJB01. The sequence continues at coordinate 25,664 of DYJB01000003.1, read as the reverse complement.
GTGTGCCGCGCGGGGGGGCAAGGCCCATCGTAGCCGGTGCCCCGGATGACGGCTCCGCCCGGAAACGTCGAGCCCGCAACCGCGGCAAAATCGTTGGCCGCCTCCGCTGCGCCCAGCAGAGCCGCCGCTGAGGCAGAGGCGCCCTCGGGCAGCCCGCTCGACGCGACCGGCAGGTCGATCACCACCCAGTGGATGAAACCGAGATCGGTGCTCGCCCCCAGGTTCCGTCCGGCATCGCGATCGAAGGCCACCAGCATCAGCGCGCCGGCGGCCTCCGGCACGCCCGCCCACTCCAGCGGGGGCGAGAGGTTCTCGCCGTCGCACGTGAAGCGCAGCGGGATGTCCGCGCCGGCCGCAAACGCCGGACTGTGCAGCGCGAAGGCCTCAACGCCGTTCGAGGCGACGGGTCCGGCGGGCAGCGTGCCGTCTTCGGCCGTCGAAGCCTGTTCCGCCTGAGGTTCTCCTGGCGTGGGCGGCTGAACCTCCGGCGCGGGTGTTGTTCCGGCGCCCGAAGTGCACGCGGCCAGCGCCAGCGCCAGGATCAGCGCACCCATCGGCAGGGGCGCCCGGCCCCCCAGGACACGCAGTCGGGCCATGGCGTTCATCGCCGCCTCCCGAAGTAGGCCTGCATCGGCTCGAAGTAGTGCTCGATCCAGCCTTGCGCGTAGCTGATGCCCTGGCCCTCAGGAATCTCGGTGTGCCGCAGGATCAGGCGGGTGCCGCCCGCGGTTGGCGAGAAGGTAAGGTCGAGGCGCGAGTCGGCGGCGCCATCTGGAAACTCGGTCGTCCTCCAGGCCTGCACGATGCGGCGAGGAGGATCGAGGGACAAGGTGCGGCCAAGAATGTACGCATCCCAGGCCGTGAACGCTCCACCGACACACCCGTCGATCACGGCTTCGCCGCCAGTGAAGGCCGAATGAGCCCGGCTGTCCAGCCATGCCCGGTAGGCAACCGCCGGCTCCACGGGAAACCACTCCTCCAGGACCACCGACTCCAGCATGTCGACCTCCGATTCTCGACGGGGTACAGACGAAGGTCCACGCGCTCCAGCCGCGCGTGGCGGCTCCACTCTACCTCAACCGGACGCTCCCTCCAAGCCGCGCACGCGGGGATCCGTACGCCCGCCGCAGCGCACCTGCGGCCGGACCGGACCGGCGCGCCCATGGATGCAGGCCCTGCAGATGGCGACCTCGCGCCATGCTCCGCCGCCTGGCACGATCTACGCCTCTGGCGAAGACACTCCGGCAACCAGTCGAGGCGCCCGGCGGACGCGCAGGCCTCCGGCACCGGCCGCATGGACCTCGCCTTTAAGGTTGGAACCCCGTCGTTAACATTTAAGGTTGGTTTGCACGCGCCTGGACTTCGCATTCCGTCAACCGGGCGATTCGCCATGACCGCCACGGGTAGTCGGGCATGGCGGGTAGGAGCCAAGGGCTAGCCTAACGTGCTTGACCTGGCCATAACGATGTGGTAAACTTGCAAAGGAATTAGAAACAGACGGCCGGCAAACAACGAATAACCGCCTGCCGTCGGGAGCCCTACCCGTACACGATGCCTGCCCGCCAGCGGCCTGATGTCACCCGAGTACCGGTGGCACCTACCCCCAAGGATCTCGAACCAGACTCCGAAGAGCCCCCGGGTCCGCGCAGCGCGCGGCGCGTGAGCGCTCGCGCCCCGGCCACGCGCCGCACCCTCACGCAGACCCGACCGGCCGACCCCCGACTCGAGACGATCGAGATCGCAGCGCCGGATCCCACCTTCCTTCCGGACGTCGTCGTCGAACCGCGCCCGCGTGTGCGCCGTCAGTCGCGGCGCATCACCGACCTGAGCGCGGTCGAGGTTGTCGTCCTGTACAGCCTGGCCCTCGGCCTGGAACGAGGGCGTCCCGAAGACCTGCTGGCCGATGAGGAAACCGAGCAGGTGGCACGTCGCGTGGCTGAAGCCCTCGAGGGCGAGGTCGGGGCCGTGCACCTGGCTCCCGTATGGGATGATGTCGCCGGGGCTGTGCGGGCCCACGATCCCCGCCGATCGGTCGTCTTCAACCTGGTTGAGAGCCTGGGTGGCCGCGGTTTCAGCGAGGCCGAAGTGCCGCGCCTGCTGCGCTCCATGGGCTACATCCACACCGGGGGAACCTACCAGGCCCTGCGGCGCAGCGGCAACAAGCTGGTCGCCAAGCGCATCCTGGAGAGCAACGGGCTGCGCACGCCGCGCTACCAGGTCTTCCACCGCCGCAGCGAACGCGTTCTGACCGTCCCCCTGCCGGCGATCGCCAAGCCTGTGGCCGAAGGCGGCAGCTTCGGCGTGACGCAGGACTCGGTCGCCCGCACCGAGGAGCAGCTCTTCGCCCAGGTCGAGGCGATCCTGCGCACCTACCACCAGCCGGCGCTGGTGGAAGAGTTCATCGTCGGCCGCGAGATCAATGTCGCCCTGTGGGGCAACGCCCAGCCCGAGGTCCTGCCGATCTCCGAGATCGTCTTCGAGTGGACCGATGATCCGCTGCGCAAGCTGGTGACCTTCGATGCCAAGTGGGTGGAGGGTTCGGCCGAATACCAGCACACCCCGGGGATCTGCCCGGCCCACCTGACGCCCGAGGAGCAGAACCGGATCGAGGACGCCGCCATCCGCACCTACCAGCTGCTGGGCGTCAAGGGCTTCGCCCGGGTCGACATGCGCCTGCGCGACGGCGAGTCGTACATCCTGGAAGTGAACGTCAATCCGGATCTGGCCCCCGACGCCGGCTTCTTCCGTTCGGCCCGGGCCGCCGGGCACACCTACACCTCCATGGTGCTGGCGATCCTCAAGATGGCGCTTGCCTCCCGGCCGTGATCCAGATTCGCCCCACACAACCTGAGGACGCAGGCGCGCTGCTCCATCTGGCGGGAGCCGAACCCCTCTTTTCACGCGAGGAAGCGGAGACGGTCGACGAACTGCTCGAGACCTACCTCGAGCAGGAGGACCACGGCGGGTACTTCTTCCTGAGCGCCATGGAGAACGGCAAGCTGCTCGGCTTCGCCTGCTACGGCCCCACCCCGCTCACCCAGGGCACCTTCGACCTGTACTGGATCGCCGTCAGCACGCCGGCCAAGGGCAAGGGCGTGGGCCGGACGCTGATGGCTCACGTCGAAGACGAGGTCCGCAAGCGCGGCGGCCGGATGCTCGTGCTCGATACGTCCGGCCGCCGCGAATATGCCCCGACGCGCGCCTTCTACACCAGCCTGGGTTACACCCATGCCGCGACGCTGGCTGACTTCTACGCCCCCGGCGACGACCTGATCATCTTCACCCGCCTGCTCTCCTGAACGACCACGGGGCCGCTCGCGGCCCCGTTCTCGTCCCCCTCGCCCACCGGCAAATGACGGCCCTCGCCCTCATCCACCCGACATGGCCGGGATGAGGCGCACTTCGTCGCCCTCCGCCAACGGCGTCTCGACGTCGGCGATCCTGCCGTTCACGACCAGGAGGATGGCGTCCTCGCGAAGCGAGATCCCCAGAGCATCCACGGCCGTGCGCAGCGTGGAGCCCTCGCCCAGCTCGAGTTCCACCCTATCCACGATGCCCTGCGGGGTCTCCCGCCGGAGCGTCGTGTGCAGGCGAACGGTCACGACCACCCGGCCACCCGATCGAGGTCCGCTTCGCTGACATCGAAGACGCTGTTGTGAGGCGGCAGCGGCTCCTGCGTCATCCACTCGGGGATGCGGTCGTCGGACGGAGTGAAGCCCGCCGCCCGGTTGAAGGCCTGCTCGAGCTTGAGCGTCTCGAAGCCGAGCACCTGCAGGAAGTCTTCCCCAACTCCCCAGCCGTAGCGCCCGTTGATCATGTCGCGGATGGCGCCCGGAGCCTTGGCGAATCCAAAACCTCCGAAGATGCAGGCTCCCAGCGTGTCGTAGCCGGCCATGTTGATCTGCGCCGTGCGCGACAGGTCGGCCTGGACCTTCGGATCGAGGTGATCGACCTTGGCGCGGATGGTCAGCCCGCAGGTGTGGTCGGCGCCCTGAGGCGAGGTGGCGTAGGTGACGCCGGTGCCCTTGATGGCGCGAGGGTCGTAGGCCGGCATGGCCTGTCCCTTGACGACCGGCACGCGGCGGATGCCGAGCACCTTTCCGGTAACGGCCGCGCCGCAGCCGAGAACCCGCCCCAGGGGTGTGCCGCGCCGGATCTCATCCAGCAGGGCGTGCGCCCCGGCCGGGTCGCCGAAGGCCATCAGCCCGGCTTGCGCTGCCACGCCCAGCGCCGCGCCCGTGTCGATGCTGTCCAGCCCAAGGTCGTTGATCTCCCAGTTCAGACGACCGATCTCATCCAGATCATCGATCCCCAGGTTGGACCCGACCAGGCCGATGGTCTCGTACTCGAGCGGCGAGACGATCATCTTCCCGTCCACTGCCGCAAAGCAGTTGGAGCTTCGGATGACGCATCCCGGCATGCAGGCGTGCGAGGTGTCCCCCTCACCCCCGCGGGCCAGGATACGGTCCCGCAGTGCCTCGCCGCTGATGCGGTCGATGCCCTCGAAGTTCCCCGAGGAGAAGCCGCGCGTTGGCAGCGCGCCGAACCCGTAGGTCATCATCGCCAGGCCGGCCGTGCCGTAATCGCGGTAGATGGCCGACTGGGGATGGGCCAGCACTTCCTGGGTGTACAGTTTCTGCCCGGCCTTGAACAGCGCCGCGTCCGTCAGCGGCGGCTTCTCGCCGCCGGCTCCGTCGACGACGATGGCCTTCAGGCGGCGGACACCCATCACGGCGCCCATCCCGCCCCGGGCATTGATGCGCGAGGGAACGCGATCCTTGTCGAGATTGAGGATCCCGGCGGCGGTCAGCGCCATCTCGCCGGCAGGACCGATCAGGCTCAGGGCAACCTTGTCCCCGTAGCGGCCGCGCAGGCGCTCCGCCGCCGCGTAGGCGCCCAGCCCGATCAGATCGTCGCCGGATTCGAAGCGCAGGCCGTCCCGGGTCACGATCAGAACGGACCAACCCTCGGCCGGCAGGTCACCCTCGAGCAGGAGAGCCTTGATCCCCAGGGAGACCATCTGCAACCCGGTCGTTCCGCCGGCGTTCGATTCCTTCACCCCACCGGTGAGCGGACTCTTGGCGCCGACCGAGATCCGATCGCACGAGGAGACCATGTGCCCGACGATCAGGCCCGGCGCCCAGATCAGCTTGTTGTGTGGTCCGAGGGGATCGCACGTCGCGGGCACCTCGTCCAGCAGGATCCGGGCGATCAAGCCGCGCCCGCCGAGGCGGTGCCAGGACTCCGGGACCGGTGCCCGGTGTGCTTCCCTCCGAGCGACATCCACTCGCCACAACCGTTCATCCATGCTCACCTGCTCCTGTCGGCCCGGCCGCGAGCGCCGTCCGCTCAACGCCTCGGCCTCGCTCCTGCCACGATCCCGCGCGCTACATCGCCCATTCCAGCCCGAGGCGCTCGAGGGTACTTGGCGTGGGCAGGCCGGTCTGGGTATCCCAGCCAGCCAGCGTAAAGTACTCGCGCAGCGCGCCTTCAACTTCCGCCCGGTCCAGCGCCACGCCGTCCGTGGGCCCCCCGCCCGTCAACGGGCGATAGAACTTCTCCGGCAGGCGGTCGGCTTCCCTGCCGATTCCCAGCCGTGCGTTGAAGGCCCGCAGCATGTTGAGGCGGCGCTCCCCGATCTCGAGCAGCTCGTCGAGCGAGAAGTCATCCCAGCCAGTGGCCGCCCGCACGAAATCGACCGTCTCCTGCGGGCCGTACAGCGTCCAGGCCGGCCCCCACACGAACTGGCACAGCGCCGCCGTATCGAGGAAGGAGTAGAACTGCTGTCCCTTCAGGGCGAAGCGCACTTTCTCGGCATCCAGCGAACGGGGGACCAGCGTGTGGTCGAAGCCCATCAGCTTGAGGCGCCCCAGGTACAGGTCGGAAGCGCCCTCTTCGATCATCGGATCGTGCTCCGAGGACTGGTGGTCGGCGCCAAACGGGTTGACGGCGTAGATCAGCGCCAGGGAGCGCTTGGCCTGCGGCATGTGCGCCGGCGCCTCGGCGCCCTTGACGGTGATGAGCAGGCTCTCCCCTTTGCCCAGCGCTCGCGCCGCCCGCTGCGAACCGTTGGCCAGGATGTCCCCGATCCCCTGGCGGGTGGCAATGGCTTCGGTCAGCCGGATCATGGCGCCGGCATCCCCGAACGGTGCGGGGAACCCGATCACCGCTTCGCTCAGCTCGCCCTTCTCAAAGCACTCCATCGCCCAGGCGACGGTCGCCCCGGTGCCGATGGTGTCGAGGCCGTGGTCGTTGCAGATCTTGTTCGCCAGCGAGACGGCTTCCAGCTCCTTCACCCCGCAGTACGAGCCGAAGGTGGCGATGGTCTCGTACTCCGGCCCGCCAAAGCGTTTCTCGACCGGCCGCCCCGCCCACTCCGCTTCCACCACCCGCTTGCAGCGCACGGTGCAGGCGTAGCAGGTGTCGTTGGCCTTGAGGATCGTATCGGACATCGTCTCGCCCTGCAGCCGCTCGAAGTGCTCGAACTGCCCGGCGCCGTAGTTGAAGGTCGGGAGCGTGCCGCTGAAGTGCTGGAAGGAGACCACGCTGGCCGTGCCGAACTTCTGCAGGCCCAGGACGTCGCCGTTGCTGTCCACGTCGGCCGCGCCGGCCTTGGCCATCTCGTTGATCCGTTTGGCGTCGGCCCAGTCGAGCTTCTTGCTGGAGCCGCGCACAACCACGGCTTTGAGGTTCTTGGAGCCCATGACGGCGCCCAGCCCCGTGCGGCCATTGGCGCGGTTGCCCATGTTGATGATGGCTGCCAGCCGGACGAGTTTCTCACCGGCCGGCCCGCACTGGGCAATCTCGATCTTGTCGTCGCCCAGCTCGGCCTTGAGGATGTCGTCTACCTGGGAAGTCGTCTTGCCCCACAGGTGTCCGGCCGGGCGCAGTTCCGCCCGCCCGTCCTGCAGCCACAGGTAGAGCGGCGAGGCTGCCTTGCCGGTGATCACCAGGCCGTCGAAACCGGCGAAGCGCATTTCGGCCGGGAAGAACCCGCCGCTCTGCGCGTCCCCGATGCCGTCGACCAGGGGCGAGAGGGCATTGGCGCACATCCGGCTCTGCCCGGAGATCGGCGCGCCGGTCAGCCGGCTGACGAACATCGTCAGCACGTTGTCGGGCCCCAGCGGGTCGATGCCAGGGCGAGTCTGCTTGAGGATGTAGTACATCCCCATGGCCGAGCCGCCAAAGTACTTGCGGTAGAACGACTCGGGCGGCGTCTCGATCTCCACAGCGCCGCGCGTCAGGTCAACGTGCGCGATCCGGCCGGTGCGTGAGGATGGCATCGGTACCTCCTGTGACCCTTCCCGGTATTCTACTCAGGCTTCGAGCGCCGCCTGGAACTTCTCGAGACCGTCCTCGATCTGGCTGGCGCTGACGATCAGGGGCGGGATCCAGCGGATGACGTTGTCGTAGGAGCCACACGTCAGCAGCAGCAGACCCTGCTGGTAGGCGGCGCGCGCCACGGCCTTGGCCCGGTCGGTCCACGGTTCTCCCTGCGCGTCGGTGAACTCGCTGGCGATCATCAGGCCCCGGCCGCGGACGTCGCCGATCTCCGGGTGCTGCGCCTGCAGCTGCCGCAGGCCGTTCATGAGCACCTCGCCCATGGCGGCGGCGTTCTCGACGAGCTTCTCGTCCCGCATCAGCTGAATGGTGGCCACGGCCGCGGCGCAGCACACGGCGTTGCCGCCGTAGGTGCCGCCGTGCGATCCCGGGATCCAGCGGTCCATCAGGTCCCGGCGCGAGGCCAGCCCGGCCAGCGGCATGCCGGACGCCAGGCCCTTGGCCATCACCAGGACGTCCGGCACCACGCCGCTGTGTTCGATCGAGAACCATTTGCCGGCGCGCCCGAAGCCGGCCTGGATCTCATCCGCCACCAGCAGGATCCCGTAGTGATCGCAGATCTCCCGCAGCCCGTGCAGGTAGGCATCCGGCGCCGGAACGTAGCCGCCCTCGCCGAGAACGGGCTCGATCACGATGGCGGCCGTCTCCTCGGGCGCCGTCTGGGATTTCAGCAGCAGCTTGAGCTCCCGCAGGCAGAAGCGGACCGTCGTCGCCTCGTCCCAGCCGTAGCGGTAGGCGTACGGGAAGGGAGTCACGAACACCCCGCTCGCCAGCGGAGCGTATCCGGCCCGGTAGATCGTCTTGGAGGTCGTCATGGCCATGGTCGCATTCGTCCGGCCGTGGAAGGACCCCTGCATGACGATGACGTTGGGACGCTTGGTTGCATGCCGGGCGAGCTTTACGGCGCCTTCGATCACCTCGGCGCCGGAGTTGGTGAAGAAGAAGGTGTCCAGCGGCCGGGGCACAATCGGCAGCAGTTCTTCCACCAGCCGCAGCATGGGCTGATGCGCAACCAGCGCCGCCTGGCCATGGAGCAGCTTGGCCGCCTGCTCCTGGATGGCCGCCACCACCCGCGGATGGGCGTGCCCGGTATTGGTGACGCCGATACCGGAGGTGAAATCCAGGTAGCTGCGGCCGGCGGTGTCGATCAGGTAGGGGCCCTCACCGTGATCGACGACCAGCGGCCAGGCTCGGTTCCACACCCCCGACAGGTGCGAGAGCATCTTCTCATCCATGCCACCAGCCTCCTGGATTCGCATCCGCCTCAGAACTTCCGGCTCCACTCTTTCGGCCAGCGTTCGATGACGACCTTCTTCTGCGTGAAGAATTCCACGGCATCCCAGCCCTGACCGTGCAGATCGCCGAAGAAGCTCTCCTTCCAGCCGCTGAACGGGAAGAAGGCCATCGGCGCCGCAATGCCAACATTGATGCCGATGTCGCCGGCTTCGGCCTCGTAGCGGAACTTGCGTGCCGCCGCGCCGCTGCGGGTGAAGATGCAGGCCATGTTGCCGTGCGGGCCGCGATTCACCAACTCGAGCGCCGCTTCGAGCGTCGCCACGTGCATCACGCCCAGCACGGGGCCGAAGATCTCCGTCGAGGCCACCTGACTCCCGGCCGGCACATCGACCAGGATGGTCGGACGGACGAAAGTGCCACGTTCGTAGCCCGGGATGCTTGGATTCCGTCCGTCGACGGGGATCCCGGCCCCCTCGGCCGCGCCGAGGCCGATCCATTCTTCGATGCGCGCCTTGCTCTGCGGCGAGATGACCGGCCCCATCTGTACGCCATCGTCCAGCCCGTAGCCCGTCACCCGGCTGGCGGCGGCATCGCAGATCATCTCCGGGAACCAGTCGCGCGCCTCGGCCACCGTGATCGCCACCGAGGCCGCGGCGCACCGCTGGCCGGCGCAGCCGAAGGCGCTGTCGGCCGTGATCTTCGTCGTCATCTCCCGGTCGGCATCGGGCATGACCACGATCGGGTTCTTCGCCCCGCCCTGGCACTGAGCGCGCTTGCCGTTCTCGGCCGAGCGCCGGTAGACATGCCGGGCAACGGGCGTCGATCCCACAAAGCTCACCGCCCGGATGGCCGGATGATCCAGGATTGCATCCACCGTCTCGGCCGCGCCGTTGACCAGATTGACCACCCCACGCGGGAGATCGGTCTGCTCGATCAGCTGGATGATGCGCTGCATCGTGAGGGGGACTCTCTCGGACGGCTTGACGACGTAGGTGTTGCCGCACGCCAGCGCGTAGGGCATGAACCAGAACGGGATCATGCCCGGGAAGTTGAAGGGGCAGATGGCGGCGCAGACGCCCACCGGCTGACGGATCATCGTCTCGTCGAATCCGCGGGCGATGTCCTCCGAGTTGTAGCCCTGCATCAGGATCGGCATGCCGCAGGCGAACTCGACGTTCTCGATCGCCCGGCGCATCTCGCCCCGGGCTTCGTCCAGCGTCTTGCCGCACTCCATCGTGATCAGGCGGGCGAGCTCCTCCAGGTCGTCTTCCAGCAGCGCCTTGAGCTTGAACAGGTACTGCACGCGCTCGCCGGGCGGCGTCCGCCGCCACTCCGGAAGCGCCCGCGCCGCCGCCTCGGCGGCGGCGGCCCCCTCCAGGCCGGGCGAGAGCGGCGTCCGGCCCAGGAGCTCACCCGTGGCGGGATTGACGACGTCCAGATGCTGCGAGGCGCTCGATGCCCGCCAGGCATGATCGATGTAGTTCAGGACCTCGGCGGGGGCGGAGCTACGTGCGGGCGATGGCATCGGTGATCTCCAGGGCATTCTCCACGATGGCCAACCCTTCATCGACTTGCGCCTGGGTGATGCACAGGGGCGGCACGACGAAGAGCACATTGTGAAAGATGAAGGTGAAGAGGCCGTTGGCCCGCAGGAACGCCCCCGTCTCGGCCAACGGATCGATCGGCTCCTTCGTCGTCTTGCTCTTGACGATCTCCAGCGCCGAGAAGAGCCCGATATGGCGGACATCGCCGACGGAGGCGTGCCGCGCCTTGATGTCCTCCAGGCGGCCCGCCAGGTGCTCCCCCACCCGGGCGGCGTTCTCGATCAGCCTCTCCTCCTCGTAGACCTGCAGCGTGGCGACGCCCGCGGCGCAGGCCAGCGGGTGCCCGCTGTAGGTCAGGCCGCACCACAGCATGCGGTCCTCGAAGAAGTCGCCGATCGTCTCGCTCACGATGACCGCACCCAGGGGCACGTACCCCGAGGTGAGGCCCTTGGCGGTCGTGATCATGTCGGGGACGACGTCCCAATGGTCGACGGCGAACCACTTGCCGGTGCGCCCCCAACCGCTCATGACCTCGTCCGAGATCAACAGGATGCCGTGCCGGTCGCAGATCTCGCGCACCCGCGGCCAGTAGTCGTCGGGCGGGACGATCAGCCCGTTGGTGCCGGTCACGCCCTCCATGACGATCGCCGCCACCCGGTCGGGCCCCTCGTAGGAGAGGACCTCCTCGACGTGCCGGACGCACTCTCGATGGCAGGTCGCCAGTGTCCAGCCGAACGGGCAGCGGTAGCAGAAGGGATCCAGGAAGTGGACCACGCCGGGGATGGTCGGCTCGGCCGGCAGGCGGCGGTAGTCGCCGGTGAGGGCCAGGGCTCCGTGCGTCGCCCCGTGGTAGGAGCGGTAGCGAGCCAGGATCTTGTGCCGGCCGGTGTAGAAGCGCGCCATCTTGATAGCGTTCTCATTGGCCTCGGCGCCGCCCAGGCAGAAGAATGTCTTCTTCAGGTCGCCCGGCGCCACCTCGGCAATCTTCTTGCCCAACAGCCCGCGCGGCTCGGTTGCCATGCTCGGATGGGCGTAGCTCAATCGGGCGGCCTGCTCCTGGATGGCCCGGACCACCTTCGGGTGTTGGTGCCCGATGTTCAGGTTCATCAGCTGCGACGAGAAATCCAGGTAGCGCTTGCCGTCGGCGTCCCAGAAGTAGACGCCCTCGGCCCGCACGATCGGGATCGGCGCCGTTGCCGATTGGACCGACCAGGAGAACAACGTGTACTCCCGGTTCAGCCGCACGATCTCCTTGGCGTTCATCTCCTTGGTCTCCACCAGGTGGCCCTCCTTCGGGCGCCGCAGCCTAGCGCCGCACAACCCGCACGCCATCCGCCATGACATTCAGCGTCTCATCGATGTCCGACTCGCTGTGCGCGTAGCACAGGTACCAGGGCTCCCGCGGGTCATGGTCCGGCATGACGCCTCGCTCGATGGCGGCATCCACCAGGCGCAGGTAGTAGTCACGGTCGGAGGCGTCCCACTCGCGCTGGCAGGTCACTTGCTCGACGCCAAAGGCATAGGAGAACATCGCCGGATGGCCACGGAAGGAGGCCTGGAGTCCGGCGGCCTCGAAGATCCCGTGCAGCCCTTCCATCAGCCGGCGGCCTCGCCGGGCAATTGTCTCCAGGATCGGCTCCGACTGCAGCTTCTCGAGCGTGACGAAGGCCGCCGCCACGCCGGGCTTATTGTTGTTGAACGTCCCCCCCTGGGCCACGCCGCGCCCAACGACATTCATGATATCCCGCTTCCCGGCGACCGCCGCCAGCGGATACCCGTTGGCCAGCGACTTGGCGTAGGTCGCCAGGTCGGGCTTGAGGTTGTAGACCTCCTGCGCCCCGCCGCGGGCAATGCGGAACCCCGTCTTGACTTCGTCCAGGATGAAGAGGATGCCGTACTCATCGCACTTCTGACGGATGAACTCCAGGAACCCGGGCAACGGCTCGATGGCGCCGCAGTTGTCCTGGACCGGCTCGGTGATGATCGCCGCCGTCTCATGCCCCACCCGGCGCAGCGTTCGTTCGAGGGCCTCGAAGTCGTTGAACGGCAGCGTGACCACGAGCGCGTGCAGGCAGGCCGGCAGACCGGAGGAGGACGGGATGGGGACCGGGCTGCTCCGGCTGCCATAGACCTCCGAGGGCGCGTAGGTCGAGAAGAGCAGGTAGTCCTGGAAGCCGTGGTAGTTCCCCTCGAACTTGATGATCTTCTCACGTCCGGTGTAGGCCCGGGCGATGCGCAGGGCGTGCATCGTCGCTTCGGTGCCCGAGGTGGCAAAGCGCACCATCTCCATCGCCGGGCACATGGCCACGATCTTCTCGGCGACCGCCACCTCCAGCTCGCTGGTCATGGCAAACAGCGAGCCCTGGTCGATCTCGGCGTGCACCCGGGCGTTGACGTCCGGATCGGCATGCCCCAGGATGATCGGGCCGAACGCCAGCCGGTAGTCGATGTAGCGGTTCCCGTCCGCGTCCCACAGGTAGCCGCCCTTCGCCTTCTGGACGTAGGGCGTGATGCCCTCGCCCCAGTAGCGGAAGTTGGAGTTCACGCCCAGCGGCAGCAACTGCTGGGCCCGGCGCTGCAAGGCAATCGACTTCGCATGCGAGATCCCCACGGCTCTGCCCTCCTGCACGACGTCCTGTCATGCTCACGCCCGGCCGCCCGGCGCGGCAATGCCGGCCGCCGAGAAGCCCGACGCATCCTGGGCCTCGTTCCGATCTGCTCCGAAGAGTCCGGCAGGGGAACCCGGGCCCGGGTTCCCCTGCCGTCGGCGGTGCTAGTCGCCGGCCGGGTTCGTCTCCCCGGCCCGTTCAGCTTTCCCGATCTTCCAGCCGTCACGCATCCACAAGGTCCCGAGCCGGTTGGCCAGCGGAAGCGGATTGCCATCCACGTCGGTCAATGGCCGAGGGGCGTCGCGCTTGCCGGTCAGCAGCGAGACGACGACCATGGCGACCAGCGAGACGACGAAGGCCGGGGTGGATCCGATGTAGACCGCATCCCAGAAAGCGACTCCGGCATCGCCGGCATTCATTTCCAACGCCTCCGGGAAGTAGTAGACGATCAGAACCGCCCAGGTGGCGAAGCCGGAGAGGAACGAAGCGATGGCGCCGCTCTTGTTGGCCTTCTTCCAGTACATGCCCAGGGCGAAGGGGGCGAACAAGCCCACCAACAGGAGCGACCAGGCGACCATCGCCAGGTCGTAGATCGTCGCCGCCAGCAAGGCGAAGACCACGCTGATCAACCCGCTGACAATGACGGCGATGCGCGTCCAGCGCAGGTTGTCCTTGTCGGTCATCGATTTCTTGAAGAACGGGAGCACGTTCTGCGTGAAGACCGACGCCCCGGCCAGCACCGAGCTGTCGGAGGTGCTCATCAGGGCCGAGGCCAGAGCGGCGATGAACAGGGCCGTCAGCACGGGGTGCAGGTGTTCGAAGGCCGCCGTGAGCAGCAGGAACTCGGTCTGCTCCGGGGCGATGTTCGGATTGAGCTTGAACATGGCGATGCCGATCAGGGGCGACATCACGCCGAAGAAGAGGTACAGCGCGCCGGCGGCGAAGGCGCCCCACACGGCGACCGACTCGTTCTTGGACGACATCGAGCGCTGCATCAGGTCCTGGGTCGGCACGCTGCCCAGGCCGATCGCCATCCAGGCCGCCAGCCAGTAGAACATGCCGGTCGAGCCCGTGTAGCCCAGGTAGCCCTCCCCTTCGATTGGCAGCAGCGTGAGCGGATTCGAAACGTACAGCGATCCGGCGTCGGTCGTCAGGCCCTTCCAGCCCCCGACAGCCGACAGCACGCCAAGGAAGATCAGCGTGATCCCGCCGGCGGTCAGGAACATCTGCATGAAGTCGAGGG
>DYJB01000003.1:11357-11681 GCA_020723365.1 Candidatus Aquidulcis sp. | reverse complement strand
AGCCCGCCCATGGCGGTGTACAGCGTGACGATCAGCGCCACCACCACCATGCCCGTCGCCACCGGCCAGCCGAGCAGCGCGTGGACGATGTTCCCTCCGGCCACGATCTGCGCTCCCGTCCAGGCGAAGTAAGTGAGGATCTGGGCCATCGAACCGAGCAGCCCCATGACCTTCCCGTAGCGGCTCTCGAAGAAGCTGATGATCGTCAGGTAGCGCGCTCGCCGCATCAGCCGCACGAAGAAGAAGCCCGAGAGGAACAGGCACAGGGCGGCGCCGAAGGGGTCGAACACCACGCCCTGCAGGCCATACGGGCAGGCGGTGGAA
>DYJB01000003.1:9864-11347 GCA_020723365.1 Candidatus Aquidulcis sp. | reverse complement strand
CAGCGTCTCGGCGGCGAACCAGGTGGCCATGATCGAGGCCGCCGCCAGCCAGATCGGCAGCCGCCGACCGGCGACGATGTAGTCGGCGGTGGTCTCCACCCGGCGGGAGGCCCAGTAGCCGATCCCCAGGCGGATGATGAAGAAGACCACAATCCCGGCCACGACAAGGCCGGCATACTCGTAACCTTGGAACTCCATCGCAGGATCCTCCTCGGCGGGCAAATGCCCGATCATTGCTGCGGATGGTGGCACGCGGAGCGGGATCGTGTGCGGCGTCCTCCTTTCCGCCCGTGACGCGGCCTCAGTGGGCGGCTGCCGGGGGCGGCTTCGGCACGGCGTGAGGCTGGCCGGCCGGCTGCTGCTGGGTGATGCAGTGGATATTGCCGCCGCCAAGCAGGATCTCGCGGGCCGGCACGGGCACGATTCGGCGCTCCGGGCACAGGGCCGCCAGGATGGCAGCCGCTTCGGCGTCGCGCCCCTCGCCAAAGGTCGGCAGGATCAGGCCGCCGTTGGCCAGGTAGAAGTTCACGTAGGAGGCCGCCAGCCGATCGCCGGCACGGCGCGGCAGCGTGCCCTCGATGCGATCGACGCCCTCCGCCTCCTCGGGAGTGATGCGCAGCGGCCCGGGCTGGTGCAGCTTGTGGATCTCCAGTCGCCGCCCGCGCGCATCGCGGCAGGACGAGAGGATCTCCAGGGTTTCGAGCGAGACCGCGTGCTGCGGGTCGGAGGCGTCATCGGTCCAGGTCAGCACGACAACGCCCGGGCGCAGGAAGCAGCACAGGTTGTCGACGTGTCCGCTGGTCTCGTCGTCAACCACGCCACGCGGCAGCCAGATGACCTGCTCAACCCCCAGGTACTCCTCAAGCCGGGCCTCAATCTCGGCCTTTCCCAGCCCGGGATTGCGATTGGGGTTGAGCAGGCATTCCTCGGTCGTCAGCAGCGTTCCCTGGCCATCGGTGTGGATGCTGCCGCCCTCCAGGACGAAGTCCGCCCTGTAGCGACCGGCGCGTTCCATCTCGAGCACCTTGCGCGCCACCAGGCTATCCTGGTCCCAGGGGAAGTACAGCCCGCCGTTCAGGCCTCCCCAGGCGTTGAACTCCCAGTCGATGCCACGCACGGCTCCGGACTCGTTCACCACGAACGTCGGGCCGCAGTCGCGCATCCAGGAGTCGTTGGCCGAGAGCTCGACCACGCGCACCGAGGCGGGAAGGACATCCCGTGCGTGCAAGTACTGCCGGGAGGAGACGCCCAGGGTGACGGGCTCGAAGCGGGCGATGGCTTGCGCCACGGCGGCGAAGGCCTGCTGCGCCGGCCGCGCCCCCAGCCGCCAGTTGTCGCCGCGCTCAGGCCACAGCATCCAGCATCCGGCGTGCGGTTCGAACTCCCCCGGCATGCGGAAGCCGTCGGCCCGCGGTGTGCTCGGGAGCGTCTCGGTCATGTCAGATCCCGACCGTCGGCGGACTTGCGGATGGGGCCCCGCACG
>DYJB01000003.1:1003-9854 GCA_020723365.1 Candidatus Aquidulcis sp. | reverse complement strand
GTCTCAGGCACGCGGCCGCACCTCCTCCAGATAGGACTGGAGGCGCCGGGCGTGTTCTTCGCGCAGGCTCGCCGCAGGCCTGGGCAGCCGCGGGTAGAGCAGCCACACCAGCAGGCCCTTCTCCGTGTGCAGCCGATTCTCCGCCTGGTCATAGATGATCGATTGCGGCGAGTCCATGACCTCGTCCGTCACCTCCACCCCGCGCGACGCCGGCAGGCAGTGCATGAACTTGCAGTGAGCCGGCGCGCGGCGCAGCAGATCCATCGTCACCTGGTAGCGAGGCATGAAGGCCGCCCGCCGCTCCGGGATCTGGTCCTCCTGGCCCACCCACCACCACAGGTCCGTGTAGACGTAGTCCGCATCCGCCACGGCCGCCGTCACGTCGTCGGTGATGCGCAGGCTGCCGCCGGACGCGCGGATGTTGGCCTCGGCGATCGCCAGCCACGCCTGCGGCGGCTGATAGCGCGCCGGGGCGGCGTGCGTGAAGTGCATCCCCATCCGCGTGCAGATGTGCATCAGCGAGCTGAGCACGTTGGTGGCGTCGCCGATGAAGGTCACGCGCAGGTCCTCCAGCCGCCGATCGGGCGGGGCGTGTTCGATCATCGTCAGCACGTCGCACACGACCTGCGTCGGGTGGTTGTAGTCGGTCAGTCCGTTGATGACCGGGACGGTGGCCGCCTGCGCCAGGCCCAGGAGAGTCTCATGTCTCAGCGTGCGCGCCATCAGGATGTCCACCATGCGCGAGAGCACGCGGGCCGTATCCTCGATGGTTTCACGCACACCGAGATGGATCTCGCCGGGCTTGAGGTAGAGCGCATGCCCGCCGAGCTCGGTCATGGCGACCTCAAAGGAGACGCGCGTCCTCGTCGACGGCTCCTCGAAGATCATGCCCAGCGAGGCGTCCGCCAGCAGCTTGAGCGCCACGCCGTCGCGATCGGCCGCCTTCAGGCGGCGCGTCAGCTCGATGAGCTCGAGCAGCTCGGCCTTGGAGAAGTCCTGCGTATCGAGGAAATGCCGCATGGTCGGGCGCTCCGGCCTACAGGCCTTTCTGAACCTCCTTCAGGACGTCCTCCAGCCGGTTGAGCACCGTGTCGAGCAGCTCATACGGGATCACCAGCGGCGGCTCGATGCGGATGGTGTGGGCGCTGGTGAGCGTCCCGGCCACCAGGACGCCGCGCTTGAACAGACCGGCGGCGACCTTGTAGCCGACCTCCGGATCGCGGAAGTGGTTCCCGATCAGCAGTCCCTTGCCTGTGATCCCGTTGGCGCCGAACTCCGGGTCGTAGATCATCGGGTACTTCCCCGCCAGCTCGATCAGCTTGGGCATGAGGTACTCGCCCTTGGCCGCCGCCTGTTCCCACAGCCGGTCGCGCAGCATCACGTTGATGGAAGCGATGGCCGCGCTGCACGCCAGCGGCCCACCCCCCGTCGTCGTCGTGTGGATGAACGGGTTGGGGTCCATCATGACCTGCCAGATCTCCTCCGTCGAGCAGAAGGCGCTCACCGGCATCACGCCGCCGCCCAGGGCCTTGGCCGACCCGAGGATATCGGGCACCACGCCCCAGTGGTCCAGGCCCCACAGCTTGCCGGTGCGTCCCATGCCGGTCTGCACTTCGTCGGCGATCAGCAGCACGCCGTAGTGCCGGGTGACCTCCCGCACGCGCGGCCAGAAGTCGTCCGGGGGCACGATCCCGCCGGCCTCGCCCTGGATCGGCTCCATCAGGACGGCGGCGATGTCGATGCCGACCTTCTTGCAGATCTCGAGCTGCTGCTCGACGGCGTCGGCGTTGCCAAAGGGCACGTGGTAGATCGGGCCGCCGTAGAGCATGCCGGGCGGCTGGCGGTAGTCGGCTTTGCCCATCATGCTCAGCGAGCCCATCGTCTTGCCGTGGAAGGCCTTGACGGCGACGATGAACCCGTTCTTGCGCGTGTACATCTTGGCCAGCTTGATCGTGCCCTCCATGGCCTCGGTGCCGCTGGCGCAGAAGAACGAGTACTTGATGTCGCCCGGCGTGATTTGCGCCATCAGCCTCGCCAGCACCCCGCGCAAGGGGTCGATCAGTTCCTGGCTGGGCATGGGCGTGCGCAGCGTGAGCTGCGCCTTGACGGCGTCGACGACGTCGGGGTGCGACCAGCCGTGCACCAGCAGGCCATACCCGCCCAGGCAGTCGATGTACTCCCGCCCCAGTACGTCGCGGAACACGGCGCCGGATCCGGTCCACTCCGTGGCAGCCCAGTCTCCGGCCTCGGTCACCGACTTGCGATAGTCCAGCCAGCCCCGGTTGAAGTAGTCGGCGAAATTGGCTTTGGACTCGTCGATGATCCCCTTGGCCTCTTGCTCGCTCAGGCTGGGCTTGTGCAGAATATCGATCCAGCGGGCGGAATACTTGAGGGCTTCCTCCAGAGATTGAGGCATGACCGTGCTCCTTCCTGCGCGAAGTTCGCGCCCGGCGCCGGGCCGATCCGCCCGGGATAGGTCGCGGCCGACTACATCTCCCGCATGCCGTAGGGGAAGTCGTACTTCGGCATCCGTTCCACGAACGGATCCGGATCGAACGCCTCCGGACCGAAGACCCCGGCGCGCTTCCAGATCCCCTGCTCGATCAGCTCCATGGCGATGACCGGGTTGACCGCCGTCTGCCACACGACGGCCTGCACGCCATACTTCTTCATGCAGGTCTCATTGTCCGCCACCTGGTACAGGTAGACCTGGCGCGGCTTGCCATTCTTCCTGCCCTTGACCCAGGTCCCGGCGCACGTCTTGCCGAACATCCGGTCGCCCAGGTGTGCCGGGTCCGGCAGGCAGGCGGCGACGACGTCACGCGGGGCGACCTTGACGCCCCCCACCTTGATCGGATTCTTGTTGTCCAGGCCGAGCATCTTGATCGTTTTGAGCACGCGGATGAAGTCGTCCCCCAGACCGTACTTGAACGTCACGCGCTTGCACTTGACCCAGCGCGGGACGAGCAGAACTTCCTCGTGCTCGACGTTGACGCAGCCCTGGGCGCCGATGCCCTCGGGGAACTCGAAGGTCTCGAGCTCGGAGAAGGGTTCCGTCGTGTACCAGCCGCGATCCTTCTCCCAGATGATGGGCGGATTGAGGCATTCCTCGATCGTGGTCCAGATCGAGAAATTGGGCGCGAACTCGTAGCCGCGCACCTCCAGGTTGGCGCCATCACGGACATTGACCTCGTCGATCTCGTCGAACAGGTGCTTCTCGGCGTACTTGGCGAAGATGTCCGCCATCCCCGGCTCGACACCCATCCCCAGCAGCGCCAGCAGGCCCTTCTTCTCCCACCTGGCCGCCCGCTCGAACTGGTAGTCCCCCAGCTTGATGCCGGGCTCCTGGAAGGGCCGCTTCGGATGAGGCGTGGAGAGCGTCATCGCCATGTCCATGTAGGTGCAGCCGTACTGGTAGGCGGCGTCGAAGATCTTCTCGTTGAACAGCGGCTCGACGGCATTCATGATCAGGTCGACCTTGTGCTTGCGCGCCAGCTCGACGATCTGAGCCTTGTTGCTGGCGTCAATCGCCTCGACCGGGAACTTCCTGGGATCGCCCAGCTTGGCGCGCACCTCGCGGCAGCGCTTGACGTTGATGTCGGTCAACACCATGCGCTGAAGCCAGGGCGCCTTCTGCGCCACGACGGCGATGGACTCGCCCACGCCGCCCGTTCCCACCAGAAGGACTCTCATGCCAGACCTCCTTGCCGGAGACTCGCCCCGGCACAGCGATCCGGGGCGGGGGTCGCCCCGCCCCGGCCTCGGATGCGCATCGGCCTACGCTTCTGCGCCCTCGGGATTGAACGGATCGACATCCGGGATGCCTGGCTTGATCGTGCGGCGGATCGGGACATACAGCAGGGCGCCGACAGCCATGGCGGCCAGCGCCAGCCACAGCGAGCTCAGCCCTTCTTCCTGGATCTGGCTGTAGATCGCCAGCAGGATGATCGCCGTCGGGCCGAGCGTCACCAGCACCATCCCGAACCAGCCGCCCGGCACCTTCTGCCGCGGCAGGTCGGGGCGCGTGATGCGCAGCTTCCACATCGCCCCGAACTCCGCCAGGATCACCAGCGTCTGCAGGAAGACGTCTACGACCACCAGGAAGGCGAATGCCTGCAGCGAGAAGAGCGTGAAGGCAAAGGCGCACACCACGATGGCCACCCAGGGAGTGCCGTAGCGCGGGTGGACCCGCACCAGCCACTTGGGCATCATCCCGTCTTCGGCCAGCGCGAACGGGATGCGCGAGCCCCCCAGGCTGTTGCCGATGAACAGGCCGATCATGCACAGCACGGCGGCAACCGTCAGGAAGCCCCCCAGGACGCGCGGCAGGGCGCTGTCCTCCCCGGTGAGCTTGGCAGCGATGGCATGCCCGATGTCCGGGAACTCCCATCCAATGGCGCTTGTCGGGTCGATCCCCCACGCCTCGTACTGCTCGGGCGCGACGCCGTACTCCTCGAGCACCACGCCGATGCCCTCTCCGTCGGCGTACTCCTCGATCCCCCACGCCTGGTAGCGCCCGTCATCGCCGCCGCCACCATACAGTCCGGCGACCGTCGGCAGAGCATAGGTGGCGACGGCGGCGACCAACACCAGCATCATGGCGCGTGGGTAGGTCTTACGGGGGTTGACGATCTCATCACCGGCAGCCGCCGGCAGCTCCCAGCCCATGTAGTTCCACATGACGACAAACAGGCCGACGCTGAGCGCGCCGCCGAGAGTCTCGCCCTCCGGCAGGAAGGGCAAGGATGCCGTGGTGCCGCTCTGGATCCAGACGATGATCCCCAGGACGGTCATCACCACCAGCGGCGCCATGACCAGCACACCCAGCCAGCTGGTGGTCAGCCCGGCCAGCCGCGCACCGCGCACCTGGAGCGCCGACATGGTCCAGATAATGACCGCCGCCACCAGGAACGACATGAATCCGCCGCTCAGCTCGATGCCGCCCAGCGTGACCCCGTTCCGGATGGCGGGGAAGAAGTAGCCAAGGTAGTAGGCGGCCAGCACCGGGTAGATGGCTACGTCGACGAACGACATGATCCAGTTCATCCAGCCGGCCATGAATCCGGCGAACGGCCCGAAGGCCTGCTTGATCCAGTGATAGTAGCCGCCCTCAACCGGCATCATCGAGTTGAGCTCGCGAACCATCAGCATATTCGGCAGGCTGAAGATGATCGGGGTGATGGCGATCAGGAGCAGCGCCAGGCCGGGACCCGACCACCCCACCAGGGCCTCGATGCCGAACGATCCGCCGGAGACGGTGAAGTAGATCAGGCCGAACAGGGGCAGGAGGGTCAACTCCCGCTTCAACTTTCGGCGCTCGGAGGTGATCTCAGCGGCGGCAGCGGGCAGTGCGGTCGAACTCATGGTGCTCCTCCTTGTGACGGCAGGGTATGCGGCAGAGGCTCCAGACTTGTTTGTGCTGCCGAACGGTCCACTCCCCGTCTGGCGCTGGCGGCGCACGGCCGGCCAACAACTCTAGGCCTCGGGTCTGTTGGGCTCCACGCATCCGGATGAGGGGATGCGCCATTGGTAGACGTCCTTCAAGACCATCGGCACGATAACCGTGGAGGTCCTGCGCACCCCCGGGATGGAGGCGATCACTTCGGTGACGAAGCGGTAGACCTCGGCGTTGTCGCGGGCCACGACCTGGGTGCTGATATCCGTCTCGCCCATCGAGCAGCCGACGTAGCTGATGCACTCGTACTCGGTCAGCTTGCGGGCAACCTCAAGCACGCTGGCGGCGTCGACCTGCAGGAAGACGTCGGCGACGACGTGGTAGCCGAGGGACTTGGGATTGGGGATGGCGCCGATGTGGATGGTTCCGGCGGCGACCAGCCTGTCCAGCCGGTAGCGAACGACGCGCTCCGACACGGCGCCCAGGCGGCGGGCGATCTCCGCGCATGGCATCCGCCCGTCTTCGATGAGCAGATCGACGATCCTGCGGTCAACTTCGTCGATTTGCGACATAGATCTCGCTTGGAGCGTTGGGAACCAACAACCACGTTAGCAGAGGTGGAAGGGGGAGTCAACTGGCAAGGTCCACGGGGAGCGAGCCACGCTGCCTTGGTGGGTCTGTATTGGTATGATTGGCTTCGTTCCCTGGCGGACCAGGGAAGAAACCAGCGGGTGCGCCGCTCAGCACGTTGGGCACCGAGGCCGTCCCTATGCCCTCCCTTGATCACTTCGGCTTGCTCGCCCCTCACTATGACCGGTTCATCCGGCCGGCGGACGTGGCGCGCCTGGCCGGCCTGGTTGGCTTGCCGACATCCGGACGTCTCCTAGATGTCGGAGGCGGCACTGGCAGGGTCGCCCAGGCCCTCGCCGGCCAGGCGGGGTGCATCATCGTGGCGGACGAGTCATGGAAGATGCTGTCCCGCACGCGGGACAAGCCCGGCCTGAACCCGGCGGCTTCGCACGCTG
The DNA here is from genome assembly GCA_020723365.1 of Candidatus Aquidulcis sp. Classification (GTDB taxonomy): domain Bacteria; phylum Chloroflexota; class Anaerolineae; order Anaerolineales; family E44-bin32; genus DYJB01. Next base: position 3,434 of record DYJB01000003.1, on the reverse strand, counting down.
AACGGCTGCCCTTCCCCAACGGCGCGTTCGACCGGGTAGTGATGGTGGATGCCTTTCACCACCTCGCCGATCAGGAGCAGTGCCTGGCCGAAGTGCTGCGCGTGTGCGCGCCGGCCGGCCGCATCGTGGTGGAGGAACCCGATATCGCACGCCCGGGCGTGTGGGCCATCGCCGCCTTCGAACGCCTGGCGCTCATGCGCAGCCGCTTCCGGCGCGGTGAGACGATCGCTCGTCTCCTCGAGCAGCTGGGGGCACAGACTGCCGTCCACCGTCAAGACGCGACGGTGTGGATCGTTGCGCTGAAGGCAGCTAGCAACTAGCAGCTAGCAACTAGCAGCTAGCAGCTAGCGACTAGCCGCTAGCTGCTGGTCCTGCTCGCTGATTGCCCCCACCTCTACGGCGTCAATCGTACGCCGGGTAGAAGCAGCCGATCGCCTGCCCATCGCCACGCTCGACCGTCCACGCGTAGCGCGGGCCCTCGTCATCGACCGCGTACGCCGACAACACCTGCGCCCACGGCTGGATCGCCGCCCGGGCGCGGAGCGCGGAGAGATGCGTGGCCGGCCAGCCATCCTGGTCCCGGCGGTCCAGCCACGCCTGCTGACAGGCAAGGCGCGGAAGGAGCTCGGACTGCACGCTGGCCGGAGAGTCCCCGGCCAGTGCCGCCAGCGCCGGGATGGCATCCTCGCTCAGGCTGGTCAGGTAGTAGATATCCAGCTCACCGCCAGCCCGCCACCGCTCCGCATTGCGGCGCACGATGAAGTCGTCAACGTTGAGACCGCTCAGCGTCAGGGCGAAGCCGATGGCCGCGCCGACGGCGGCGGGAGCGAAGGGGCGCAGGTTGCCGGTGAACAGCAGTGTCAGAAAGAGGACGAACAGAACGCCGATCCAGACGATGGCAACGTGCGTATAGGCGCGCAGCCGCGTGAAGCCGTAGGCCTGCTCGTACAAGAGCAGGCGCTGGAAGGCCGACGCCAGGATTACGCCCACCAGCACGACCAGGCTGGCGCTCAGTACCTGGAATCCCGTGCGCTGCCCCGAGTTCGTGCGATGGCTGAAAGCCCCCAGGGCCATGATCAGCCCCAGCGTCAGGATGGCCACGGCCACCAGCTCACCGAAACCACGGCGGGCGTACTCGGCGTAGGTGTACCCGGCGGCCGTGATGTTCGCCTGTCCGCCGAACAGGTAGCGGACCTGAACCAGCACGAACGCCGCAAAGAGCAGGTTCACCCCTGTCAGCACGACGGCCGACTCGGTGAAGCCCAAGAACGGCAGGGCGATCGGCTTGTCCTCGCCGATCAGTCTGCGGTCGCCGGGGCTGCGCAGCGCGGCGACGAGTGCACCCAGGAAGAGAACGGCGCACACCAGGACGACGACCCCGCGCCGCGCCAGATCCGCCAGGCGCTCGAGGTCAAGCCACTCGAAGGCCTTGCGCAGGACGTCGGCGAAGATGACGTCAGCTGCGGTCAGGAGCAGCGCCAGGACGACGACAATCGGCAAGGCCAGCAGGAGCCCGCGGGCGACGGCCATCAGCCGGCTGTGGGTTGCGCGGTCGCCGAAGACCCTCCGATTGGCCTGCCCGAGGGTCGCCCAGGGACGGAAGACCATCTCCAAGGGAACCCACAGCAGCGACACGGCAAAGTCCAGCCAACCGAAGTCGAGCACTCGCCCGGTCCGAAAGGTGCGCACCCACACGGCGAACAGGCACAGCACGCTGACGACATGGAGGAAGAGGGTCAACGGCTCCAGTCGGACGAAGGCCAGGCCGGCCAGGATCAGGATTGGGATCACAAGCCAGGCGCTGTCGCGAGCGGGGCGCCGGGATTCGGCCCGGGCCATCAGCAGCGCCGCCAGGCAAACCGCCACGGCCCAGATAGGGAAGGACACCCCCAGCGCCCGCCCGTAGAAGAGGATCTCGACCGCCAGCCCGATCAGCAGCGCGGCCAGCCCCAGCCATTCCGGATATCGGAAGCCTTCGGCCTGGGGCTCGGGCGCCCCACCTTGCGGCATTCCTTCAGCTTCGGTCGTCATTCGATGCTCCCTGTATGCACGAAGATCTCCTCGGCCGGCAGCAGCCACACCTGCCCGGCCGCCGGATCGAGCACCAGGTGCAGCTGCACGCCATCGCCGCACCCGGACCACGCGCGCCAGGCTTGAAGTGGGCTGTTGTCTGCGTTTGCCGGCTGGCCCATTCCACACTGCCCGACGGCCTGGGCGGTCCTGCCCGGTTCAAGCCTACCACCCCTCAGCGTCTTCATCTCCTGCCTCCTTGGTGGAACCGGCCTCGGTGCCGGACTCAGCCTCTCTGCCGCCCCCAGGGCTCGGCCCGGCGAAGAGGGCATGCAGCAGGTACCCGGCGCACGCGCCGACCCCGGTGACGAGCACGAGGGGAACGGGTAGCAGCACAAGGGCAGCCGCTTCCGCCGCACCC
>DYJB01000003.1:0-993 GCA_020723365.1 Candidatus Aquidulcis sp. | reverse complement strand
GGCTGGGGCCGGCACATGACCGGCCAGCGATGCCAGGATCACTGCCCCCAGGCAGGCCCAGGCCAACAGGCTGATCACCCCGATAACTGCGCCGCGCACCGCCGCAGCCCAGCCATTGGGCAGCCCCGGCGAGACCATGGCGCCGCCCAGCAGCGCCCCCACGACGAGAGCCAGGAGAACCGGGGAAAGGTAGACATGCGCCAGGGTGATCGCGCCAATCTGCCAGGCCGCCGTCCCTCCGAAGGTACGCGCCTGGGCTACCATCGTCGGCAGGAAGATCAGGCCCTGCGCCGTGATGTACCCGGCGCTGGCGGCGAACCACAGGCCGGCGAACGCCGTCGGGTTCTCGGCTACCCACCCGGCCAGGCCCGACCGGGGGTTGTTGGCGACCTGAGATGAGGGCGGGTTGCCAGGTGTCAAGACGTCCTTCCTTGAAAGCTCCCACGCCATGCGGGCCGTGGGGCGGATGGCCACCATGTTCGGCGCGCCGGGCTATCAGCCGACCGCGGGCGGCTTGCAGGAAGTTGCCAGGACTCTCAATGGCTATCAGGCGGCCCGAGTGGCATGGGAAGCTTGCGGCCGGTCCACCGGAGCATTCCTCGACGCCACCTGCGTGGAAGTGCTCGCTATGGGCGCCGTGTACGGGCCGGCGCCATGGAGGCCTGAACACCGCCAGACCGAACTCGAGTGGTGGCCTGAGCGGCTGGAACCGATCGAGTACGAGCTGCCGATCGAAGCCGGGGAGTACAACGCGACGCGGCACTCGGTGGTCAGGGGCTTCAGGGCCTGGCGTGGGGAGACTCCGCGACCGCGTGAGTGCGAAGTCATCGGCCAGGAAGGGACGCCCCCTGCCCCACAGGAGGGGACAGGGGGCTTGAGCCTGTGATCAGTGACGTCTTCCTAGCCGCTCGAAGGGAGCTACCCCACTATGGCTGCAGGAAGCCGTTGATCCACGTCAGGACTTCCGGGATGTCAACCCGGGTAGAGTAGCCG
>DYJB01000144.1 GCA_020723365.1 Candidatus Aquidulcis sp. | reverse complement strand
AGGGCGCCCTCGCGCGTGCGCGCATGCAGGGCGAAGATATCGAGGATGAGGGCCGTGCGGTCAACAACGCGGATGTCGTCGCCGAAGATCCGCTCGAGCTCACGCTGGTGGCGGGGTGAGAGCTCGTCGTCGAACAGGACGATGTCGGCAACGGCGTCCTCCGCCAGACTCCTGATCTCTTCGACCTTGCCGGAGCCCAGGTAGGTCTTGGGGTCGGGCTGGCGGATCTTCTGCGCCGCCTCGCCGACGACCGCCAGGCCCGCCGTATGCGCCAGCAGTGCCAGCTCGCGCATCGAGTCGTCCATCGAGAGCAGCGCCGGCGCTTCCGCCCGCTCGATGCCCACCAGAAAGGCCCGCTCCTGAGGAGGCTGCGTTGAGGTCGGGACTCGTCTCATCCTGTCTACCCACTTGCTTTCCCCCGGCGGGGGACGGCACAGTCTACGCCCGAAGTCCGGTGGGTCAAGCGCTCAGCGGCGGGACAGGAGCCACGCCTCGAGGACCCGGCCGACCTGGGCCAAGCTCTCTGCGGAGACCTTGTCCAGCGTGTCGGCCGCCGTGTGCCAGTAGGCGTAGTCAAGGTCAATAATCAGGACCGCCGGGATCCCCATATCGACGAACGGACGATGGTCGTCGATGATCGATGCGCCCGGCTCCTGCACGAACGCCCCTGCGCCCAGACGCTCGGCGACGTCCCAGATCTCCTTCACCAGCGCGGGGTCGGAGTTGCGTTCCACCGGCAGCTGCAGATCGGCATCCCCCACCATATCCACCACGACGACGGCTTGCGGGATGGCAGTCAGCTGGGCGGCGAAGGTGGAGGCGCCGGCGTGCCATTCCCAGCCGTCGAGGCCGCCGCTGTCCTCCCCATCGAAGAATACCAGCCAGACCTCCTGGCCCGCCAACCGCTCCGGGAGGACACGCGCCAGCTCCAGCAGCACGGCGACGCCTGAAGCGCCGTCGTTGGCCCCCGGGACCTGAGCGTCGGGATCAACAGGATCCCGATCGGCGCGGGGTCGGGTGTCGTAGTGAGTAGCCAGGATGAGCGGACCCTTCCCCGAACTGCCCAGACGGCCAACGACATTGTGCAGCACCACTCCCCGGTACTCGACCGGGTGAACCTCGACGGTCCATCCGCTCTCCTCCAGCGTTGTGGCTATCCACGTAGCGGTTGCCTGCGAGGCATTAGTGCCCGGTGGCCTGGGCCCAAACGCCATCTGCTCGGCCACCAATCCCAACGCGCCCGTCCCGTCAAACCGAAGCTGGGGATTGGCGGAGCAAGCGCAAAGCGCCAATGCCGCCATAATCGCCGAAAGAGACACAGGCGCCCTGCGCGTAGCCTTGTTTGTGTCTGGGATGGGACGTTTGGTTGGAGAATAGATTGGGGGCGAAATGGCTATGCGCATTATAGCTCAGAGGATTGATGCCTTGATCGCGCTGATTGCGGCCTCCGATTGGGCTGCATAGGCTCCCGCTCGTTCCGGCCTGGAGCGCGGCCGCTCAAGCAGGGGCTCCAGGATCCCGAGGTTCGCCTTCATGGGCTGGAACGTGCGGCCATCGGCATGCGTCACGTACCGGCACAAGGCGCCAATCATCGACGTACGCGGCAGTTCGAGCAACGGCCGCCCGTCCAAATGACGGCTGACATTCACGCCCGCCAGCAGACCGGTGGCGATGTTCCCGAGATAACCTTCGACGCCAGTGATCTGCCCTGCCAGGAACAAGGCCTCCCGTCCCCGCACGCGGAGCGTCGGCTCAAGCACCCGCGGGGCGTTGACGAAGGTGTTGCGGTGCATCTGGCCGTAGCGGGCGAAACGCGCCCCGGCCAGGCCAGGGATCAGCCGGATCACCTTGCGCTGCGCTGCCTCCGTCAGATTCGTCTGCAACCCCACCAGGTTGTAGAGCGTCCTGGCGGCGTTGTCCTGCCGGAGCTGCACCACGGCATGCGGCCGCCTGCCAGTTCGTGGATCCTTCAATCCAATGGGACGCAAGGGGCCGAAGGCCAGCGAGCCTCGGCCGCGCTCGGCGATCACCTCGACCGGCAAACATCCCTCGAAGTAGACCCCGTCCCCGGCGCGAACACCCTTGCCAACGGCCGCCTCAAACCCGCGCAAGTCGACCCGTTCAGCATTCACCAGGGCATCGACGAACGCCTCATACTCATCGCGATCAAGCGGGCAGTTCAGGTAGTCGCCTTCGGTGTCCTGGCCGCGCCCGAAGCGCGAGCCTCGGAAGGCGACCGTTTGGTCGATCGAGTCCGCCTCGACGATCGGAGCCAGCGCGTCGTAGAAGTACAGCTGATCCTCACCCAGGGCCTGCGCCAGTGCTCCGGAGAGCGCCGCTGAGGTCAGCGGTCCGCTGGCGACGATCGCTGGCTCGGCGGGCAATCCCCGCGCTTCCTCACGCAGCAGCCGCAGGCGCGGGTGGCCGGTAAGCGCGCTTGTGACCGCCTGGCTGAATCGCTCCCGGTCGACAGCCAGGGCGCCGCCAGCCGGCAGGGCCGCCTCTCGCGCCAGGCCCAGCAGCAACGATCCGAGCGCATCCAGCTCTCGGATCAGTATGCCCGAAGCCCGGTCCGGCAGCACCGAACCCAGCGAGTTCGAACACACCAGCTCCGCCAGCCTGTCGCCGACATGGGCCCCGGTAGGCACGCCCGGACGCATCTCGACCAGGACGACCTCGTGGCCCCGCTCGGCAAGCTGCCAGGCAGCCTCGCTGCCTGCCAACCCACCCCCTATTACGGTGACCGTTCCTGGTGACATGGCACGATTCTAGCACGCCAGGGCCAGGCGGCATAGAACTTGCACCTTGGTTGCGCAATCCGGGACTTTCTGTATACTTCCACGGCGAGGCGGACCATGTACCAAGTACAAGACCAATCCATCCGACCGCTCACCACTGCCCACCTGGCGCAGACGATGACGCTCCTGGCGCTCTCCAACCTTGAGCTCCGGGACAAGATCCTGGGCGAGCTGGCCGCCAACCCTGCCCTCGAACTGCTTGAGGACCGGGTCTGCCCCGCCTGCCATCGGCACCTGCCCCAGCCCGGCCCCTGCCCAGCCTGCAGCCGACCGCAGGCCGAGGACGGCCCGATTGTCTTCCTCTCGCCACGGGAGGCGAGCTACTCCCGCCGCGAGACGACAGGCGAGTCCCAGCCGGCCGAACGCGAGCCGGCCGCTCCGGAGGACCTGGCCGTCCACGTGCTGCAGCAGTTGGCGACCGGGCTCGATCCGGCGGATCGCTACCTGGCGGCCTACATCCTCTCCTCGCTGGACGAGGATGGCTTCCTGCAAGACGCTCCCGTCATCATTGCCCGCACGACTCGCTCGACGCTCGCTCAGGTCGAGCGCGTGCTGGCCATGATCGCCCACGCTGATCCGCCCGGGCTGGCCACCCCCGGACCGCGCCAGGCCCTGCTGGCCCAGCTCGATCTCCAGGACGCCGCTTCGTCGCTGACCCAGCTTGCCCGCCGCATTCTGGACCAGGCTTTCTCCGAGCTCGGCCGCCACGAATACGAGCGCATCGCCGCAAGCCTGGATGTCCCTCTGAGCCGGATTCGGCAGGCGGCAGCGTTCATCCAGGACTCGCTCAATCCGTACCCGGCCAGGGCCTACTGGGGCTCCGGGCGCCAGCCGCAAGCCAGCGACCCGAACGTCTATCACAATCCCGACATCCAGATCAGCCACAGCAACGGCGACGAGGCGGCCGCCCTGATGGTGGAGATCTTCGCCCCGGTCGCCGGCTGGCTGCGGGTCAACCCGATGTTCCGCCAGGCTGCCCCCGAGAGCACGGAGCCTGTGTCTGAGGAATGGGCCCGCCACCTGGAGCGCGCCGCCCTGTTCGTCAAGTGCATGCAGCAGCGCAACAACACCATGCGCCGGATGCTCGAGATTCTCGTGCGCCAGCAGCGCGAGTTCATCCTCAACGGAGACCGTTTCCTGGAGCCGATGACGCGTGCCCGCCTGGCGACCGAGATCGGCGTGCACGAGTCGACGATCTCGCGCGCCGTCTCCCACAAATCCGTGGCGCTGCCCGACGGACGCATCATTCCCCTCGATCGCTTCTTCGACCGCAGTCTGTCGGTGCGCGACCGCATCAAGGAGATGGTCGACCAGGAACCGCGACCGCTCACCGACGACGAGATCGTCGACCGCTTGCGCCGCGAGGGCATCCAGGTCGCCCGCCGCACGGTGGCCAAGTACCGCGCCATCGAAGGCATTCTCCCGGCGCGCCTGCGCCACCGCAAGAAGGACCAGCCCGCCGCACTCAGGGTGTAAACGTTGCCGAGCCCACAGCCGACCAGCCCGCTCTCGCGATTGTTCCGCCCCGATCCGCACCGTGAGCTCTTCCGGATCCTGGCCGACTCGCTGGCGGAGGCTGTGGCCGTCCTCTCCCCCGACGGGACGTCGCTTCTCTCCTGCAATCACGCCTTCCTGCTCCTGACAGGCCTGTCGCGTGCTGACGCCGAGGCGATGGAGCCGATCGCCCTCTTCCCCGGCGAGCCCGGCGAGCGAACGCTGGCTGCGCTCACGGGCGAGTGGCCTTCGCCCGAGCTCCGGCTCGACGATCTGACGCTGCGCACGCATGCCGGCGAGCTCGTGCCGGTTGACGTCACGGCCGCCAGCGTCGGCACCCCTCGCTTCGCCCTGCTCTTGCGTCTGCGCCCAAGCAGCCAGCGCCTGCGATCCCAGCAGCGCGCCGAGGCGGAGACCCAGCGCCTCGTTCTGCTCCAGGAGCTCTCGGCCACGCTGCTTGAGGGCGCCGGCGCACCCATCGAGCGTGCTCTCAGCATGGCCACGAAGGCACTGAATGCCTCCGGGATGGGACTGTACCGCCTGGCTGCTTCCTCGCCGGGGTATGCCAAGGGTGGAGCCTTGCCGGCCGAATTCCCAGAGGTGCTGGCGGCCGAGCCGATGGATGCACTCCACCGGCCCGCTACGTGGACGCTCGGGCAGCGTCCCGATCACCCTCTGCACAAGGCTGCCCGGAGCGTGGGCTGGACTGTTCTGCGCACCGTCCCGCTGGGCACGCCCGCGGCGTGGATCGGGGTGCTGGTTGCCGGCTGGGCCGACGCTGACGATGCCCCGGCCGAGGCCGACGTCCTGCTTGCTCTGGCAGCCAACATCTGCCATGCGGCGATTGTGCTCGGCCTGCAGCAGGCGGCCATGGCCGACATCCAGGGGAGCACCTACCAGCTCGAGACCGAGGTGCAGGCCCTGCTCGCCGGATTGCGCGAGGGCGTGGTGGCTCTCGACGAGAACTTGCTCGTCGTGCGCGTCAACCGGGCCGCGGCCAATCTGCTCGGCTACCAGCCGGCCGAGCTGGATCGGCTGGCGATCCAGGACGTGCTGGTGGGCCCCAAGGATGTTCGCCCGCTGCTGCTCGACGCCCTGGGACATGAGCTCCAGGTTGAGCAGTCCGGACTGGTGTTCCACCGCCGCGACGGGACGTCCTTTCCTGCCTACCTCAAGGTGCTGCCGACGCGCGCCGGCGAGGCGAGGCTGCTGCTCGTGCTTGGCGATCGCAGCGAGCACCAAGCCATCGAGACGCAGAATGAGCTGCTTACCCAGCGGGCGCTATTGGGCGAGGTCAGCGCCATCTTCGCCCACGAGGTGCGCAACCCGATTAACAACATCAGCACCGGTGTGCAGCTCGTCGCCTCGCGCCTCGGCCCGGAGCACCCCCTGCACGAGTCCCTCGAGCGCATCCGCAAGGAATGCACCCGTCTGGACCAGCTGATGAGCGACGTGCTTTTCTTCGCCCGGCCTCTCGAGCTCAAGATGGAGTCGCTCGACCTGGCCGAGATGCTGCGCCGGCTGCTCGAGCGCTGGAAGCCGCGCCTCTCCCAATCCGGCGTGCGCGTCCACACCGCCTTCGAGGCCACACCGGCCCAGGTGAGCGCCGACCCGCGCACCCTCGAGCAGGTCATTGTCAACCTGATGACCAATGCCCTGCAGGCCATGCCGGAAGGCGGGACGCTCTCGATCACGCTGGCGCCGGCCCCGGAGGCGCAGTCGGTCGACCTGAAGGTCGCCGACACCGGCCCGGGCATCCCGGCCGACGTCGTCGAGCGCATCTTCGACCCGTTCTATACGACCAAGAAGGACGGCACCGGCCTGGGCCTGGCCATCAGCCGCCGCATCGTCAGCGCTCACAAGGGCGCCTTGCTCGTCGAGAGCTACGCCGGCGCCGGAACGGTGTTCACCATCCGGCTGCCCTTCCCCACCGAGGATGAGATCCCGCGATGACCGCCACCATCCTGATCGTCGACGATGAAGAGACCGCCCGCACGTTCGTCAGCGAGGCGCTGCGCGATGCCGGCTACGAGACCTTCCAGGCCGGGGACCTGGCCCAGGCGCGCAAGGTGCTCGATGCCGGCCAGGCCGACATCGTGCTCCTGGATGTCAACCTGCCTGACGGATCGGGGCTGACGCTTCTCGACCGCATTGGCCGCGAGAACCCCAGCCCGCCGGTGATCATGATCACGGCCTACGGAGAGGTCGAGATTGCCGTCGAAGCGATGAAGCTGGGCGCGCAGGACTTCCTGCAGAAGCCGCTCGACTTCGAGCGCCTGCTGAAGGCCGTCGAGCGAGCGCGCGAGATGGTCGGGCTGCGCCGCGAGCTGGCGCTGCTCCGCCAGGCGACGCATGGCGAGGTCGAATGGGTGGCGGGCGAGACTCCGGCCATGCTGCGCGTCGTGGACGAAGCCAAACGCGCCGCCTCGGCCGCTGCCTCGGTGCTCATCACCGGGGAGACCGGCACAGGGAAGGAGGTCCTGGCGCAGGCCATCCGCAACTGGGGCTCGCGCCGCGACAAGCCGTTCGTGCCAATCAACTGCGCCGCTTTGCCGGACACGATGATCGAGTCGGAGCTCTTCGGGCACGAGGCCGGCGCCTTCACCGGCGCCCAGAAGCGCAAGCCGGGCCTGATCGAGGTCGCCGACACGGGCGTCCTCTTCCTGGACGAGATCTCGTCCACCAAGATGGATATGCAGGCCAAGCTGCTGCGCGTCCTGGACGAGCAGCGCTTCCGCCGCGTGGGCGGCGTCAACGAGATCGCCGTCGACATTCAGATCCTGGCCGCCTCCAACCGCGATCTGCCCGGCATGATCCGCGATGGGCACTTCCGCGAGGACCTGTACTACCGTTTGAAGGTCGTC
>DYJB01000143.1 GCA_020723365.1 Candidatus Aquidulcis sp. | reverse complement strand
ATTGCGGGTCACGAACTCAGACGCTGGCTGGCCATTGGCGGCCTCAATGGACATTCCGGCAAGCACATAGGATGGCGTACCGCACGCGAGGTGGTCTCACCGCAGGGATCGCCCTTGCCGCGCCACTCTCCGCTTGCCCTGCGCGTATGCCCTTCGCCGGGAAGATCCCCGATTCGAGGCGGACCAGCGGGCGGGGTGGCAATGGTCACCGAGTCACAGGGCGCTGACGGGCCTCGGCATCGCGGCCGAGGGCCGGGAGGGAGGCCCGGAGCATGACGCTCCTGGGGCCCTCGGCCCACCTGCAAGCTCGGATCCGTTGACACGCTTCGGGCGCGTGTCTACAATTCTTCTGTTCGCCAGGAGTGTGTGTGTGACTGAACAGCCCACGCCAAGGGCGACGAGCGGGCGACAGGTGCGATTGACCAGCCTGTCCTCCTGCGCCGGCTGAGCGTCGAAGCTTAACGCGGAGACGCTGGCGCAGGTCGTGCGCCCCCTGCAAGACCTCTTCCGGCCCGCAGACTACCCGGATCTGCTGGTCGGCCTTGCCGCGCCGGACGACGCCGCCGTCTGGCGGCTGGACGATCATCGGGCCCTGGTGGTGACGACCGACTTCTTCACGCCGGTGGTCGACGATGCCTACGACTACGGCGCCATCGCGGCGGCCAACGCCCTCTCTGACCTGTACGCCATGGGCGCCCGCCCCATCCTGGCGCTCAACGTGGCGGCCGTACCGCCGGACCTGCCGGTGGAGCTCATCGGCGAGATCCTGCGGGGCGGGGCGGAGAAGGTGCGCGAGGCAGGCGCCGTGCTGGCCGGCGGCCACACCGTGCAGGACAAGGAGCCGAAGGTCGGGCTGGTGGCGGTCGGCCTGGCGGACCCCGCCCAGCTGATGACCAAGGCCGGGGCGCGTCCCGGGGACATGCTCATCCTCACCAAGCCGCTCGGCACCGGTGTGACCACGACGGCCCTCAAGCGCGGCGCCGTGGATCCGCAGGACCTCGCCCAGGCCGTGCAGTGGATGAGCCGGCTGAACGCCGATGCCTCCAACCTGGCCGTGATGCACGCTGTGCGGGGAGCCACCGATATCACCGGCTATGGGCTGCTGGGTCACGCCAGCGAGATGGCCGAGGCCTCCGCCGTATCGCTGCACTTCCACCTGCGCGCCTTGCCGCTCCTGGCTGGCGCAGAGAAGTACGTGCAGCGCGGCTTCATCCCGGGCGGTTCCGCCGACAACCGGCTCTTCTTCGCTCCTGGCGTGCGGTTCGATGAAGCCATCGATGAGTACGCACGCATGCTCCTCTTTGACGCCCAGACGTCCGGGGGGCTGTTGCTGTGCCTGCCGCCCGAGGCCTTGGACTCCTACCTTGATGAGGCGCGGGCGCAGGATATCGCTGCCTGGGTCATCGGGGAAGTGGAACCGGGAGCCGGGATCGAAGTCGACCTGGCCGACGCAGGTGCACGCCCGGCAGACAGCCGCGGCTGCGTCTATCTCGGCGGCTGACCGGATGCGGTGCGACGTTCGGGGCGCATGATCAGAGTCTGATCCGGGCCGGGGTGACGACCTTTTTTTTGGCGCGAGGGAGGCCGGATGCCGAAGGTAACAGTTGTGGGTGCAGGCCAGACGGGCGCCACGACAGCGCACTGGCTGGCGCAGCTGGAGATCGCTGACCTGGTGCTCGTCGATGTCGTCGACGGCGTGCCGCAGGGCAAGGCCCTGGACCTGGCGGAAGCGCTGCCCATCGTCGGCAGCGACGTCCATGTCGTCGGCAGCAACGACTACGGGCCGACGGCGGGATCGGACATCGTCGTCATCACCGCCGGCCTGCCGCGCAAACCGGGCATGTCGCGCGACGACCTGCTGGCCGCCAACAGCGCCATCGTGCGCCAGGCGGTGGAGCAGTCGCTGGCCGTCTCCCCGCAGGCCATCTTCATCATCCTCACCAATCCTCTCGACCCGATGGCCTATCTGGCGATGAAGGTCGGCCGGTTGCCGCGCGAGCGCGTCATCGGCCAGGCGGGCATCCTCGATTCGGCGCGCATGCGGGCCTTCGTTGCCCTGGAGCTGGGCGTCAGCGTGCGCAACGTCGAGTGCTACGTCCTGGGCGGGCACGGCGACGACATGGTGCCCCTGACGCGCCATTCAAATGTCGCCGGTGTCCCGCTGCGGGACCTGATCCCGGCCGAGAGGCTGGCCGCCATCGTTGAGCGCACGCGCAAGGGTGGCGGGGAGATCGTCTCGCTGCTCAAGACCGGCAGCGCCTTCTATGCCCCGTCCGCGGCGCTGGCGCAGATGGTCGACGCCATCCTGCGCGATCGGCACTTGATCGTCCCGGCGGCCGCCTACCTGACCGGCGAGTACGGCCTGCGGGACCTGTTCTTCGGCGTTCCGGTGCAGCTCGGGCGAGGCGGGCTTGAGAAGGTCATCGAGTACACGCTCGAGGCGGACGAGCGCCAGGCGCTCGAGCAGTCCGCTGCACGTGTGCGCGAATCGATCGAGGCGCTCAAGCTCAGCTGAAGAGGGCGTTGGCACCGGCAAGCGTGCGGGGCTCGGCGATGGCCGAGCCCCGCTGGTTTCGGGCCGGGAAGGTTTGGATCAGGGTGCGGGCGTGGACGTTGGAGCCGCGCCGGTCCCGGACCAGGTGAAGTGCCGCCGGTCGCTGACCGCGCCGCCGGTGACGTAGATCGGGTTGCCGTTGGCGTCGGTGCCGGTCTGGCGCACGACGGTGACCTGCCAGCGCAGGATGTGCGGCAGAGTGTCATTCGGGCGGAAGCTGGTCGGCACGATGTACTTGGTGTCGGTGGCGTAGCCCACCAGCCGCTTCGTGCCGCTGGAGTCCGTCAGGTCCTCGACGATGACCTGGTAGAACTCGTTCTCGCGCAGGGCGCCGACGGACGCCCACTGCAGCGTGACGCTGTTGCTCGTCTGGGCGAAGTACTCGCCATCGCGCGGCAGGAGCAGGTTCGGCGCCGGATAGGGAGCCGGCGGCGTTGCCGTCGGCGTCGGGCCGGGGGTCGGCAGCCGGCGGCAGAGCGGGATCGTCAGGACCTGCCCGACGAAGACCGTATCGCTCGGCATGCCGTTGAATTCCTTGATGGCTTCGAGCTCGACGTTGTAGTTGGCGGCGATACCCGCCAGGGTGTCGTTGGCTTCGACGGTGTAGGAGGCGCGGTCGCAGGCCTGGGCCGTGGCCTCGGATGCCTGCAGCGTGACGGTCGGCTCGGGCGACGGCGTGGGCGTCGGCTGCGGCACCTTGAGCACCGTGCCCACGGACAGCAGGCAGTCGGGGGTCAGGTTGTTCAGCTCCAGGATCGAGCGCAGCGTGACGTCGAACCGGAAGGCGATGCCGGCGCAGGTGTCGTTGGCGACGACGGTGTAGTCGATCGGGGGCAGGGCCGTCGGAGACGGCGCCGGCGTCCCGGTAAGTGTCGGAGGGGGCGTGGGGGTGACCGTGGCGGTAGCCGTCGGGGTGACCGTCGGCGTGGCGCGCAGGCCGACGTTGGTCAGGCGAACGGCGGCGAAGGTGATGCCGGCGGTGAGCAGCACGAAGGCGGCCAACAGGCCGAGCGCCACGGGCAGGGACAGCGAGACCTGAGCGCTTCCGCCGCCGGCGGAGCGCTTGGCGCCCGGGCGCAGGTCGAGGCCGCACACCACGCAGCGTGTGACACCGGCGGCCAGCCGGGTTCCACAGGTCGGGCAGAGACGCGCGCTGCCCGAAGAGGTGTCTCTGGGTGAGTCCATAGCGCGAGTTGACCTCGTGGATCAGGACCGACGAGCGATTATACCAGCACCGGGCTGGTGGGGCTGGGCGGCAGGCTGTTCACGCTGCGGGGGGAGCGTCAAAGCCGAGCTGGGGAGCGATGGTGCGCATAGCGGCGATGACGCGTTCGACGTGAGTCCATAGCTCGACGCCCAGGTCGGCCGCGGCTCTTTCGATCTGGGCACGGTCGATCGCGGCGGCGAAGCGAAGATCCCCCCACTTCTTTCGAACCGAACGGGCGGTCAGGTCGTGCAGGGAGCGCGACGGCCGGACCAGTGCCACCGCCGTGATCAGCCCGGTGATTTCATCGCAGGCGTAGAGGGCCTTCTCCATCGCGGTGGTGCGCGCCACGCCGGTGTGGTCGGCGTGCGAAAGGACGCAGCGTACGACCGACTCGGGGGCGCCCCGGGCGCGCAGGATGGGGGCGCCGTCCTGGGGATGATGCTCAAGCGTCGGGTGGATCTCCCAATCGAAGTCGTGCAGCAGGCCGGCCAGGCCCCATTCCTCCGGGTCGCCGCCGTAGTCCGGTGCGTAGGCGCGCATGGCGGCCTCGACGGACAGCATGTGGTGGATCAGGCCCTCATTGGTGACGTGCTCCCGAAGCAGGGCGAGCGCCTGTTCACGTATCACCTGGGCCTCCCGTGCGCGAGCCCGCCTGCGCCGCGCCATCGACTCCGCGCCGCGCCTGCCGGGCCTGAGCGGCCTCGACCAGCGCCACGAAGGAGGCCGGAAGTTCGCGCATCTCCCAGATCCAGCGTGAACGGGTCGAGTAGCGTGAGAGATCCGCCTCGACGCCAAAGGCCTGCATGCCCATCGCCTCGCACAGGACGAGTGCCCGCGGCAAGTGGAAGCGCTGCGTGACGAGCAGGGCGGAGTGGACGCCGAAGGCCCGCGCCGCGCGCTGGCAGGTCTCGAGGGTGCGGTTGCCTTCCTTGTCGACCTGGATCGCTTCCTCGGGCACGCCCAGGCGGAGAGCGAGGGTGCGCATGGCTTCGGCCTCGTCGTAGCGCTGTCCACGGGTCGAGCCCGAGAGCAGCAGCGACTGCACTCGGCCCTGATGGTAGAGCGTGGCGGCCGTGGAGACGCGATCGGCGAGGACCGTTGTTGGGGTGCCGTCACGGCGCAAGCCGGCGCCGAAGACGATGGCCGTGGTTCCACCCGGCGCGCCCTCGGCGGTGAAGATGCGCGCGGCATAGCGCTGAACGAGCGCCAGCCGCGGCAGGAGCAGCGCAGCGGCAGTGATCCCGACCAGGATCGGAATCCAGGGCACGGGCGATCTCCTCCGACGGGGCATGGCGGCATTCTACCAGCGGCGAAGGAAGGGCGGCTTGAGCGTCTGATGAGGGCGTTCTGCGCATAGCCAAGTGGGGGCGATAAGCGAGAGAGGCTGAGCAGGGAGCAGCGTACAGGGGGGCACGGCAGGACGTGCGAGCAGCCGCCGTGGGAGGAAGATGGGCAAGCATGCGCCTGTCCCCGCGGCCCAAGAGGATTGGCCCTCGGCGCGCACATGCACCCAGAGCGGGATCCGGGATGGGCAAAGCCTGCTTGCAGGCTAGCAGACGCGACCGGAAGGGCGATGCCATCTTCGCCGCCGCTTCCCCTCGGCTGCGCCGACGATCGAGCTCACGATGCGGGGGAGGCGACACGGCGGCCAGCGAAGTCCTGTGAGGTGGGATCCTTCGAGCTACGTGGCACTCGGTCGCGTGCGGAGGGCCATGGTCCGGCATCCTCCTGGATTGCGACCCGCGTGCGGTACCGCCCGCCCACAGTGTGCGTACCGGCCTGGAGAGAGCCAGCAGCAAACCGGGACACTCGCCCTGCAGTTCCGCCCGGGGATTGCCCACCGGGCCCCAGACTGCCGAGGCTTTCCCATTTCCACTCTCCCGAGTTGGCCGAGCGTCCGTCGGGCAGCGGTGCAGAGGCCATGCAGGAGCGCTGTGTGGGGCGCAGCGGGAGGGCATCAGCGGCCCAGGGCCCAGGGAAAGGCCTGATTGGGCCGTCCGGTCCTCCCTGGCTTCGGCCGCCCGCAGGGAGGGGACTGACTCCGTCCGGGGTGCGCCTTCCCAGGGCGTCTAGGGTGCGCTGTGGGCGTTGACAACCGGCTTCTGCTCCAGTAGAATGGTGTTGTCCTATTGATAGGATGAATACTATGAAAGAAGCCAACCGAGAGCCCAGCGAGGCAAGGGTTGAACAGGCGTACGAGCTCCTTGCCTACCTGGCAGCTTTGCCCCTGGCGGACGGCGACCGGCTGCCGGCGATCCAGGATCTCGCCCGCCAGCTGGCCATCAGCCCTGCCAAGCTACGCGAGCAGCTTGAGGTGGCGCGTGCGCTGGGCCTGGTCGAGGTGCGTCCCAAGACAGGCATCCGGCGCCTCGACTTCTCCTTCCATTCGGCGCTGCGCGTCAGCCTGCGCTATGCGCTGGCGGTGAACCCGGCCTCCTTCGAGCAGCTCGGGACGCTGCGCAACCAGATCGAGGTCGCCTTCTGGTACCCGGCCGTGCGCCTGCTGGACGCGGACGATCAAGCTCATCTGCGCCAGCTGGTCGATCAGGCCTGGCAGAAGCTGCGCGGCATCCCGGTCCAGATCCCCCACTTCGAGCACCGCGAGCTGCACCTGACGATCTACTCGCGCCTCGACAACGCCTTCGTGCGCGGCCTGTTGGAATCCTACTGGGACGCCTACGAGGCCGTCGGGCTGAACGTCTACACCGATCTCTCCTACCTGCAGATGGTATGGACCTACCACGAGGAGATGGTGCAGGCCATCCTGGCCGGCGACTTCGATGCCGGCTACCGGCATGTGGTCGAGCATGCCGGCCTGCTCCAGGATCGTGTTGAGCTCGACCGATTCCGCGAGGCCATTCACCGCGCCATGCCGCATCCGGCCGAGGAGGCCGAAAGGAGTCTTGCCCGATGAGCCTGCCTGTCGCCACCACGCAGGAGAGCCTGGCCGCGCCGGCCGGGCGTGCGCCGATCATCAACGAGTTCTCCATGGTCGTCGCCACGGTCAACGGCTCCGGCAGCCAGACCTCCAACATGGCCATCATCCGGGCCCTGTTTCGCATGGGCATCCCGGTGGGCGGCAAGAACCTGTTTCCCTCCAATATCCAGGGCCTCCCGACCTGGTTCACCATCCGCGCCAGCGCCCACGGCTTCACCGCCCGGCGCGAGCGATCCGAACTCCTGGTGGCTATGAACCCCGCGACCTTTGCCGAGGATCTGGCCGGCATCAGCCCCGGCGGCGTGTGCTTCTACAACGATGCCATCACCGCGCCCCGCACACGCGAGGACATCACCTTCTACCCCGTCCCGGTGGAGGAGATGCTGCGCAAGCTCAACCCGGCCAAGGAGATGCGCGACTACATCGCCAACATGGCCTACGTCGGGGTGGTAGCCCAGGTGCTGGGCATCGATCTCGCCGAGGTGCGCGGGGCG
>DYJB01000320.1 GCA_020723365.1 Candidatus Aquidulcis sp. | reverse complement strand
GGGCGGATAGACACACAGGTGAAAATCCGCGGCTTCCGGGTGGAATTGGGTGAGATCGAGGCGGCGTTGGAACGCCATACCGGGATTGCGCAGGTAGCCGTTACCGTCCGGGAAGAGCGCCCCGGCGACAAACGCCTCGTGGGGTACGTGATCCCCAAAGAGGGCGCTCAACTCGAGGGGAGCGCGCTACGCACCTTCCTCAAGCAGCAACTCCCCGAATACATGCTGCCCTCCGCCTGGGTCTTCCTCGACCAACTGCCCCTCACCCCCAGCGGGAAAGTGGACCGGCGAGCCCTGCCTGCCCTCGAAGCAGGCTCTTACGAACACGAACATTCCTACACCGCCCCGCGCACCGCCGAAGAAACCCTGCTCGCCGGCGTCTGGGAGCACATCCTGGGGGTCGAACGCATCGGCGTCCAGCACAACTTCTTCGACCTCGGCGGCCACTCCCTGCTGGCGACGCAGGTCATGTCGCACATCCGCGAAATCTTCGGCGTGGAGTTGCCCCTGCGCAGCCTGTTCGAGCAGCCCACCGTCGCCGGGCTGGCCGGGGAGATCCAACGGGCGCTGAAAGGCGGCGCAGCCGCCCTCCCACCCATGAAACCCGTGAGCCGCAACGAGCCCCTGCCGCTTTCCTTCGCCCAGCAGCGCTTGTGGTTCATCGAGCAGTACGAGCCGGGGAACGGGCTGTACAACGTGCCCTTCGGCTACGAGCTGCATGGGGCGCTCGACATCCCCGCCCTCGAACGCAGCCTGGCAGCTCTCATTCAGCGCCACGAGAGCCTGCGCACCAGCTTCACCACCCTCGCCGGCCAGCCGGTGCAGGTCATCGCCCCCAAGGCCGCCTTCCAACTCCCGCTGACGGATCTGGCCGCTCTGGACGCCGCCGCACAGTCCGCCGCCGTCCAGCAACATTCCCTGGACATGCTCGCCTACCCCTTCGAGCTGGGCCGCGGGCCGCTCATCGCCGCCCGGCTGCTCCGCCTGGGGGCCGAACGCCATCACTTGCTCATCGTCGTCCACCACATCGTCTTCGACGGCTGGTCC
>DYJB01000142.1:6971-7279 GCA_020723365.1 Candidatus Aquidulcis sp. | reverse complement strand
GGCCGGGCAGGACAGCCAGGAGAAGGAGCCTCGATTTCGTGAGCGGCGTCTGCGCGATCATGGCCTCACCCTTCCCCGGCCAGAGGCAGGGCCTCGACATAGCGAAGCTGCCCCTTGACCAGCCCGAAGGTGAGCTCGGCGGCGAAGTAGGTTTCGCCTCCGGGCAGGAGGGCCGATTCCAGCGGCACGAGGGTGAACGAGGTGAGCTGCCCGGCGTCGACCACCTCCGGCAGCGTCATGGAGGCGGCGAACCGCGGCGCGACGTCGATCGCCGGGCCCGGGTGCAGCGGCACGCTCCAGCAGTCGGT
>DYJB01000142.1:0-6961 GCA_020723365.1 Candidatus Aquidulcis sp. | reverse complement strand
GGAGGTAGGGCGTGGGAAAGACGGTGGCGCCGAGGCTCTCGATCGGGCGCCGGGAGACCTGTTCGCCGTTGATGAAGGTGAACTCCTCGGCGCTGGCGTAGTAGCTCCAGGTCTCGTAGCGCACTTCGCCGATCGACCCGTCGTCGAGCTCCTCCTGGTAGAAGAGCAGCGCGAAGGATTCGGGTGCGCCGCGCTCGGCGGCGACGGCCTGCTGCTGCGCACTGAGCGTGTAGGCCGCGCCGGGGGAGACGCCCGGCGTGATGCCGGAGACAACCCGCGGGTTCTCTCTGAGCGTCAGGACGGCCGCCCCGATCATGAGCAGAACGGCGGCGGCGCCGGCGGCCAGGACAAGGGCGCAGCCAGCAAAGGCAATCGAGCGGAGCGGTGATCTACGTTTCATGAAGGCCTCGCAGTACGGAGAAGGAGGGCGGGGAGAGCCTGGGACGCGCCATGGAGAAGGCTCCGCAGCCTGAGCGCTGCTACAGGCGAAGCGTGAGGACGAGTCTAGTCCGGCGCACCGAGGGCGGCAAGCGGGGAACGCGCTGCGGGCCGCGGCGAGATACTCAAGGCTGCTGCGGATCTGCCCCCGACGGGAAACCGCCTGCGGTTTCGGCTGCGCAGCCGCCGGCCGATGTTCCTGTCTGCGCTGCCCCCCCCCGGTTTATTTCTCAGGTTGTAGGTCCGCATGGTAATATTTCGCTCGTGCCAAGGCCCAACGAATACGGCTGGAGCATGCAGTTCACGCCCGGACATTCACCGGAGGGTTCAATGCCCCGGCGATCTTGGATCCTTCCCCTGGCTCTTCTTGTGGCGAGCATCCTGGCCTGCGGCCTGCCGGCAGGCGGGCAGGGCGTCCCGAGCGGGACGGGCGAGGCGCCTCCGCCCGCCCCGGAAGAACCGGCTCCGGCAGCGACGCCCGAGCCGCCTCCACCGTCCGACTTTGCCGAGGTGCTCGACGCCGAGGTCGCCGCCGGCGAAACCACCTACGAGGAGGGCCTGATCCGCCTGCTGCGCTCGTTCCTCGGCGATGAGGGTGTCACCCTGCCGCAGGCCTACAGCGGAGTTGTGACGACGGAGGGCAACAGCATCGTCGAACGCGCCGGCGAGTACATCGCCAAAGGTCCGGACGAGGCCGCCCGGGCGCAAATGGCCGAGTTGCTGGATGTGCTCTTCCCCAGCCCGGAGAAGCTCGAAGCCTACAGCCGGCCGGCCACATCGAGCCTGGGCTCCCCTGGCCTGGCCCGTCCGCCGGCGCAGATCGACTGTGTCGGTCTCTACCGGGCCGGCTTCCCGCTCGAAGGCGTGACGACCTACCCGTGCTTCGAGTACGTCTCGGGGTCGGTCGGCGCCGTCGGGAGCTACACCATCTACTACCCCGCCATCTGGTACGAGGGCCATCCCGACCGGGACTGGCTCGAGCCGGCCAGCGCCGCCGCCCTGGCTTCGATGGAATCCCTCGGGCGCTACGGACCCATCGGTCCGGTCAACATCATCTTCAGCCTGTCGCCGGGCGCCTCGGCCTCCTATCTGGCACAGGTGTCCGCCTACCATCCCGGCGCCACGGACGTCTGTCCGATCCTGATCTTCCCCTCCGCCCTGGCTCTCGGTGTGGCGGAATTCCAGCAGAGCGTCGCCCACGAGATGTTCCACTGCTACCAGCTGCGGAACTTCCGCGCCCAGCTCCTGGGCGTGGATCAGGCGTACAAGAGGTGGTGGTCGGAGGGCACGGCCGAGTATTTCAGCAACGTCGTCTACCCGGGCGTCAACTACGAACATCGATGGATCCCCACGTTCGACGGCCGCTCGCCGTCCACGGCCCTCCTTGGGATGGGCTACGAGACCTTCGGCTTCTTCCAGTATGTGGCGGGCAACGCCGGCGATACCGCCGTGCTGGGCTTGATCGGAGCCATGCCGACCTCCGGTGGTCTCCCCGAGCAGGAGCGAGCCTTGGCTGGCCTGAGCAGCATTGAGGAGACGTTCCACGAGTTCGGTCGGGCCTATCTCGACGGGCGCATCGCTGACTCAGGAGGCGGGACCGTCCCGTTCACCTTCGACCGGGGCCCGGTCCACAACGTCCCGCAAGAGGTGTGGATCCAGAACTTCGGCGTTGGGCCGTTCGTGCTCCAGAGATTCCTTCTGAACTTTGCCGAGGACACCCGGTTCTCCATCGTGGCCGAGCTGGCCGGCGCACCAGGCCGTTATGCCGCCCAGCGCAACGGTGAACCCGGGGTCTGGGGAACCTTGCCTGAGAGACTCAACACCGCTTGCGAGGAGCCGGGACACCAGGTGCTCTTCACGACGACCAACCCGGATGGCTCGTCCGCAGAACTCGAGCTGGAGGCGATCGGAGAGGCACTCCCGCCCGACACCACGTGCGACTGCCTGGTGGGAACCTGGACGCTCGACAACGCCACCTTCCTTCCGTGGGCCGACACGCTGCTCAGCCAGGGAACGGCCGGCGCGGGGATCAATGCGCAGGCGACCGGGGTCAGCGGGGAAATGACCCTCGTCTTCACGCCGGAAGGGCTCGCCGAGGGCTCGCAGTCCGCCTGGACGCTGAGCGGTACAGGCAGCGTGGGCGGACAGACGACTCAGGTGCAGATGAGCTGGAACGGCGGAGGCACGGCCTCCTGGCGCAGCGAGACAGTGCCCGACACGGATGACAAGTTCGTCGTCTTTGATGACAGCGAGTTCGACCTGTCGTCGGAAGGCGTGTGGTCCAGCGGCGGGATCGTGCTGGCGCAGATCCCGCGCACGGCGATGTCGGACACCAATGTCTCGTTCTTCCTGTCCGGCTCGCATCCGTATACGTGCACGGAAACGACGCTGACGATGTACGGCGGCGACCTGCCGCCGGTGACCTTCACGCGCGGGGTGGGGGAGGCCACGGCGCCGTAGTGCGGCTGCGCCGGCGACTTCCGCTCCATGGCGGGAGCGAACCTCGCCTCTCGGGCGCAGCGCCCGGACCTGAAAGGCAACGAGCCGTCCTCGACCGGTGTGGAGGACAGGGGTTCCGCCCACGTGTGACGCCGGCGCCCGCAGGCCGGCGGCGTGCGCCGCAGGCGGATGGAGATCGGGGGGAGAACGGATCCCCGAATTGGCTCTGGTCCGGGCGAATCGCGCCGGATTGGAGCCACAGGCGCGTGCGGGTCCCACGACTCGCCGCAGGAGGCTGACGATGCCCGGCGTACGTCCCATCACACCCTGTCTGTGGTTCGCCGATCAGGCCGAAGAGGCCGTGGATTTCTACCGGTCGGTGTTCAAGGACTCGCGGCTGCTCCAGATCGTGCGCTACGGCGAAGCCGGGCATGAGATCCACGGCATGCCGGCAGGGTCGGTGATGACGATCGACTTCGAGCTGAACGGGGTACCCTTCACGGCGCTGAACGGCGGCCCGGCCTTCACCTTCAACGAGTCCATCTCGCTGCAGGTCTTCTGCGCCAGCCAGGAGGAGACGGACTACTACTGGGAGCGGCTGGGCGAAGGTGGAGACCCGGCGGCGCAGCAGTGCGGCTGGCTCAAGGACAAGTACGGCCTCTCGTGGCAGATTGTCCCCGAGGCGATCCTGCCTTGGCTCGAGGATCCCAACGACGAGCGCTCGCAGCGGGCGATGACTGCCATGCTCCAGATGAAGAAGCTCGACGCGGAGGCGCTGCGGCGCGCCTACGAGGGGTAGCGCGGTCCGGAAGCGCGGCGTGTCGGGGTCCTCAAGGTCGCCCTGGGGTGGGGCATCTCCCTCGTCGGGGGGTTTGGGGAGCGAGCACGGCGCTATCGGTCGCAAAGGCAGCTTGTGGCAGCTGGCGGGTAGCGGCTAGTCGCTGATGGCCTTCTCGCCCCGCCCATCCGGCGCCGGGCGCTCGCCTGCATCGGCCACGCCTGGCCCCGACGCCCGAGAGCATTCCGACGTGATACTATAGGAAGGAAGACCCGCCCGGGGGAAGCTCGCCCCGGAGCAGGGGTGTGCGGGAGCCAGCGGCTGGACCTCCCCTCACCCGACGCCGATCCACGCTCCACCCCGTCGCCGACACGCTGACGTCCGCTCGCCACCACGCCTGTCGAACCGGATCGGCTCCTCCGGAAGGAGGGCACGATGTTTGAACATCTCCTCATCCCGCTGGACGGTTCGTCGCTGGCGGAGTGCGTCCTTCCCCACGGCCTGGCGATGGCCAGGGTGCTGGGTGCGCGCCTAACGCTGCTGCAGGTCGTCGAGCAGCCCAAGGCCGGCAGCGGGACGCGCGCCGTCGACATGCTCGAATGGCACTACAGCGAGGCCCAGGCCGGCGCCTACCTCGAGGCGGTGGCCGAGCGCCTGCGCCTCGCCGGCCAGGAAGCCGGCCAGGTGCTGCTGCAGGGCGATCCGGCCGAACGGGTGATCGAGCACGCCCAGGCCGAGAACACCGGGTTGATCGTGCTCTCGTCGCACGGCCGCAGCGGCCTGTCGGGCTGGAACGTCAGCTCGGTGGTGCAGAAGATCCTGGCGCGGGCCTACACCTCGATCCTGCTGATCCCGGCCTACCACTCGACCACGCCCGAGATCGCCGGCCTGCGCTACGAGCACATCCTCGTCCCGCTGGATGGATCGCAGCGCGCCGAGTGCGTCCTGCCCATCGTCGCCGCCCTGGCCGCCCAGCACGGCTCCCGCGTCACGCTGGCGCACGTCGTGCGCAGGCCCGAGCTGCCCCGGCGCGCCCCGCCGTCACGCGAGGACCAGGATCTGGCCAACGAGCTCACCGAACGCAATCGTCTGGAGGCCGCCCGCTACCTGGACGAACTGCTAGCCCGCCTGCCGTACCCGGCCGAGGTGCGCCTGTTCGTCGAAGACCACGTCTCGGTCACGTTGCAGCAGCTGGCGCAGGACGAGAAGATCGACCTGGTCGTGCTCAGCGCCCACGGCTACACGGGCGGCACGCGCTGGCCGTACGGCAGCCTGGCGTCGTCCTTCATTATGTACGGCACGACGCCGCTGCTGATCGTGCAGGATCTGCCGCGCCAGGCCATCGAGCCCACCGCCGCCGAGCTGGCGGCCCGGGAATACGGGCATCACTGAACAAAGCCCGCCCGCGTTGAACCCCGTGCCGGAAGCGAACCTCGAGGCGCTGGCCGCCCTCCTGCCGAATGGGCTGGAGGAGCTGGCGCGCCGCCTGGCGGCGCAGCCCGTCCTCGGCCGGCCGGCGACCGGGGTCAACCTGGTCGAGCAGCTGCAGGACCTGGAAGCCCTGCTGCTGCGTGCCCAGCGCCGCTACGCCGGCCTGGCCGATCAGAAGCTCGAGATCCCGGCCGGCGCCGAATGGCTGCTGGACAACTTCTACCTGGTGCAGCAGGTCATCCGCCAGGTGCGGCAGGACCTCCCCGCCGGCTACTACCGCCAGCTTCCGCTCACGTCCGGCCCGCCGCCGTCCGTGCTGCCTCGCGTCTACGTCCTGGCCTCTGAACTGATCGCCGCCAGCGAAGTGCACGTCGACCCCGAGGCCGTGCGTCGCTTCCTGACCGCCTACCAGGAGACGGCCGCGCTGACCATCGGCGAGCTGTGGGCGCTGCCGGCCATGCTGCGCCTGGCCATCCTGCGCCGCCTCGGCCAGGCGGTCGAAAGCCTGCTGGAGGTCGGCCGCTTCCGGACCGAGGCACCCAGGGATGAGCAGGGTCAGCCGGCGGAGGCGGAGCTGCCGCTCGTCGCCGCCTGCATCCTCGACCTGCGGGCGATCGACATCGAGGACTGGAAGGCGGTCTTCGAGGAACTCAGCCGCGTCGAGCGCATCCTGCACCAGGACCCGGCCCAGGTTTACGCCCGCATGGACTTCGAAACGCGCGACCGCTACCGCAAGGTGATCGAACGCCTGGCGGAGGCGAGCGGCGTGCCCGAAGAAGTGGTTGCCCAACAGGCGGTCGAGCTGGCGGCCGGCGATCGCCAGCGGCGGGCGGAAGGGCGCCGGCCGATCACGCCCGAGCGCCCGCGCTCGCACCTGCGCCCGGCCTCCTGGCCGCTGGGCTCGCGCCGTCCCTCCGATGGCCGGCCCCCGCAGGCGGAGGAAGCCGAAGCGGCGACGCTGTTCGCCGAGCGCACCGGCCATGTGGGTTTCTACCTGCTTGACCGCGGGCTGTCGGCGCTCGAGTCCCAACTGGGCTACCGGCCGGCGCCGCGGGTGCGCCTGCTGCGCTGGCTCGGGGAGCACGCGCTGTGGGGCTACCTTGGCAGTATCTCGCTCCTGACGCTGGTGGGGCTGGCCGGCCTGGCAAGCCTCACCTTCGGCCTGGGCGGGACGACGCTCCAGGCCGCCGCGGTGCTGGCGATCGGCCTGGTGCCGGCGGTGGGCGTGGCCGTCGGTCTGGCGCATGTCGTCGTGCCGCGCCTCGTGCCTCCCCACCGGCTGCTCAAGATGGAATTCCAGGACGGCATCCCGGCCGAGTGCACCACGCTGGTGGCCATCCCGGCGCTGCTCACCAGCAGTGACGAGATCCGGGGGCTGCTGCGCCAGCTCGAACAGCACTACCTGAGCACGCTCGACGACAACCTGCTCTTCGCCCTGCTGACCGACTTCGCCGACGCGCCCGCCGAGCACATGCCCGGCGACGAAGACCTGCTGGCCCAGGCGCGCCAGGGCGTGCGCCTGCTCAACCAGCGCTACGGCGAGGGCCGGCGCGCGCCCTTCCATCTGCTCCACCGCAAGCGCGAGTGGAACGCCAGCGAGGGTGTGTGGATGGGCTGGGAGCGCAAGCGCGGCAAGCTGGTCGAGCTCAGCGACTGGCTGAGCGGCCGGCCGGGATCGTCGTATGTGCTGGCCGAGCCGAGCCTGCAGCCGACCGCCGTGCGCTACGTCATCACGCTGGACGCCGATTCGCTGCTCACCCGCGGCGGGGCGCGGCGGCTGATCGCCACGCTGGCCCACCCGCTCAACCAGGCGGTCTTCGATCCGAAGAGCGGAGCGCTGCTGGCCGGCTACACCGTCCTGCAGCCGCGCGTGCG
>DYJB01000319.1 GCA_020723365.1 Candidatus Aquidulcis sp. | reverse complement strand
TGGCCGGTGTTCATCGCCTGGAGCATATCGAGCGCCTCGGAGGCGCGGATCTCGCCGACGATGATGCGGTCGGGGCGCATTCGCAGCGAGTTCACCACCAGGTTCTGGATGGTGACCTCGCCTCGGCCCTCGATGTTCGGGGGGCGCGACTCGAGCGTGATGACGTGCTCCTGACGCAGCTGCAGCTCGGCGGCGTTCTCGATGGTGATGATGCGTTCGTCGCCCGGGATGTACTGCGACAGGACGTTCAGGAACGTGGTCTTGCCCGAGCCCGTGCCGCCTGAAATGACGATGTTGATGCGGGCCAGCACGCAGGCCTTCATGAACTCGACCGATTCGGGCGTGACCGTGCCGTACTCGACCAGCTGCTCGACCGTGATGGGGATCTTGGCGAACTTACGGATGGTCAGCGTGGGGCCGACCAGCGAGATGGGCGGAATGATGGCGTTGACGCGCGAGCCGTCCGGCAGGCGGGCATCGACGTACGGGCTCGACTCGTCGATCCGGCGGCCGAGCGGCGCCACGATGCGGTCGATGATGCGCATCAGGTGATCGTCGCTCTCGAAGCTCACCGGCTCGCGATGGATCCGGCCCCGCCGCTCGATGTAGATGTTCTTGGAGCCGTTGACCATGATCTCGGTGATGGTCTCGTCGGCCAGCAGCGGCTCCAGCGGTCCCAGCCCGAGGATCTCGGCCACGATCTGCTCGAACAGCCGGCGTCGCTCGGGACGCGAGAGGACGATCTTCTCTTCGGTCAGGATGTTCTCGAACAGCTCCTCGATGGTGCGGCGCACCTCGGCCGTCTGGCTGACGTCCATCGAGGGGTCGAGCTCCGAAAGCAGCTTGTTCTGCACCCGGGCCTTGAGGTCGTAGTAGGTGTCCCGGGCCCCGCCCGGGGCCTGCGGCGGGCGCTTGCGCTCGATCGGCGGCGCCAGGCGCGTCGTGCCGCCGGCGACCGTGCCGACCGCACCGCCCCCCGCCGGCGCCTGCGCCTGGGAGGCCTGTCCCTGCTCGATGCGTTTCAGGAGCGACACCGATTCCCCTCCTACCTACCCGT
>DYJB01000318.1 GCA_020723365.1 Candidatus Aquidulcis sp. | reverse complement strand
CCGGAGAGCACCTCCACCGTCAGCCGCGCGTTGTCGGTCGAGCGGGTGGGGAACTCGTCCTTGAAGCCCTTCTGGAGCTGCTCCCACTGCCGGACCGTGTAGGTCTTGCTCTCGACCGCGGCGCCGGTGGCGTGCTTGAGTGTGACCTTGACCTGGCAGGTGCCGGTGCCGGTGGTCTCGACGAAGCCGAAGTTGTAGCGAAAGGTGGAGTCGGCGGCGGGCTGCGTCTGCCACACCCCGGTGAGCTCGGTGGACTGGCCCGAGCCGATGGCGAAGGCGGCGGGGAGGCCGGCGAAGTACTGGCCGACCGAGTCGTCGAGGGTGCCGGACTGGGAGTAGATGCGGGCGCCGGCGAGGAGCTTGACGTTGGCGGTCACGCGGATGGCGCCGAACGTCTCGACCCCGAACATGGTCTTGACGGCGTTGTCGTACCGCTTTGTGTCGCCGGCGGGGATGGTGTCGGTGAAGGTCCTCGGCGCGAGGTTCGCCTGGCGTTCGAGAAGGTAGAAGGTGACGTTGGCCTGGGTGGTGGTGGGGTTGTGGGCCCAGACGGTGGTGTACCAGACGGCCGGCGGCACCCCGGGCTTGGCCCCCACCGACGGCAGGTACAGGTCCGTCCCGGTGAAGCCGGCCAGCGCCGGGGTGCACAGGACCGCTGCAAGCAGGATCGATGTGATGCCGAGCCTGGTGTTCATGTCGATCTCCTTTGCCTTTCCTGGCGTCGTTCACTGCAGGATGACGGCCATCGTGATCAGACCGGTCCCCGCCTCCAGGCGGCCGAGCGCCTTGCCGATGACGCAGCCGTTGGGAGCGCGGGTGCCGGCGCGCATGGCGTGGCCCGGGGTCGAGGAGGCGACGAGCAGGTCGCCGGGCCTGATCGGGCCGTTCTCCGCGGACGCCTTCACTGGCACGACCCCGACCATGGCCACGGGCGCGAGGTGGTCGTGGTCCCCTTCCGTCGCCGAGCCGCCGAGGAACGCCGGCTTCGTCGAGTGGACGCCGAGCACCGACGCCTGGTACGCCTCGACGGAGCGCATGAGCTTGCCGTCGACGTCGATGGCGAGC
>DYJB01000141.1 GCA_020723365.1 Candidatus Aquidulcis sp. | reverse complement strand
ACCGCGGACTTGGCCGAGGGCCGCAGGGTGTCGGCCAGGACGAAGGCCCCCAGGCCGCGCATGGCAGCGTAGGGGAAGAGCAGGAACCAGCCGACGTAGGGTGTCAGGCATGCCAGCACCAGGGCGACGCCGCCCCACACGGCCTGGCGAGTTTGACCCGCAGCGGGGATCAGGTGGGCGCCCACCAGGCGCACCATACCCGCCAGCCCGAACAGGATGGCGACCGCCGCCGCCGCCAGGAGCAGGATGTTGATCACCGACAGGATTCCCAGATCGGCATTCTGGCCGATCATGGCCAGCGCCAGCGTCAGGGCCGTCAGGCTCACGACATTGACCAGACCGACGAGCAGCGATCGGCGCGGCTGGGTTTCCGCCAGCTCATGCGTGCGCTCGATCCAGGGACGAAACAGCACTCCCAGGACGGCGAACAGCGCCACCAGCGTCGCTCCCACCAGCGGCACGGCCAGTGCCAGACTCAGAATCGTATCCATCGGCATCTCCTCCCGTCGTCTTCTAAGGTGATGAGGGCGCACCTTCGGCGCCCAGCGCCGTGGCGCTGCGGCTCCCCGTGACACGCTTCCATACCCAGGCCAGGAAGGCCACCCCGGCCAGCCCGACCAGCGCCATCCCCGAAGTGTTGTCGGGCCTGGTCGCATCGAGCTGCTGCAGCGGCGCCAGCACGACGAAGAACGTCAGTGCACCGGCGCAGGCCGCGACGGCGCGTTCAGTCCCCCAGCGTGCGCTGGCCAACACCCGCCGGAAGGCGACCAGCGCCAGGACTGCCAGCGCGCCGATCAGCGCAAGGTTGAGCAGCGCCGGGACGCCGGTGCTCGGAAGCACCCAGGTAAGGAAGAAGAAGGCCAGCGTGCCGGCGAAGCCCGTCATCCAGGCGCGCATGGCCCGGCGCTCGGCTGGTTCAGGCTCCGGCGGCGACTGGCTAACCCAGCTCGCCGGCAGACGCCGCGCCCATGCCGTCAAGGCCGCCACCGCTGCGCACGCCAGCAAGTAGGGCAGCGTCGGCGGCCGGTAGGGCGTCAGCAGGAGGAAGCCGAAGGCGACATCCGCAGCGAGCAGCGCCGTCAGCCAACCGAGCGTGCGATTCCGAACCCATGCCAACCCGGCGCGTTCGGGGTACAGCGCCTCGACGATCAAGATCGGAATGCTGATGCTCCACACGGCGTGGAACATTGTGAGCGCCACGCTCCACAGCACATTGACTCCCCCCCACCGGCCGACGACGCTCATGACGCCGAGATCCGGCCAGCTGGGATCGAAGAAGCTCTTGACCATCAGGCCTTCCTCGACGATCCCGTAGGCCATACCCAGCACCAGGATGGACGGCCAGCCCTTGTTCCAGCGCACGACCAGTTCCCGCACGAGGACGGCGCCGCTGCCGTAGAGAGCGCACAAGACGAGGAAGAGCACAGGGTTGAAGAACTCCGCCGGCGGCGCCGAGCCTGTGAGCAGTTCGGCCAGCATGGGTGAGAGGAAGAACAGCATCACAGCCGGGTTCACCCTCCGGCGAGCCGTGGAGCCTTGCGCCAGGCCCAGGCTGGCATCAGCGGCCATTCGAACTACCTCCAGCCGCCTCGGCGCGAGGCTCGGACCGCAGCAGCAGGCTGTTGCCGATCAGACCCACGATCAGCGCCCCACCGAGAAGCGCCGCCCACCCCACCAGAGGCAGCTCGAGCGACGGCAGGCGGATCTCGAGCATCGAGCTTCGCAGCGCCAGCGGCTGCGGCCAGGCGAGCACCGGACGCGCCAGGGCCGCCACCCCGGCGACCCACTGGGCGACCAGCTGCCCAACGTCGGGCAGGCGCGGCAGGAGCGCCAGCGGCCCAAGGGCGCGCCAACCACCCAGCCCCATCGCAGCTACGGCCGCCAGCGCCAGGGCCAGCTCGCCGAACAGCAGGCCGCGCACGGCCCGCGTCGAGGACTGCCGGGCACGGATCTGCATCAGCACCGCCCCGGCGATATCGGGGGCAACCGGGTCGAGTCGGGCGCGTTCCATCTCGGCGAACAAACGCGCCCAACGCCGCTGCCGGTGGCGGCAGTCGGAGCATGCCGCGAGATGGGCGTGCGCCTCCGCCTCCGACGTCGGGTCGAGGGCGTGGTCGAGGAGCGCCTGCAAGGCGTCGTCCGCCAGGTGCCAGGATCCGTCAACCGTCATGATCCATCAGCCTCCGGGAGAGCATGCGCCGCGCCCGAAAGAGGTGCGACTTGACGTCCGAGAGCGGCAGGTGCAGCGTGCGGGCGATCTCGTCATAGGTGGCGTCCTGGTAGTGCCGCAGCTCGATCACCGTCCGGTAGACCGGCGGCAGGGCCAGGATCGCCGCCCGGACCTCTTCGGCCTGTTCGCGCCGGACGGTCACCGCTTCCGGCGACGAACCGGATGCCCCCCCTTGCCAGCCGCCCTCCTCATCGAGTTCCACCGTCACCGGCCGGTTGCGCTGCAGCCGGTTGAGGCACAGGTTGGCTGCCACGCGCCGGATCCAGGGCCCGAAGGGATACGCCAGGTCGAAGGTGTCGAGGCGTTGGTACCCCCGCAGGAAGGCGTCCTGAGCCAGATCTTCGGCCTCCTGCCGCTCGCCCATCAGGCGGTAGCAGACGCCGAAGACCGAACCCTGGTAGCGGCGCACGAGCTCACCGTACGCCTCCAGGTCACCCTGCCGCACGCGGCGGACGAGAACGCCATCCTCAACCTCGGGCATGTTCATAGGCTACTACAAGGAAGGCAGGGGGAAAGTCGCGCCGGGGCCGCCGGCAAACGGCAGCCGGGGCGCACGCCAGCGTGCGCCCCGGCTGGGCCGAGCGGGTGCGCATGAGGTCAGATGTCCAGGTTGCGGACGTCTTTGGCGTGGGTCTGGATGAACCGTTTGCGCGGGGGAACAGCCTCGCCCATCAGCATGTCGAAGGTGCGGTCGGCGACGGCGGCATCCTCGACCGTCACCTGCATCAGCGTGCGATGCGCCGGGTCCATGGTCGTCTCCCACAACTGCTGCGGGTTCATCTCGCCCAGGCCCTTGTAGCGTGAGATGGAGGCCTTGTCGGCGCCGCCGTCCAGTCCCTTGAGGACCTTGTCGCGCTCGCCTTCGTTGTAGGCATACTGCACTTTGCTCTTGTAGGCGATGCGAAAGAGGGGCGGCTGCGCGATGAAGAGGTGGCCGGCCTCGATCAGCTCGGCCATGTAGCGAAAGAAGAAGGTCAGCAGCAGCGTGCGGATGTGGCTGCCGTCGACATCGGCGTCGGTCATGATGATGATGCGTCCATAGCGCAGGCCTTCCAGGTCGAAGCCTTCGCCGATGCCCGTCCCCAGGGCCGAGATGAGCGCCTTGACCTCGTTGTTGCCGAGGATCTTGTCCAGGCGGGCGCGTTCGGTATTCAGGATCTTCCCGCGCAGGGGCAGGATCGCCTGGAAGTGCCGGTCTCGCCCCTGCTTGGCCGAACCGCCGGCCGAGTCGCCCTCGACGATGTACAGCTCGCACTTGTTCGGATCGCGCTCGGAACAGTCGGCCAACTTGCCGGGCAGCGTCAGACTTTCCAGGGCGCTCTTGCGGATGACCAGGTCGCGGGCCTTCTTGGCGGCGTCGCGGGCGCGGGCCGAGGTCAGGCACTTCTGGACGATGGCGCGGCCGGCCTTGGGGTTCTCCTCCAGGAAGACATTGAAGGCATCGCCCAGGACCTGCTGCACCTGGGTCTGCACTTCGGCGTTCATCAGCTTGACCTTGGTCTGCGACTCGAACTGCGGGTCGCGGTGCTTGATGGACACGATGGCCGTCATGCCCTCGCGCGTGTCGTCGCCGGAGAAGTTCGGATCGGCGTCCTTGAGCAGCCCGGCCTTGCGGGCGTAGTCATTGATGGTGCGCGTGATGGCTGCCCGCATCCCGGTCAGGTGCGTCCCGCCGTCGATGGTGTTGATGGTGTTGGCGAAGGAGTAGACCGACTCGGCGTAGGCGTCCGTGTACTGCAGCGCCACCTCGATGCCGGTACCCTCGATCTCGCGCTCGACGTGCACCACGGGGTGCAGCACCTCCCGGTTGCGGTTCAAGAAGCGCACGAAGGAGGTGATGCCGCCTTCGAAGTAGAAGGTCATCGCCCGGCCGTCGCGCTCGTCGAGCAGATCGATCGTCACACCCCGCGTGACAAAAGCCATCTCGCGGAAGCGCTGCACCAGCGTCTCGAAACGATAGGTGGCGCCCTCATCCTTGAAGATCTTGCGGTCGAACTTGAACTTCGTCTTGGTCCCGGTCTTGTCGGGGGAGGTCTTGCCGATGACCTTGACCGGGCCGGTGGGGGCCCCGCGCTCGTAGCGCTGGGCATGCACCTTGCCGTCGCGCTGCACCTCGACCTCGCACCACTCCGAGAGGGCATTGACGGCCGAGACGCCGACGCCGTGCAGGCCGCCCGAGACCTTGTATCCGCCGCCGCCGAACTTGCCGCCGGCATGCAGCACGGTCATGACGATCTCAAGCGCCGGCTTCTTCTTCTCGGGGTGAAGGTCGACCGGGATGCCGCGGCCGTTGTCTTCGACCGTCACGCTGTCGTCCTTGTGCAGGATGACATCGATGCGGTCGCACGATCCTGCCAGCGCCTCGTCGATCGAGTTGTCCACCACCTCGTACACCAGGTGGTGCAGGGCCTTGACGTCGGTGCCGCCGACATACATGCCCGGCCGGCGGCGCACGGCCTCCAGCCCCTCCAGGACCTGGATATCCTTGGCGGCGTAGCTGCTCACCGCAGTGTCCTTCTTGGCCACAATCACTCCTCTCGCCGCGGCGTCGGGGACGGCGCCATCGCTGCAGCGCGCGCCAGGAAGGCGCGCCGCAGGTGCAGCATCCACTCGTGCCGGCCCTGATAGAACGCGTAGCTTCCGGCCAGCAGCATGCTGCTGACCAGGGCGTGGCCGAGGATCGCCAGGACGGCAAACCACGAGTCCTCCGCCGGCATCGCCCACACCCACCCGGCCGCATACGTGACCAACATGGTCAACGCCAGGAAGGCCACACTCGTCGGCATATTCCAGCGTACCAACTGCATGCTCGTGCGCATCGCCGGCCACACGCCCAGGCGGTAGCGGATGATCCCGTGCGGCGTGAATGCCAGGTAGACCACCAACCAGAAGACCAGGCTGAAGGCCAGGAACATCACCCCGGCGCCGAGCAGAGGCAGGATGAGCGAGGCCAGCGAGACGATCACGGCCGCCCCGGACACGGCCAGGAACAGCCCGGCGTACATCATGCCCGAGAGCAGCAGGAAGCGTCCCCACGCCTGGCCCACGGGCGCCAGTTCACCTGGCGGCGCCAGCTGCCGGGCGATCAGCACCTGGAAGAGCGCCCCCAGCCCGAGGCCAAGGACGGTGAACAGCACCCACAGCCCGGCGACTGGCAGCAGCCCGCCACCCTCGGCCGCCACTGTCACGCCCAGGGGGTTGGCGGCTGGCATGCGCGCCGCCATCAGGCTGGGAACCCCCGCCGGCAGCGCAGAGAGGGCCGAGAAAACGTTAAAGCGCACGGCCAGGTCGCCGAAAGCCTGCTGCATCGCTTCCAGCTGTTGGGTCAGTGCCGGGTCGATCCCGGCCGGCGGCTGGAGCGTACGCATCAGGTCGCCGATCAGGGCCTGCGCGCGCACCTGAGGACCGAGCCACAGGAACAGGTCCAGTAGCAGGGGCGGCAGGATCAGCGCGGGCCGAGCAGCGATGCGGTCGAAGCCGGCGGCCAGCGAGGCCAGGATGCCAATCGGCGAGTTCAGGGCTTTCGGGGCTGGCGTTTCCACAAGCCTCTAGTTTACCACGCGGGCTCAGGACGGCCCCGGGCCACGGGTTCCAGCTCTAAGTGCAACGCGATAAGGACGGATGCAGGCGAGCGCCTGGCGAGCCCGGGCACGCCGCGACACCTGCCGCCGACACGTTTCAGGGCGGACCCGACACCACCTGACAGATGGCGGAGCCACCTGTCAGGTGGTGCGGAGGGCTGTGTTTGACCGCCCTCTGCCCCTCGGATAGAATGCCCCCGGGTATCCATGCCACAGCCTCCCCTCGTGCTGCTGACCGATTTCGGGACGCGCGACGCCTACGTCGGTATGGTCAAGGCGGTGCTCGCCCGTCTGGCGCCCGAGTCCCGGCACATCGACCTGACACACGCCATCCCCCCCGGAGACGTGTGCGCCGGCGCCTTCACACTGTGGCAGGCGCACGAGTATCTTCCCTGTGGTTCGATCATCCTGGCGGTCGTCGATCCGGGCGTCGGGACATCACGCCGGGCGATCGCCCTGCGACTGCCGAACGGTTTCGGTGTCGGCCCGGACAACGGGCTGTTCTCGTGGATCCTCGGTCCCGGCGCGCCCGTGGAAGCGGTCGAACTCGATCCGGCGCGGCTCACCCCGGGAGCGTTGAGCGCCACCTTCCATGGCAGGGATCTTTTCGCCCCGGCTGCCGCACGGCTGGCCAACGCCTGCGGGCTCGCCGATCTCGGTGCCCCTCTGGCGGAGATCGTCCGGCTTCCCCCACCCCGCCTGGAGGCGATTCCCACCGGGCTGCGCGGGGAGGTGCTGTGGATCGACGGCTTCGGGAATGCCGTCACCAGCCTCGGCCGCCTGCGAGCCGCCGGCGAGGCCTACGAGTTCAACCCCGCCTGGCAAGATCACCGGCCGCGCACCGTGCGTGCCTCCGCTCTCCGCCTGGAGCTGCCCTCCGGCGTTCGGTTGCCCGTGGCGCGCACATACGGGGAGGTGCCGCCCGGCGAGCCGCTGGCCTACGTTGGCAGCAGCGGACTGGTGGAGATTGGCGTCCACGCCGGACGGGCCGATCAGCGCTTCAACCTGTCGCCCGGGCAGACGGTTACGCTCCATATCGAGGGATAGCCGATGCAGACGTTTCGAATCGAAGGCGGTCGTCCGCTGCAGGGCGAAGTGACAGCTGCGGGCAACAAGAACGCCGCGCTGCCCCTGCTTGCCGCCTGCCTGCTGACCGACCAACCGGTCGTGCTGCGCAACGTCCCGGATATCGGCGACGTACGCTCGATGCGCAACCTGCTCGGCAGCCTGGGGGTGCAGATCGAGACCATCGATCCGCACACCTGGCGCGTGCAGGCCAAAGAGGTACGGCGCGCCGATCTCGACCCGGACATCTGCCGCAAGATGCGCGCCTCGGTCCTGCTGGCCGGGCCGATGACCGCCCGCTGCGGCGGTGTCTCGCTCCCTCCACCCGGGGGCGACGTGATCGGCCGCCGGCGCATCGATACCCACATCCTGGCGCTGCGGTCCATGGGCGCCCAGGTCGCCTACCGTGGGCGCGAGTTTGCCTTCGACGCCTCGCAGCGCCTGCACGGCGCCGACGTGCTGCTCGACGAGGCCAGCGTGACGGCGACGGAGAATGCCATCATGGC
>DYJB01000317.1 GCA_020723365.1 Candidatus Aquidulcis sp. | reverse complement strand
CGGGGGCGGCGGCGGGCGCATTGCCCTGTACGCCGACGTCCTCAGCCCCGACCTGGCAATCACCGCCAACGGCGGAACCAGTTCTTACGCCAACGCCGGCGCGACCGGGACGATCTACCGGGTGGCGCCGAGCCTGGAATTCAGCGCCGCTTCTGGTTCGGCGATCGCCAACGGGGCGGACGCCATCCAGTTCTCGGCGCGCTTCGCGGTGAACCCGGCCGAGCCGATCCAGTTCGGGCTGGTGACGGGAGCGCCGGTGTACGCCCAGGGGCAGCAGCTTTCTGCCGGAGAGTGGATCACCCTCACGGGGGCCGATCTCTCCGGGTTGTACACCTTCCCGGTGACGACGACCGTTACGGGAGCGCGCGTCTTCATGGCGCGCATCGCGCCGCAATTGCAGGCGGCCGCCCCGGTGGTGGTCACGTTCCACCCCGGCCCGGCCAACCTGGAGAAATCCACGCTTACCGTGACCCCGCTGACGGCCCTGGCCAACGGCACGGCGCCCATCACGGCGCTGCTGACGCTGCGGGACGCCTTCGAGAACCCCATCCCCGCCCACCAGGTCGGGATTACCCTGACGGGCGGGGCCGACCTGGTTCCGGTCTATCGCACGCTGCTGGCCGACCTGGAAACCCCGGCCTCCCCCCTGACGGACGACCAGGGGCGCTATGAAGTGACCCTGACCTCGACGGTGGCCGGAGCGGTAAGCCTGACGTTCAGCGACCAGACCGAAGGGGTGGTCTTCGCCGCCCGCACAGTGACCTTCGAACCGGGGCCGACCGACCTGGCCCATTCGACGATCACCCTCACGCCGCTCTCGCTGACGGCGGACGGCGTGCAGACGGCGGCGATCAGCGCCACGCTGCGCGACGCCTATGATAACCCGGTGGCCGGGCGGCAATTGCGCCTGGCGGTGACGGGGAGCAGCAACACCATCCTGCCGGCGGCGCAGATCACCGCCGGCGCCCAGGGGCAGGCTGCCTTCCAGGTGGCCTCCACCCGGGCCGAAAGCAAGCAAATCACGCTGACCGACGAACAATACCATCTCACCCTGCTCGACCAGGCGG
>DYJB01000140.1:6678-7444 GCA_020723365.1 Candidatus Aquidulcis sp. | reverse complement strand
CCATCCGCGAGGGCGGGCTGACGGTGGGCGCCGGCGTGATTACCGAGATCCTGGAATAGAAGGAGACCTGCTGCCTATGGCGGCAGGAGTGATCCATGGCGAAGAAGGACACACGACCGGTGACGACGCTGGCCTGCAGCGAGTGCCAGGAACGCAACTACACGACCGAGAAGAGCCGGCGCAACGACCCGGGCCGGATCGAATTCAAGAAGTACTGCCCGCGGTGCCGCAAGCACACGCTGCACCGCGAGACCAAGTAAGGGCGAAGCCGGGCTTCGCCGGGGCAGTGCAAGGACGTAGGCCAGTAGCTCAATTGGCAGAGCACCGCTCTCCAAAAGCGGGGGTTGTGGGTTCGATTCCTGCCTGGCCTGCCTGGGCTTCCGCCGCCTGAGCCGCGGACGGATCGGAGGGACGGCACGGTGACGACGACCAAGAAGCCGAACGTGATCATCCGCACGCTGCGCGAGACGGTGGCGGAGCTGCGCAAGGTCTCCTGGCCCACGCGGCAAGAGGCCACGCAGCTGACGATCATCGTGCTGGTGGTCGTGACGGCCATGAGCGCTTTCCTGGGTCTGATGGACTTCCTGTTCGCCCGGCTGGTGGGGCTGGTCCTGACCCTCGGATAGGTGGTATGAGCGAGTTGGAGCAGGAGCCCCGGGACGACTTCGCCCCGGAAGAACCTACGCCTTTCGAGCCTCCGGCGGCGGACATGCCCCTGGAGCCGGTGGCTGAGCCGCGCCTGGCGGCCGCCCCGGCGCCGGCGGGC
>DYJB01000140.1:0-6668 GCA_020723365.1 Candidatus Aquidulcis sp. | reverse complement strand
GCGAACCTGCCTCGGACGCCGCCGCGCTGCGGACCGGCGAAGAGCCCGACGACGGTCGCCGCTGGTACGTGGTGCACTGCTACTCGGGCTACGAGAACAAGGTGCGCCACAACCTCGAACAGCGCATCGACACGATGGGCATGAAGGACAAGATCTTCGACGTCGTCGTGCCCACCGAAGAGGAGATCGAGGTGCGCGACGGGCGGCGCCGCACCGTCGAGCGGCGCGTCTTCCCGGGCTACATCCTGGTGCAGATGATCCTGACGGAGGACTCGTGGTACGTCGTGCGCAACACGCCCGGCGTCACCGGCTTCGTCGGGATGGGCAACGAACCCACGGCGCTGCGGCCGGAAGAAGTGTCGCAGATTATCAAGCGCATGGAGGCCGAGGCGCCGCGGGTCAAGGTGACCTACAAAGCCGGGCAGAAGGTGCGCATCATCGACGGCCCGTTCAACGACTTCATCGGCACGTTGGATGAGATCGATATGGAACGGGCCAAGGTGCGCGTGATGGTGTCGTTCTTCGGGCGCGAGACGCCCGTGGAGCTGGATTTCCTGCAAGTCGAGAAAGCCTGACGGCACGCCGTCAGGCCCGCGTGGGAGGGCGGCCCGACCCGCCCGCTACGACCACTCAAGGAGAACACCCGTGGCCAAGAAACTCAAGACCGTCGTCCGCCTGCAGATCGAGGCCGGCAAGGCGAACCCTGCGCCGCCCATCGGCCCGGCCCTGGCACCCCACGGCCTGAACCTGATGGCTTTCTGCAAGGAGTACAACGCCCGCACCTCGGGCAAGCCTGGGGAGATCATCCCGGCCGAGATCAGCATCTATACCGACGGCTCGTTCACCTTCATCCTCAAGACGCCGCCCACCCCGGTCCTGCTGCGCAAGGCGGCCGGCGTGGAGAAGGGCTCGGCCGAGTCCAACCGGGTCAAGGTGGGCAAGGTCAAGCGGACGCAGATCCGGGAGATCGCCGAGCTCAAGATGAAGGACCTGAACGCCATCGACCTCGAAGGCGCCATGCGCCAGATCGAGGGCACGGCCCGCAACATGGGCATCGTCGTCGAAGACTAGCGTGGGAGGGCCGTACCCCGGCCCGCCAGGACCACAAGGAGTCAGCATGGCCAAGCACGGAAAGAAGTACACCCAGGCGGCAGCCCGGGTTGAGATCGAGAAGCTCTATGAGCCGCTCCAGGCCCTGACGCTGGCGCGCGAGACGTCCTACACCAAGTTCGACGGTACGATCGAGGTGCATATCCGGCTGGGCGTCGATCCGCGGCACGCCGAGCAGCAGGTGCGCGATACGGTCCAGCTGCCGCACGGCCTGGGCAAGTCGGTGCGCGTCATCGCCTTCACCGAAGGTGAGGGCGTGCGTGTGGCGCAGGAAGCCGGCGCCGATATCATCGGCGACGATGCCGTCATCAACAAGATCAAGGAAGGGTGGATCGAGTTCGACGCCGCCGTGGCCACGCCCGAAATGATGGGCAAGATCGGCAAGTCGGGCCTGGGCAAGGTGCTCGGCCCACGCGGCCTGATGCCGAACCCCAAAGCGGGAACGGTGGTCCCGGCCGGCGACCTGCCGCGCGTGATCAAGGAGCTCAAGGCCGGGCGGGTGGAGTTCCGCGTCGACAAGACCGCCAACCTGCACGTGCCCATCGGCAAGGCCTCCTTCCCGGCGCAGAACCTGACCGAGAACTTCACGGCGCTGATGGAAGCCGTCAAGAAGGCCAAGCCGCCGGCTTCCAAGGGCACGTACCTGCGCAAGATCACCGTTACCAGCACCATGGGGCCGGGGATCAAGATCGATCCGAACATCGCCTGACGACGAGCGTACGTGGGTACTCCATCCCGTTCAACGGGATGCTGACCGACAACTGGCTTCGCCCAAGACCGCAGGCGTCCCGCTGGGCTGGGACTTAATCTCCTGCCGAGGCGAAGGCTCACCGCCAACCTCCAGCCCCCGCAGACGGGGCGGTTGCGAGAGTCTTTGCTGCGGCTCGGACGCGAAGCAAAGACTCTTTTCATTGAAGGGAGGTGAGAGACATTGGCGATCACCAAGCAACGCAAGCAGGCACTGGTCGAGCAGTATCGTGAGCTGATCGGGAAGAGCGAGGGCATCATCCTGGCGACTTACACTGGCCTCCCGGTCAAGGACCTCGAGCGCCTGCGCCGCAAGGTGCGGGATCTCGGGGGCGAGTTCCGCGTGGTCAAGAACCGGCTGGCGCGGGTGAGCCTGCGGGAAGCCGGCATGACCGTGGTTGACGCGGCCCTGCAGGGCGCGACGGCCATCGGCTTCGCGCCGGACGATCCGGTTTCCCTGGCCAAGGCCATCGTCGACTTCTCGAAGGAGTCGGACAAGGTCAAGGTCAAGGCCGGCGTAGTCAACGGCGTGGTGTACGACGCGCGGCAGGTGGTGCGGCTGGCGGAGACGCCGCCGATGCCCGTACTGCGGGCGCAACTGCTTGGCCTGTTGAACGCCCCGGCGACGCGCCTGGCGGGCATCCTGTCCGCCCCGGCCCGGCAGCTGGGCACCGTGGTCAAGGCATATGCCGACAAGGGCGCTGCGGCGGCCTAGTCGATGGGGCCCGCGGGGCCCTGTACGATCCGGACTCTAGGTGAAGGAGATTGTGAACAATGGCTGATCTTGGGAAGCTGGTCGAGGAACTGAGCAAGCTGACGGTCCTCGAAGCGGCAGAACTGACGAAGATGCTGGAAGAGAAGTGGGGTGTCTCGGCTGCGGCCCCCATGGCGATGGCCATGATGCCGGCCAGTGGCGGGGCGCCCGCCGAGGCGGCGGAAGAGAAGACCGAGTTCACCGTGGTGATCAAGGACGTCGGTCCGAAGAAGATCGACGTGATCAAGGCCATCCGGCAGATCACCAACCTCGGTCTGAAGGAAGCCAAGGATATGGCCGAGACGCCGAATGCCAAGCTGCTGGAGGCGGCCGGCAAGGAAGCGGCCATGGACGCCAAGGGCAAGCTGGAAGCGGCCGGGGCCAAGGTCGAGGTCGTCTAGTTTCACCGCTGACGCTATCGAGGCCGCCCGAAGGGGCGGCTTCGATGCGTTAAGCCCGAGGGCGGAGGTATGATTGGTGTCCGCCCTGGAGGGAACCATGCGGGAGCTGATTCTGGTCATCGAGGACGAGGAACGCATCCTGACCTTCCTGCGCCGCGGGCTGATCTACGAAGGCTACCGGGTCGAGACCGCCAGCGACGGCGCGGCCGGCCTGGCTTCGGCGCGCGACAACCCTCCGGATCTGGTGATCCTGGACTGGATGCTGCCCGGCATCGACGGCCTGGAAGTGTGCCGGCGGCTGCGGGCCGCCAGCAGCGTTCCGATCCTGATGCTGACCGCCAAGGACGCCGTCTCGGATCGCGTCCAGGGCCTGGATGCCGGGGCGGACGACTACCTGGTCAAGCCGTTCGCCCTGGATGAGGTCCTGGCGCGCCTGCGCGCCCTGCTGCGCCGCGCCAAGCCGGAGACGCCCGAGGTCCTGACCTTCGCCGACCTGCGCCTGGATACGGGGACCCACCAGGCCTTCCGCGGTGAGCGGGCCATCGAGCTGACAGCCAAGGAATACGAGCTCCTGGAGCTCTTCCTGCAGCATCCGCGCCAGGTGTTGACGCGGGAAGTGATCTACGATCGGGTGTGGGGCTACGACTTCGGCGGGGAGAGCAACATCATCGAAGTCTACGTCCGCTACCTGCGCCAGAAGACCGAAGCCGAGGGCGAGGAGCGCCTGCTGCACACGGTGCGCGGCGTCGGGTACGTGCTGCGGGAGACGGCGTGACGCTGCGCGCCCGGCTGACGCTGTGGTATGCCGCCGTCCTGACGCTGGTGCTGGCGGCATTCGGCGTTGCCGTCTACGCGCTGCTGTCGCTCAGCCTGATCCGCGAGATCGACGCCACGCTGAACGTGGCGGCGGATGACATCCGCCTGGCCTTCCGGCGCGAGGTGACCGGCATCCGCTTACCTCCCATGGCGCTCGACCTGACCGCCAATGTCTACGTGCAGGTCTGGGATGCCGGGGGTGCGCTGGTGGCGCAGAATGTCTCGGTGCCGGAGACGCCCTTCGACCCGGACCGCATGGCCCAGGGGGAGGCGGCCTACTCCGAGGCGCGCTTCGAAGGCATCCATTTGCGCGTGCTCACCTACCCGCTTGTGGCCCAGCCGGAAGGCGCCGTGGTGGGCACGATGCAGCTGGCGAGCCCGCTGACAACGGTGGATGAGGCGCAGCACGCGCTCCTGATCGTCCTGCTGAGCGGCGGGCTGGTGGCCGTGCTGTTGGCGGCGCTGGTGGGCTGGACGACGGCCTCGGCGGCGCTGCGCCCGCTCGAGCGGGTGACGGAGACGGCGCTGCAAATCACCCGCGCCGACGACCTGTCGCGGCGCATCCCGCTCTCCGGGCCGCCTCAGGGCGAAGTCGGGAGGCTGATCATCGCCTTCAACGAGACGCTGGAGAGGCTCGAGAACCTGTTCGAGACGCAACGGCGCTTCCTGGCCGACGTCTCCCACGAACTGCGCACGCCCCTGACCACCATCCTGGGCAACCTTGACCTGATGCGCAAGATGGGCCAGCTTGACACCGAGTCGCTGGATGCCATCAGCAGCGAGACGCAACGCATGAAGCGCCTGGTGCAGGACATCCTGGTGCTGACGCAGGCCGAGTCGGGTCGCCTGCCGCTGGCGCGCAGTGAGGTCGAACTGGATACGCTTGTGCTGGAGGTCTTCCAGCAATCGAAGGTCCTGGCGCAGGAGCGGGTCGAGGTGCGGTTGGGGCAGGAGGACCAGGCGCGGGTGCTGGGCGATCGCGACCGGCTGAAGCAGGTCTTGCTGAACCTGGCGTCGAACGCCATCGAGTACACCCCGCAGGGCGGGACGGTGACGCTGGGCCTGGCATGCGTCGGGGACTGGGCGCGCGTGACGGTCTCCGACACCGGGCCGGGGATCCCGCAGGAGGAGCTGCCCCACATCTTCGAACGGTTCTACCGCGTCGACCGTTCGCGCAAGCGGACTGGGGCGGGAGGGGCCGGGCTGGGGCTGTCGATCGCCTACTGGATTACGCGCAGCCACGACGGACGACTGGAAGTGGCCTCGGAGGTCGGGCGGGGCACGACGTTCTCGGTCTGGCTCCCGCAGAGCGGGAGCGGATGCAGCGACCCGCCGTCGGGGACCTCGGGGGCCGCACCGCAGCGCTGACCACCTCGACAGGGATGTCCCGCAGCCGAACCACCCCGTTTCAGACAGACGGCCTGGAACCTGCCAGAATCTCCTCCCGGTGCTTGCGGTAGTCGCGGATGAGCGAGTCGACGCAGCGCGCCACCGTCGCCGGGCCGGGACGGTAGTGAGCGACACCCGTATCCAGCTCCCATTCGCCCTCCGGCACCAGACGCAGGTAGGACACGAGTTCGCCCATGGCGGAGTCCATCTGGGACAGCAGCTCGCTCTGGTCGCGGGAGGCGAAGCGCGCGCAGAAGTCTGCGTTGACCCGTCGGTAGTCGTTGGTGCCGTCGTCGAAGTAGAACGGCCGAACGCCCTCGCGCAGCTGCGCCGAGCCGACGAGCGTGATGCGGTTCCAGCCCACGAAGTGGGCGGCAATGTCGCGTGGCGTCCAGTCGCCGAGGGAAGCCAGGAAGGCGTTGGGAGGAAGGGCGCGCAGTGTCTGGCAGAAGGCGCGGTAGGCTTCCTCGAGGTTGGCGATCTGCACGGCCTGGGAGTCGGACATGGGGCGGCCTCCGGTGGGGTGGGCATCCGACCTTCGATTGTATCCGCTGGAGGCCGATCGCAGGCAAGGACTGGGTGGCTGAGCCTGCGAGACGCCGTGTGGCAGCCACAGGTTCCTGCCTGCGACACAAGGCCGTCCGCGGCTAAGGGGCTGTCCGCCCATTGGCCAGGGCTATCGGGATTGCAGGCGATCGTCCCCGCTGGCGCGAATGGGCCAACCGATCTCGTCACAAGACTGCATGGACGAAGTGGTATCGGGGGCGCAAGTCCTAGGAGGGGTGCGCGGCGGCGCGGCACAGGCGCGCCCCACCGGCCTCAAGCCATGCCTGGAGCGCGGGCGAGTCCGGGCGGCCCGCCGTCACGTCGGCGTAGATGCCGGTTCCCCAGGCGACGTAGCGCTGCGTCTCGGCTGGCCAGGTGTCCGGTGGCTGGGGGATGCGGGACAGTCCGCCGTTGTACCCGGCGAGGGCCAGGTCGATGCGCCCACCGCCGAGCTCGAAGGCCCTGGCAAGATACCCCAGCCCGCGCCGGGCATTTGTCTCGGGATCCCCGGCATCCTCGCCGGGCTGGAAGTGGAACGGCATCACCTGGAACAGGCCCTGCGCCCCGGCGCCTGAAAGCGCCCGGGGATCGCCGCACGATTCGATCTGCATGACGGTAGCAATCAGTTCGGCGGGAAGCGCGTACTGCGCGGACCACGAGACGATCTCCCGCTCCCAGCGACGGACCTCGGCCGTGAAAAGCGCTGGCACGCTGGCGGCGCCGGGCGCGATTGGCGGCGCTGCGGCCTCCAGTCGAAGCTGGAGCGCCGGGCGCATGTGCCAGGCCAGCACGGCGCACGCCAACCCCAGGGCAAGGGGAAGGCCGAGCGCCAAACGGGAAGGAGCGGCCGGCAGCCCCCCGAGCGAAGCCTGCAGGCTCGGGAGGCGTCGGTCCGCATGCAGCGA